>JBDTOZ010000201.1:0-30976 GCA_039932995.1 Acidobacteriota bacterium | reverse complement strand
ACCAGCAACCCTACGGCAACACCACGTCCTTGAGCGCGAACGGATACCTCACCAGGTTCTTGGGGGTCTTGAGACTGACGCGCAGCCTCCAGTCCGGCTGCGGGGCATCTCCCCAGGTGGCGAGCTTCTGCAGCCCTTCCCCGGCGTCGCGCAGCATGACCTGTTTGACCTCGCCGGCGGCGTCGACGTAGGCGATCTGCTGAATGCGCTTGTTGGGGTCTTTGATGCGCACCGGCACGTCGCTGGGCTCGAAGCTGAGCGCGTAATCGAGCGTGCTCTGGACCATTTGCTCGAGGTTCTCGCCGTCTTCGTAGCCGGCTTCCTTGAATTCCTTGCGCTTGGCGTCGCCGATGCGTTTTTTCTCCGCGGCCACCTGGGCGGCGCTGACCAGCGTGATCTCCACCCCGTTTGCCTTGAGCGCCTTGTGATTGAGCGTCTTCCCCGAGAACGACAGGAACTTCGGCACCTCGGCCAGGCTGTTCGGATCCTTCGAAGGCATGAACAGCTCGATCTCGCCGCGCACGTCTCCGACCTTCTTGGCCTTGCGCGACGGATTCTTCAACGTCATCGACACCTGGATCGGCGAGTCCTCCGAGCTCCTGGACATGGTGCCGCGCATGTTCGCGTCCAGCTCCGGCTCCTGCAACTCCGCATTGATCAGACTCTGTCCCGTGTCGTCGACGGCCGTCTTGACGAGCACTCGCGACGCGGCCACCTGGGAGGACATCACCTTCGGCAGTTGCAGCGTGATGGAGAGCTCTGCGAACGAGCCGTTGCTGCGGCGATCGATCACCTGCTGGATGGTCACGTCGGCCGGCTTCTGCGCCAGGGCGGCGGAGGTGGTGAAAAGGAGGAGGGCGATGGTTTTCTTCATCACGGCAGCTCAATGGTCAGTTCGAACGGAAAGGTCAGGCGCGACTTGTCGGTGAGCAGCGCCAGTTGCAGGGCGGCATTCGCGGGAATGGGGGAGCGGGGCACCAGGGTCATGAGGGTGTCGTCGCCCCTCGTGCTGCTGGAGCGCTCGGGGATGTCGATCGGCTGCCCGTCCGTGCCGAGGATCTCCACGCTGAAGATGCGATCGAAGTCGCTCTTCTGGCCGGAGAGGAGGACCGTGCCTTCCGCGGGCGGAGTGTCGGTGCTCTCCAAGGCCTGGGCCAGGCCGATCATGAGGTCGATCTCTTTCTGGGAGACCCCGCGGGCCACGCCTTCGGCGCGGATCTTCGCGATCTCGGCCTCGTCCAGCTTGCGATCCTTCACCTTCGCGCTGTAGGCGGCAGGGGAGAGCGGCGTGATCTCGATCTTGGCGGACTTCAAGGTCTTGTTGGACAGCGGCGCGTCGAGCTTGGCCAGCGCCTTGTCGATCTTCACTTTCGCGTTCGGATCGCGACCCGGCACGTACAGCTCGACCACGCCCTTCATGCGCACCGAAGAAGCCGCGCGCGCCGGCGAACCGAGCGAGATGTTCACCATGCCGTTGTTGTACTCGCGGCCCATGAAGTCGGGCGGATCCTCGCCCCCTTCCTTGGTGAGCTGCGTGCCCCGATCATCGCGGGCCTCTTTGACCAGCACGCGGGCCGCCACAGCCTTCTCCAGCCCCGTCCCGGTCAGCTTCACCCGCAACTGCAGGGAGCCGGTCAACAGCTCCGCGCCGACTCGGTTGTCCATGATCTCGTCGGCCTCCACCTTCACCCCACTCTGCGCAAGGGCGGAACCGGACAGTAAAACGGCAATCCCCACAATGCTCGCCGAACGTCCCCACATACCTCACCTCGTCGTTGTGCCCGGAGCATACGGGATTCGTTCCCACAACATGTGACGAACAACACGGTTTCTCAAACCCCCACAAACCCCCTCACGATCCCCACAATCCCCTCCGTGTCCCCGCGTCTCCGAGGAAGCCCCCGTCTGCTACCATCCCCACCGCTTTCTCAACACACAATGTTCCAGCGCCCTCACCGCGCCCTCTACGCGGCGTTCGATCGTTTCCCCTCACGGAAAGGCGCAGCGATTCACATCGATCGCTTCGCGCGGACCCTCTTCGATCACATGGGCGGCGGAGTGCTGGCCGTCCTCGGCGGACCCGGACTGCCCGCCCATCAAGTGGAGCCCTCCTGCGAGATCGTGCGCTTTCCCTTGGCCATCGAGAACTTCCTCGAGCGGGCAGTGGCCTACGGCCACTGGCTCGGTGCGCACGTCGACCGGCTGGCCGGGTCCCTCGAGCTCTGCCACTTCCGCGATCCGTGGAGCGGCGCCGCGATCGCGCTCAACGAGCGCCGTCGCTACGCCGTCGTCTACGAAGTCAATGCGCTCCCCTCCGTGGAGCTGCCCTCTCTCTTTCCCTCCGTCGGACCGCGAACGCTGGAAAAGATCCGCGCGCAGGAACTGGCCTGCTGCGCCGCCGCCGATCGCATCGTCACCCCCTCGCGGACCACCGCCGCGTTCCTGGCCTCCCTCGGCGTCTCCGCCGCGAAGATCGACGTGATTCCCAACGGCGCCGATCTGCCGGGGGACGTGCCGCGGCCCGAAGGTGCACCGGACCGGTACATCCTCTACTTCGGCGCCGCGCAGCGATGGCAGGGCCTGGACACCCTGCTGCGCGCGTTCGCACGCCTGGCCGACTTCCCCGCGCTGCGCCTCGTCCTCTGCGCGTCGAACGACTCCCGGGCCTGGCGCGCCTACGCGCGTCTCGCGGAGAAGCTCGGCGTCGCCGAACGCATCGTCTGGCGTCATGCGCTGGAAGAACCGGAGCTGGCCCAATGGCGGCGCCATGCCACGCTTTCCGTGGCGCCTCTCACCGACACGCCGCGCAACGTCCTGCAAGGGTGCGCGCCGCTGAAGATTCTCGAGTCGATGGCTGCCGGACTGGCCGTCGTGGCCTCGGATCTTCCGCCCGTGCGCGAGCTGATCCGCGACCGTGACAGCGGCTGGCTCGTGCATCCGGAGCGGCCGGCCGAGCTCGCGCGGGCCATGCGCATCCTGCTCGAGCATCCTGCCACGGCGCGGCAGTTGGGCGAGAATGCGCGGCACACCATCGAGGAGCACTTCACCTGGGAACGTTCCACCGCGGCCCTGCGGGCCGTCTATGACCATCTGTTGAAGAGAGGAGCCGATGCCCATGAGCGCATGGACCACCTATCGATCGCTGAGCGCTGAACAGAAAGCGATCCTGAAAGAGAAGAAGCTCGACCTGAAGCGTCCCGCGGGCGAGCTGCTGGCGCTTCTGAAACCGCTTGCGTCCTGCGACGCGGTGGCCAACAAGGCCCAGCGCAAGACGGGCTGCACGCTGGCGCTGATGATCCTGGCCACGCTCGTGGGAATGGTGATGTTCTCGAAAGCGGGCTGGAAGCCGGTCACTCTCGTGGTCATCGTCCTCCTGGCCGTGGCCACCTTCGCCGCGGGATTCTTCTATTCGTGGCTGCGCCGCATCGACGTCTCCAACAATCTGCGCGCCTTCACCGTGCCCGTGCTGACGTTGTTCCGCGAAGACTTCGACCCGAGGGTCCCGGTGCACCTGCGGCTGGATCTGAGCTCGCCCACGACCAAGACCAAGAAGACGGACGTGAGCAAGCCCTATCAGCACGGCAGATATCACAAGGTGATCGACACGATGTACCGCGATCCGTGGATGTCGGCCGCGGCAGTGCTGGTGGACGGCACGAAGCTCTCCTGGACCGTGACCGACCGCATCCGCGAGCGGACGATGACCAAGAAGAACGCCCGCGGCAAGTACAAGACGAAGACGAAATACAAGAAGGTGAGCGATCTCGAAGTGCAGGTCGGGCTGCGCACGAAGAGTTTTACCGTGGCGGGCGCGGAGCTCTCCGCCGACGGCAAGCGGAGCAAGGTGGAGGTCGAGCGGCGCGTGCGGACCGATTCTCTCGATCCGATCGATCCCCGCACGCTCATCGATGCCATCACCAGCGTCTATCGCACCGCCCGCACCAAGAAGGAGGCCACTGCATGAACTGTGAGGCAATGAAGGGATTCCTCACTCTGGCCGGTTGCGGCAATCCTGCCTCCTCGGCCTGCTCCCACTGTGGCCGGTCGATGTGCCCGGCCCACCTCTCACCGGCGACCGGCTTCTCCATGTGCTACGACTGCGCGGCCACGCAACAACCGGCGCAGCCGGCGCAGCCGGGCCAGGAGGTGGACTACGACGAGAGCTGGGCGCACGGCTACCGTTCGTCCTACTACAGCAGCAGCGGCTACCGGCCGTCGCGCACGGTCTACACCTCCGACGACACGAGCTCGTTCCGCGATCGTGGCACGTCCGAATTCGACGAAGACCACGAGCCGGGCGGATTCGAGGCTAGCTGACCGCATGCGCCTGCTCGTCCTCACCGAGACCTATCCTCCCGATCGCGGCGGCATGAGCGAGTCCTGCGACCGGATCCTGCGCGGCCTGGCCCACGAAGGGGTGGGGCTCGAGGTCGTGCACTTCGACCGGCGCGCACTGCACTTCGAGAAACGCCTGACCTCCTCCGGCTCGCTGCTGCGCGTACCGCCCCAGGCCGATGCCGCGCATCTCCTGAACCTGGTCTGGAACGAGTTGGAACGCGATGGACAGGCGCAGGCACTTACGCACGTGGTGGCCTTCGGCGGCCACCTTCCACTCCTCGGCGCGCCGGTCTTCGCGGCCTGGATTCACAAGCCGCTGGTGACCTTGATCCGCGGCAACGAGCTCGATGCCGGGGTCTTCGATCCGCGCCGGCGGGCGGTCCTCGATGATGCCTTGCGCCGTTCCGCCGCCGTCTGCACCGTGACCGCCTCGCACGCGGAGAAGATCGCCGCGCTTCACGAAGGTGTCGCGCCGCACGTCATCGCCAACGGCATCGACTTCGAGCTCTGGGAGGCCACGTCGGCCGATGCGGCCCGCGCCGCGGCCATTCGGGAAACGGCGGCGGGCAAGCGCATCCTGGGCCTGTTCGGACATCTGAAGAACAAGAAGGGACTGCCGTTCTTCGTCGATGCGCTCGTGCGGTCGGGCGTCGCCGAGGAGTTTCACCTCCTGCTTTGCGGCGAGGTGGAGTCGCCCGCCATTCTCGAGGCTCAGGGCGTGGCGCACACCATCGTGCCGGTCATGGACCGGTATGCGTTGATCCCGTTCTATCTGGCCTCGGATCTCGTGGTCGTGCCTTCGCACTACGACGGCTTTCCCAATGTGCTCATCGAGGCCATGGCCCTTGCGCGTCCGTTGCTGGCCTCGACCGCCGGAGGCATGCGCGATGTGCTCACCGACGGTGCCGACGCATTTCTTTTCGCCCCGGGCGATGGGCATGCCTGTGGCGACGCCATCCGGCGCGCCGCGCGAGCGAGCGGGGAAGAGCTGCGCGGCATGGGCGCCGCCGCGGAGTCCGTGGCCCGACGACATTGCGATGCGCACGACGAAACCGCTCGCTATCTGGAAGTGCTGCAACAGACAGAGGAGGATGCTGATGCGAAGAGGGATTCCCGCCGTGATGTTGGTGCTGGTCCTCGCCAGTTGTCGTGGCGAGAGCGCCGGCGTTGACCAGCCGGAGGCGCCGGCCACCGCCGCCACGCCCACGGCCTCACAACCCGCCACGACACTTGCCGGCTCGCAGCTCACGGACGTCAGCGAGAAGGGCGGCACCGTCACCATCACGTTCACGGAGAACGGCGCGGCGCAGGAGCTGTACGGCGAGCTGCGCGACAACGGCAAGCGCAAGTACACGCTCGATGACGGCCCCGTGCTCTACGAGATCAAGCCGGGCGATGAGGGGGGATTCAAGCTCCGCAATCCCGACGGCTCGCTGCGCTGGAAGGTGAAGGTCTACCCGGACAAGATCAAGATCAGCGACAACGAAGAGAACAAGAATCCCTACGAGCTGAAAGCGCGCGCCGATCAACGCGTGAAGGTGGTCGGGCCCGGCGACCGCGAGCTCGGCAACGTCCGCTTCGCCGCGGAGAAGATCGACGTGGAGACCGCGGACGGCAAGGTGATCTTCTCGAAACGCTCCGCGGTCCCTGCCGGCGCCTACGGCGTCCTGCTGCTGGAGGCCATCCCCGCGCGCGAGCGTTACATCCTCGTCGCGGAGCTGCTCTCGCGCGGCCGATGATCCTCTACTACGCCCCCGGCGGCGGCCTCGGGCACCTCACCCGCGGCCGCCGCGTCCTGGAAACCCTCGGCCTGGCAAGCGATGCCGCCTTTCTCACGGCCTCGCCCTACGCCACCGACGTGCGGGTCACGGGAAACCTCCCGGTCGTGTCGATGCCGGCCACTCTCGAAGGAGACCTCGAGGCCCACCGCGCCTGGATGCGCGATGCCGTTGCCGGCGCCGATCGCCTCATCATCGACACCTTCCCTGCCGGCATCCAGGGAGAGCTCGAGGACTTCGGCGTGCCGATGGATCTGGTCGCACGCAGCCTGCGTTGGGACGTTTACCGTCGCGAAGTGCCTTCGCCGCTCCCGCGCTTCGACAGGATCTGGTCGATCGAGCCACTCCGGCATGAACACGAGACGGCGCTGCGTGCGCAGGCCACGTCGTGGAGCGCTCTCGATCTGCGAACGCCGCCGTCCGACGAATGCCCCCGTCAAGCGCCCTACTGGCTCATCGTGCACTCCGGTCCGCCGCACGAAGTGGAGGAGCTGGTGGCGCATGCCGAAGAGCTGCGGCGCATCGAAGGGTCGTCCGAGCCGGTGCTCGTCGCCACACGGAGCACGATTGCGTTGCCGCCCGCGTTCGAGCGCATCGACGCAGTCCCGGTCACCCATCTCCTGGCCGGCGCCACACGCATCGTCTCCGCGGCCGGCTACAACATCATGCTCGAGACGGAGCCCCACCGCGCCAAACACCACCCCATCCCCTTCGCCCGCCGCTACGACGACCAATACGCACGCGCCACGCGACGGCGGCTCCATCGCGAACGCTCCGACTGAGCTTTCCGCGACGAGCAGGGGCTGGGTTGCAAGGCTCAGACTTTCTTCGGCGGCAGGTCGCGCGCCTGGGGGTCGTCCTGGAATCCGTGATGATTGTGGCTGCCGTCGCAGAACGGCTTGTTCGCCGAGAATCCACAACGGCACAGCGACACGACGGTCCGTCCTGCGAGCCCGTAGGCCTGTTGACTGGGATCCTGGATCTGGATGTCGTCGCCTTCGACGCGGAGCGGGCCATTCTTCTGAACAGTGATTTTCATGCGCGGATTGTCGCACGCCGCGAAGTGGCAGAGAGGAAGCACTTCGCTCGACAGGGAACGTCACCAGTGGAGCGGTGGACTTGAGTCCACCGTCGCTCTCGCGAGGATCGGCCCTCTGCCCTTCGCGGCTCTCGAGCGCGAGCGTGGCGAGAAAGCTCACACGGCTGACGGCTCACTCCTCGCGAGTGCCCGGTGGACTCAAGTCCACCGCTCCACCGGACTAACCACCGCGGGCAGGATGCCCGCGGCTCCGTACCGGAGGGGCTTGACGCGATGAACGATGGGGCGCGGGCATCCTGCCCGGCGCACTTCCAGCCTGACAAGCTCTTCCCTTCGTTTGCGCGATTCAGCGAGAGGGGTTTCTCATGACCATTGGTTTCCGTATTTCTTCGACGCTGCTCGTCTCTGCACTGTTCGTCGCGCTTCTTGCCCAGGGGGCGCCGAAGACGCCCGAGCAGTGCGTGGCCGGGGTGGACCTGGAGATCTCGCTCGAAAACCTCGCCGCGGAGAGGGCGGGACGCGCGCCCAACGACACCAAGGCGCTGCAGGTCGCATCGGGCTGCATCGAGAAACACCCCGCCTTCGCCCCGGCGTGGGTGAAGCGCGGGAACGTGCGCACGTTCGGCGAGGATTGGGACGGAGCCATCGCCGACTACGCGAAGGCGCTCCAGGTCGATCCGAAGAATGACTCGGCCTATCGCGATCGCGCCTTTGCTCACCTGAAAAAAGACAACTACGCGGCCGCGATCGCCGACTACGACAAAGCGCTGGAGATCGACGCCAAGGACATCCTGGCCGTGATCGGCCGCGGCGACGTGCATCGCGTGAAGGGCGATGCCCCTCGTGCGCTGGCCGACTACAACTCGGCCCTCGTGCTGGCCAAAGACGACTTCTTGGGCGAGGTGTACGTCAGCGGCGCGTACTTTGGCCGGGCCCTTCTCTTCGTGGGACAGGACAGGTGGGACGAAGCGGTCCCCGACCTCACCAGGGTCATCGAGGATGGCTACGGGCCGACGCTGTCCGCGTACGAGTTGCGCGCGATGATCTATGGGTTTCAGAAGAAGACCGCGCTGGCCGTCGCCGACTACGACGCGATTCTGGAGATGCAGCCGGGACACGCCGAGGCGCTGGAGAGGCGGGGTGCGCTCCACCTGGGGAACGGCGATCGCGCCAAGGCCACGGCGGACTTTCAGGCGCTCCTGGCCATCGACCCGAAGAACGAGAAGGCCATCGAGGCGTTGTCGACGCTCAAGCCGCGTTCCGCCGGCGATTACATGAAAGTGGCGCAGACGAAGGCCAACGCCCAGCAGTGGGACGAAGCGATTCGTGCGTACGACGACGCGCTGCGCATCGAGCCCGGCAACGCCGGGGCCTACGCCGGCCGGGCCAGCGCGCACGCGAACAAAGGCGCGAAGGAGCGCGCGTACGCCGACTACGCGAAGGCCATCCAGCTCGATCCGAAGGCGGCCGGCGCCTACGGCGGGCGCGCGTACCTGTACGAGTCGCAGGGCGATCACGCCCGCGCCATCGCCGACTACAGCCGGTCCATCGAGGTTGCGGACGCGACGGACAAAGTCACGCGGATCCTCGCCTATACCAATCGCGGCGACATCTACAGTCGCCAGAATCAGACCGCGGTCGCGATCGCCGATTACGACCAGGCCATCGCCGTCGCCGCCACCGACAGCATGTTCAACTACGTCCTCGGCCCCGACGCCTACCTCGGCCGCGGAAAACTGCACGCCGCCGCGGGAAAGAAAGACCTCGCGCGGGCCGACTTCCGGAAAGCGCTCGAGCTCAATCCGAAGCACGACGCCGTGCAAGCGGAGCTGACAAAACTCGACCCGCCGGCCGCCCCCGCCGCCGCTCCCGCCGCCCCCCAACAGGCGGCCACGCCGAAGACGCACGAGGAGTGGTTCCGCCTGGCGCTGTCGCAGGGACGGGGGAACGACGCCGCCGGCGCCCTGGCCTCCCTCACCAAGTGCCTGGAGCTGAAGCCGGACGCGCTGCCCTGCCTGGTCCTGCGCGGCAACGTGCTGGCGATGAAAGGCGACTACGCCGCGGCCGCGGCCGACTACCGCAAGGCGACGGAGACCGACCCCAACCACCCCGCCGCCTACGCCGGCCGGGGGATCATGCTCGCCAAACAGGGCAAACGCGACGAAGCCATCCGCGAGCTCCGCACCGCCCTCCGCCTCAAGCCCGACTTCGCGGACGCCCAACGAGCGCTGAAGATGCTGGGGGAGACGCCATGAGGGGGCGGACCCGTATGAGAGAATGAAAGCCATGGCACGGACGCTGACGAAAGAGGAGATCATCGAGCTTCCCGCGGAGGAGCGGTTGAACCTCATGGATCGTCTATGGGAGAGCCTTACTCCCGAAGACATCCCTCTCGCGGAATGCCTCCATGTGCAGGGAAGCGAGAACCAGGGCCTCTCCAGCACCGCGCCTTCCACGGCGAGCGGTGCCGTTACGCTTTAAGAAGAATCGCGACGTCCGAGGCAGCGGTGATGCGTGCCACGAAGGCCCGTGGGTGAGACGCGAGTAGCGCCATCATCTTTGGCAGCGCCTTGACGATGGCTTCGCTCATCTGAGCGCCGGAAAGGTTGCCGCTGGTGAAGGCGAAGGCGCGGACGCGGGCGCCGAGGAGAGTCTGCTTCTCGCCGGGACGGTGGCGGATGCGCGTGTCTTTCGTCAGCACGATCCAGCCTCGGCTTCCGACGGCCGCCAACCAGACCGTGTCCGGCGTGCCCTGCGGGAAATGATCGTCATGCAATTCGACGCGGAGACCTTCGGCCTCGAGCCGTCGTCCGATCGCGCGCCCCATCGAGGCGTCGATGAAGAAGACGTGTTCCGGCTCACGCCGCTTCGTAGCGGAGCGCTTCCTCGATTTCCGCGACCGGACGATCGTAGTCCTCCGCCAGCTCGGTAATCGAGTCGCCGGCCTTCCAGCGCTCGTGCAGGACGGCCGTCGGGATCGACGTGCCGGCGATGACTGGTCTGCCAAAGGAAACCGCTGGGTCGATCGCGACGAGCTGAGGCGCCGCGTCGAGGTTCGGCCGGGTGAACGGATAGAGCCGGATGGCACCACCCACACCCTTCTCCAGCCGCGCCATGTAAAGCTCGAGCACTCCTCGGATGCCGAGCTGACCACCGCGCGAGGCGTCGACCAGGACACCGTCCTGATCGGCGTACAGGTCGCGATTCAACACCGCCAGGTCGAGCTGCGCCAGCGGATGCGAGAGCCCGGGATACAGCCGGCGCAGTTCGCCCATGGCCACGCGGATCCGCTGGAACGACATGCGGTGCCCCTCACGCAGACCCTTCAGCACGAACGCCTCGACCAGATTCCAGAACGACATCTGTTCGGCCTCGCCGTCCGGCAGCAGCAGCGCTCCCTCACGGAACCAGGAGCCGAGCGTGGAGGCATTCAGCCCGAGGTAATGCGCGGCCTCGACGAGCGGATACGCGGGCAGAGACCGCGGATCGACGCCACCGTAGATGTCCTTCCTTCTTCTGATCTTGGTAATGGTGGAGTCTCCGTGCGGAAACCATAACACGCCTCGGAGGAGGGACGCTTCCCTGGCAGTTCGGGGCGCACACGACCACCTCACGCCCAACGCCGCGTGCCGATCGGTCATCCCGGCTATCATTCACCCATGGAGATCTGGCTGGCGCGCTGCTCGTCGTTCGCCGAGGAGAGCGAGTCGGATGCGGAGTTCTGGAGGCGCGTCTCGCCCGATGAGCGCGTCGCTGTTCTCGAACGCATGCGGCAGGAGTGGATGACCGAGCATGGCAGGCACGACGAAGGACTTCGAAGAACTGTTCGACGCATTCCTGCGTCATGATGTTCGGTTCGTGATCGTCGGTGCGCATGCGCTCGCGCATCGCGCCAAGCGATCGAGACCTTGAACGCACCGCCGCGACGGAGCTCCAACAAAAAACATCTACTCCTCGTGTACTCCGCGTCCTCCGCGTGGAACCAACTCTCTCAGCGGAACTCCCCACAAACCTCCCGGACACGCTCCCGCAGCCATCGATGCGCGGGGTCGGCGTGCATGCGGGGGTGCCAGAGGAGGGAGACCGTGATCTCCGGGATGGGGAAGGGGAGAACGCATTTCTGTAGTTTTGTGCGGCTCTGTTGAATGCAGAGATAGGCTTAGCAATCGGCACCTGCACTGATCGCTTCACGCCGCATCGTCAGAAGCCATGTGGGACAACCCCGTGCATCTCGGTCGCAGCAGTCCATGAAATCGACCGAAGCGTGCGACGCGAGACTCGACCCGATGACCTGCGAACTCTTTGATGGTCCTGCCAGCAGAGTTGGCATTCTCTCCTGCATTCCAATGGGGAGCGAAGTACGGCGAACCGGTAGGCCGGAGAAATGTAATTACGCTTATCGGTGTTACGTACTCTGACTGGGTGCTCCGTTTCAGTACCGCTACGCCGACAGCCAGAGACGCGGCCTCGACGTCTCATCAACTCTAAACCATTTTGGGTACCGACCTTATGACTCACAGGATCTCCGCAGCATGGCGTCTCGTGGCAGTTTTCGTTTTCGCACTCAGCGGTCCGGCTGTTTTTGCAGCCCCGGTCGTCAACGACGCGAAGTTCCTTGTCTATTCCACTCGAAAGAACACTCCCATTACGCGCGAGCTCGTCGAACGCGGCGGCGCTCGTGTCCTCAGCACGTACCACGGCACCGACGCGCAAGCGGTAGCTGTACCCGAGTCTGCGCGGGAGGTGTTCCTTCGGGCGATGGCGGCGGCCGGTGCCGATCCCCGCGAACTCGAGGATGTCATCCAAACTCCGAGACGCACGATCCGTCCCGGCGAATCGGGTCTGGCCACGTCAGCGCACACGAGTCTATTTCTTCTTCAATACGTTGCGCCGGCAACGCAAGAATGGCAGGCGGCAGTCACCGCGAGTGGTGTCGTACCGGTTGAGACGCTCCCGGAGCGTGCGGTCGTCATTGTCGCGACGCGGGAGCAGATCGCGGCACTGGCTCGTATGCCCTGGGTGCAGTATACGGGTGCCTATGTGCCAGACTACAAGTTCGCGCCAGTCGGAGCTGATCGAGGCGAGTTTTATGTCCAGATCGCGGATACTGCGATCACCGCGTCCGCGATAGCGGACATCGAACAGCGGGTCGGAGGGTTTGTAACGCGCTCGTCCTATGCGAACCTGCTCACCGCACGTATTCGCGCCGACCTGGGCACAGCGCGGGCGCTGCTTAACGAGCCTTTCGTCCTCGGTGTCGAAACCTACGTTCCGCTGCAACCCTCCGATGAACGGCAGACCTGGTCGCTGACCGGCGCGACTTCCCTTGCAAACGCCAACTATCTCAACTGGCTCTCTGGCTACGGAATCAACCCGACGTCGCTCACCAACAGCGGTATCGTCGTCGACGTCGCCGATACCGGCGTTGACGAAGGCTGTGTCGTAAGCCGTCCCCACCTCGACCTGAAAGGACGCGTCGTCTATTACACTGGTACCGTCAACGCCACATCGGATCCCAAGTTCAAACCTACAGCACCCCACGGTACGATTGTGGCGGGCATCATCGCCGGCAACCCTGTCGCTGGTATCGATTCAGCGGGAGCGCCGACGAACGGTCTGGCGATCAAGGATTCCGATGCCTATGGCCAACTGTACTATGGTTTGGGCGTTGCACCAGGCGTGAGAATTGGCAACACGGTCATGATGGCGGGTGGACAGGTGGGCTCGGTCGAGGACTGGACACGTCTGGCGGTTACGCAACGCTGTAACACGCCATCATCTCCCTGCCCTGCCATTCCATCGGGGCCGCTCTGCCGCGCTACGGTCCAAAACCACAGCAACAATGAATATGAACCAAACGGCGCGAGTGCGGGATATTACACGATCACTGCACGTGAGTTTGATATCAGCGTCCGTGACGCGGACCGGGCGACCCAGATTCCGCTCACTGTAACGGTATCGGCTGGTAATATTGGTCAGGTCTTGACCGACCCGACCACGTCCATCCTTGCGCCAGCGACTGCGAAAAATGTGATTACCGTGGGCGGCGTTGAATCTATTCGGCAGAATACAGCGGTTACGTCGGCGTGCCTTACGAATCCAGGTGAGACAAATCCGACGCTGCGTCATAAGGCGGAGGGTTACAACATCCTCGCGTACGGATCCCGTCGCGGGACTGCGGACAATCGAATCAAACCTGATCTCGTGGCGCCTGCGACGCTCGTGCTGGGCCCCCACCTGTGGGCACCGGCGAGCGGTAACTACTACTGTGCGAAGGACGGTGATCCGGCTAAGGAGTACTACCAGCAATATCACGGTTCGTCCGGCACATCTTGGGCGGCGCCAGTCGCGGCAGGTTCGGTCGCCCTCTTGCGTTACAAATATGCGGTCGTGTCTTCACCAGCGATGTACAAAGCGATGCTTATCGCTGGGGCCAGCTCGATAAAGGGTGGGTACGATCGGTACACTGGTACGACCATCGCGTCGTGGCCTGATGCGCAGCAGGGTTTTGGTCGAATTACTCTCGACAACTTGTTTAGCTCATCATTGGTACGGGGCCGTAAAGATCAAACCACGGTGCTCCAGCAGTCGCAGAGTGTTACGTACAAGGTGACGGTCGGCGATCCTTCACAGCCCACAAAGATCGTTGTCGCCTGGAGTGACGCTCCAGGAGCTGTTCAACACCCTGGCGACAGTGGCCTTCGTGCGTTAAAGAACGACCTAGACCTCAGGGCCTCACTGCCTGAAGGATACGTTTATTACGGAAACTATGTGAGCTGGGCGACTGGTTATTCGGCGGTCAAGGGCGGATGCGGGCGGCCGCTTTGCCCATCACCGAACGATACGCTCAATAATGTTGAGGTCATTCACGTCGATCCTGCGCGCTTTTCAAATCCATCCAATCGAACCTTCACGCTGACAGTGACAGCCGCGAATTTGCAGGCGCCGGGAGTACCTGGTGTAGGTGGTGGAGTGAATAACCAGGATTTCGCGCTTTTTGTCGTCAACGGTTCGGTTCAGCAGTGCGGTACGGAGGTCTCGTGCGTTTGATTGCCGCTATCCTGGTGCTCACGAGTGTGGTGGTGTTTCCGGCCGCACACGCCGGCGAGCCGGTCGAGTACACACGATTTCTCATCCCCGTCTACTCCCCTGACCTCCCGGGCGCGTTCGGATCGCTCTGGCAGGCGCGAACGTGGCTGCGCTACTCGGGTGATGTCGATGCCGACATCGTTCCGCGACCATTCTGCTTCGGCATCCAGTGCCCGCTGGGAGGTGTCCTCGAGCCTGGCTGGCCATCGGTGCCGTTCCAGACTCTGGCCGGATTTCCAGAGAGCGCAATACTCGTCCATGTGGACAGTCGGTATGCGTCCCGCGTCACGTTCGAGTCCCGGATTCGTGATCTCTCGCGGTCCTCCGAGTCTGCCGGCACCGAGGTGCCGGTGATCCGCGAGGATCGAATTGCGAACGCTCCGGTGTACTTGCTGAACGTGCCCTTGGATGTTTGGTTTCGGCACACGCTGCGGGTCTACGCGCTCCCGGAGATCGAGAGTCCCGAGGTGGAGATCCGCTACTTTCGACAGCCGGATGACAGTGGTTCGCGGTTGGATCTCGACATCACACTCCTGAAGGCGGAGCGCCTACACTTGCGGACTCGGCGCGACTTTCCCACCTACCAACTCTATCCATCCGTTGGCGAGGTCGGGAACTTTCAATTGGCGCCGGAGCTTGCCGGTCAGGAGCGGATCTGGATCGAGGTCGTGCCGGTGACCCCCGGCCTGCGGATCTGGGCGTTCGCGTCCGTCACGAACAACGAAACGCAGGAAGTGACGCTCGTGACGCCGTCTCTCTGAGGTCGATGGAGAAGGACGCTGTGGCCTCTCGATCGTCGGCGTCCTCGCGGAAGGCTGAGCCACAAGACTTGGGCGTTTCGGATTTGTCACTTTCGTCCCAAGAGCTGCACCCGCGTCCTCCGCGTCCTCCGCGTGGAACCAACTCTCTCAGCGGAACTCCCCACAAACCTCCCGGACACGCTCCCGCAGCCATCGATGCGCGGGGTCGGCGTGCATGCGGGGGTGCCAGAGGAGGGAGACCGTAATCTCCGGGGTGGGGAAGGGGAGGGGGAAGCTGTGCATCCCGGTGCGGAGGACTCCGGTGTGTCGCTCGGGCACGGTGGCGATGAGGTCGGAGGCGCGGGCGAGGGCCAGGGCTGTGGCGAAGCCGCTGACGATGGTGGCGATCTGTCGTTCCAGTCCGAAGGGAACGAGGGCTTCGTCGATCACTCCCTTCTCCAGGCCGCGCCGCGACACGAGGATGTGCCTTCCGGCAGCATAGCGCGCGGGGGTGAGCTCGCCATCCGTCAGCGGATGTCCCTGACGCACGACGCCGACATAGCGGTCGCGGAACAGCGCCTGCGCGCGCACCTCCGGTCCGCTCGTGTTCTCCACGACGCCCGTTTCCAGGTCGACCGTGCCGTCGCGAAGGAGGGCGCTCTCTTTGTCGACTTTCTGCAGGAAGCGCAGCAGCACGCCCGGAGCCTCCTCGGTGACGCGCGCAATGAGGGCGGCGCCGAAGTTTTCCACGAAGCCTTCGCTCGTCCTCAGCGTGAACGTGCGCACGAGCGCCCTGAGGTTCGGCTTCTCCGCGGGACGGAGCACCGCTTCCGTCTCCTCCACGAGCTGACGGACCTTCTCGCGCAGTTCGAGCGCGCGCGGCGTCGGCACGAGGCCGCGTCCGGCCCGCACCAGCAGTGGATCGCCGGTCGTCTCCCGCAGTCGCGCCAGCGCCCGGCTCATCGCCGAGGGACTGAGCCGCAGCCGCTTTGCGGCGCGCGCCACGTTGCCTTCCGCGAGTAACACATCGAGGGTGACCAGCAGGTTCAGGTCGGGCCTGGACATCCGGCGACCATAGCACCGGGGAATCGAACGCGCATGAAATCCGGCGAGGACGCTCTTCAGGAAGGAGAGGTTTTGCTCAGCATCGACGACATGGCGTCGAACGCACGTATGAACTGCAAGTGGCGCTTCTTCCGCCGCGGCCGGTCCGGCCCTACGTTGCCATCACTGAGCTTCGGAGTGATGCCGCGAGTCGCGGTCCTCGCCGCAGCCGGTGAGAGGAACGAGAACCATGACCACCTTCACGACTACGATCGCCACTCAGACCGAACCATCCGCACGGACAGCAAAGTGGGCGATCGTCAGCCTTTCGCTCTCCATGCTTCTCTCATCGCTCGGCACCAGCATCGCCAATGTGGCGTTGCCTACGTTGGCGCACGCGTTCTCGGCGTCGTTTCAGCAGGTGCAGTGGATCGTGCTGGCGTACCTGCTGGCCATCACCACGGTGATCGTCAGCGCCGGCCGGCTGGGGGATCTCCTCGGACGGCGCCGGCTGCTGCTGGGCGGGATCGCGCTGTTCACCGTGGCCTCGGTGCTGTGCGGCCTCGCGCCGACGCTCGGGCTGCTGATCGCGGCCCGCGCGGTGCAGGGACTGGGCGCTGCGGTCATGATGGCGCTGACGCTGGCTTTCGTCGGGGAGACGGTGCCGAAGGAGAGGATCGGCAGCGCCATGGGGCTGCTCGGCACGATGTCCGCCGCGGGCACCGCGCTCGGTCCGACGCTCGGCGGAGTCCTCATCGCCGGCCTCGGATGGCAGGCCATCTTCCTGGTGAATGTGCCGCTGGGTCTGGCCGCTCTCCTGCTCGCACAGCGCACGCTGCCTGCGGATCTCCCGCGAAGCGGGACGGAGCGCGTTCGCTTCGACCCTGTCGGGACGCTGCTGCTGGCGTTGACGCTCGCGGCGTATGCACTGGCCATGACCATGGGGCGCGGCCATTTCGGCCTGTTCAACGCGGCTCTGTTGCTCGCGGCCGTCTGTGGCGCCGGACTGTTCGTCTTTGCAGAGGCGCGGGTGGGATCGCCACTGATCCGCCTGGCGCTGTTGCGGGACCCGCTCCTGAGCGCCGGCTTCGTGATGAGCACCTTGGTCACGACGGTGGTGATGGCCACACTGGTCGTCGGCCCGTTCTATCTCTCCGGCGCGCTCGCACTCGACGCGGCCCGCGTCGGACTGGTGTTGTCGGTCGGTCCGATCGTGGCCGCGCTGACGGGCGTGCCCGCGGGGCGCCTCGTGGACCGCTTCGGCGCACAGCGCATGACCGTCGCCGGACTCGTGGCCATGGCGGCCGGAGCGTCGATCCTGCCGATGCTGCCGATGCGATTCGGTGTCGCCGGCTACGTCGTCCCGCTCGTGGTCATGACCGCCGGCTATGCGCTGTTCCAGGCGGCCAACAACACGGCCGTGATGGCGGATCTTCGACCGGACCAGCGCGGCGTCGTCTCCGGCCTGCTCAATCTCTCGCGCAACCTCGGCCTCATCACCGGAGCCTCGGTCATGGGCAGCGTCTTCGCCTTCGGCGCCGCGACCACCAACATCATGACCGCGCGTCCTGAGGCGATCGCGGCCGGCATGCGCTTCACGTTCGTCGTGGCGGCACTGCTCCTCGTCATGGCGCTGGTCGCCGCGGCCGCAGGCCGTGCCCGTTCGCGGCATTTCTGAACTGAAAGCATTCACCACAGAGGCACAGAGACACAGAGAGCGGAGCCGCAACCAAGCCGCCGTAGGCGGCGGTAGCCGATAGCACCCGGCTTCAGCCGGGTGGAGAAGGCTGTATTTTGCATGAGCCCGCGTGTAGCGGGCGACAGGAACGGGTCGCGTGAGTCTATCGCCCGCTACGCGGGCTGACTCATGGGCCTCATCCGTCACCCGGCTGAAGCCGGGTGCTAGTGCTCTGATGCCGCCTACGGCGGCGGGGAATCTTCGCGTCTCGCGAAGAAACTCGAGGTTCACACCTCGCGGGCGCGCGGTTTGGCTGCGGCGCGGGTTGCGTCGCGGGGGGAGCCGCCCCATTGGCGGCTCCAGGCGCGGCGCAGTTGCAGGTCGGAGCCGAAGCCGGCTACGGCGGCGGCGCTGGTGACGGTGGCGCCGTACTCGAGGGACTGCCGGGCGCGCTCCAGGCGGATCAAGCGGAGGTAGTGCAGGGGAGAGATGCCGGCGTGGTCGATGAAGAGACGCAACAGGTGACGCTCGGCCGCATGTCCCACTTGCGCCAGCGAGGTCATGTCCCAGTCGCGCTGCGGCTCGGACACGATGGCGTCCTGCACGCGGTGCACGGTGGGGTGGAGGTGACGGCGGTGCATGTGAAACGGGGACAGCTCGGTGTCGCGCGGGGAGCGTCGCAGGTACACCACCATGTCCTCGGCCACGCTCGCCGCCAACGCCTCCCCACACTCCCCGGCGATGAGATGCAGCGCGACGTCGATCCCCGCCGTGATGCCCGCGCTCGACGCGACCGGGCCGTCCACGACGAAGACTCGGTTGTCGATGACCTGCGCCCGCGGGGCCAGCGTGCGCAGCATGGGCAGCAACTCGTGATGCGTCGTGCAGTGTCGCGCGGCGAGCAGCCCCGCCCGCGCCGCGAGCAGCGTGCCCGAGCAGATGGTCACCAGGCGGTGCGGTGAGTCCGCATCGGAGAGGGCGTCGCGCAGGCGTTCGCTCAACCACAGCGCGGTGACCGCCAGCTCCGGCGTCACCTGCGTCACGTGAGCGGTCGGTTGACCGACCACCACCACCCAGGTCGGCGCGTCGAACTGCTCCGGCAGGGAAGCGAGGTCGCCCAGCGCCAGGCCCACCGACGTCGCCAAGGTCGCCATCGGTCCGGCAAAGCGCAGGTGAAAGCGCGGAGGCAGCCCACGCGCTTCACGATGCTGGTTGGCCAGGCGAAACGCTTCCGCCGGCCCGGCGATGTCGAGCAGCAGCGAATGCGGCACGATGACGAAGAGGACGTCGATGAGCTGCGCGCGCGTGATCATGAGTAGGCTTGCGCATCACCATAGCTCCGTTTGCGAGCGTCCGCGTGCCCGCGATGGCCATGGTCCGAAAGTGATGCACGGTTGTCACCGATGTGCAGGGCCCATGTCCGAAAGTGATTGAACGTTGTCGGCTGGCGCTGCGACAGGGGCTCGGGCGGCCGCTATCTTCGCCATCGTCATGAGTGAGGAAAGGTTCCGATTCGCTTCATGACTCGAGCGGGGGAGATTGCCAGTGCATGTTGACGCGCCTCACACGCGGTTTCGCGTTAGGACCGGGAGCACGCTTCTCGTGCTCGCGATCGGAGTTTTCTCGTCGTGGCCGTGGTCCTCTTCCGCACAGGAGGCGGGTGGCCGGATGCCGGTGCGGCTGGAGAGCACGGTGGATCCGCACGTCCTTCCCGGTGACGATTTCTTCGCTTACGCGAACGGCGGTTGGCTGAAGGCCACCACCATTCCCGTGGGCAAGGAGCGATGGGGCGCCCGCGACGAGCTCGAAGAGCAAGCGCGCCGTCGCGTCCTGGTGCTGCTGGACGAGGCCGCGGCCGCACCGGCTGGTTCGGCGGCGCGCAAGGTGGCAGACTTTCGGGCTGCCTACTTGAACGAAGCCGCCATCGAGAGTCGCGGTCTCGCGTCGCTCGAGCCGCTGCTTAAGCGGATCGAGAAGGTGGCGAACCAGGCGGACCTCGCCCGTCTGCTCGGTCGCGAAATGCGCGCCGACGTCGACCCGCTGGGATGGGGCATCTTCGAATCCGCCGGCGTGCTGGGGCTCTCCGTGACGCAGAGCATCCATGGAGAGAAGAACAACGTCGCATTCCTCGTGCAGGGCGGGTTGGGCCTGCCGGACCGCGCGGACTATCTCGACGCCGGCCCCGAAAAAGAAACGCTGCGCGCGCGGTACCGCGAGCACATCCGGACGATGCTCACGCTCGCCGGCTTTGACCGTGCGGACGAACGCGCGCGCGCCGTGCTGGCGCTGGAAACGGCGCTTGCGGCGAGCCACGCCACGCAGGCAGAGTCGGCGAATGACCGCAATGCCGATCAAGTGTGGACGCGACCTGATTTTGTGCAGCGCGCTCCGGGCATGGACTGGGCGCTCTTCCTGGGACAGGCGCGGTTAGCGGGGGAGAAGGAGCTGGTGGTCTGGCAGCCGTCCGCCGTGACGGGGTTGGCGGCGCAGGTCGCGGCGCAACCGCTGGAGGCCTGGAAGGACTACCTGCGCGCTCACGCCCTCCACGAATTTGCGGACGTGCTGCCGCGCGCCTTCGCCGCCGAGGCCCAGGCGTTTCGTAGCGCCAGCGGGGCCGATCCGCAGACTTCCCGCGCCGATCGCGCGCTGGCCACAACGCAGTGGGCGATGCGCGACGCCATCGGGAGGCTGTACGCCGAGCGCCATTTCCCCGCAGCGCAAAAGGCCCGCCTCCAGCGAATCTCCGACAACGTTCGCGCCGCGCTGATGAAGCGGGTTGCCACCGCGACCTGGATGGCGCCGGCCACGAAGGCCGGCGCGCTGGAGAAGCTGAAGACGTTGTACGTCGGCCTCGGCTATCCCGATGCCTGGGAGGACGACTCCGCGCTGACTGTGGATCCGAAAGACCCGCTGGGCAATCTGTTGCGCGTTTCCGCCGGCGCGTCCATGAGGGAGGTGGCCCGCCTGGGTCAGCCGGTCAACCTGCACTTCTGGGCCATGCCCCCGCAGCGGGTCGGCGCACTGCTCGTGTTCCAGCAGAACTCGTACGTCATGGCGGCCGCGCTGTTGGAGGCTCCCAAGTACGACCACGCATCCTCGGATGCCGCGGCCTACGGCTCGGTCGGCGCGCTCATCGCGCACGATCTCACGCACTACATCGACGTGCTGGGCGCCGACTACGACACCGAGCATCGGATGCGACACTGGTGGACGAACGACGACATGCAGCACTTCCAGGCCCTCACGCAACCGCTCGTCGACCAGTTCGCGGCGTCCCAGCCACTGCCCGGAGTTGCGGTCGACGGCCAGCGCACGCTGACCGAGAACATCGCCGACCTGGGCGGTCTGGCCGCCGCATTCGACGCCTACCGCCAGACGCTGGGCAGCCGGGCGGCGGACGCGGACTTTGTCCGGAAGCAGGATCGGGAGTTCTTCATCGCCTATGCACAGACCCTTCGCAGGAAGACCAGCGAGGCCGCACTCCGCAAGCTCCTGGCCACGGACAATCACGCCCCGGAAGATGACCGGGCCGCCACGGTGCGCAATCTCGATGCGTGGTACGAGGCCTTCGACGTCCGTCCCGGGCAACGCCTCTACCTCGCGCCCGCCGCGCGTGTGAAGGTGTGGTAGCGCCGCGCAGCGGTGAAGTGACCGCGGTCCAAGGGCTGGTGTAAACTTATTCGCATGTCCAGGAAACTCGCCCTTGCCCTCGTCACGCTGCTGTTGGCTTTCTCCATCTTCGCGAAGGATCGCGCCGTGCTGTCCGGGCGGGACAACGACGCGCGCCTTGCCGGTGGTGCGAGTGTGACGGGGGAGGTGGCCACGGTGGAGGGAAACCTCATTCGCCTGGCGGGTGGGCTGGTCACGATCGATGCGAGTGGCGCGAGGATCCTCCGCGGGGACGGTCCGGCGACGCTGGCGGACGTCAAGCCGGGGGCGCTGATCGCGGCCACTCTGCAGGAGCCGGTCGCGGGCTCGAGCGGGCCTCTCGTGGCCACCAATGTGGCCATCCTGCGCAACGCCGACGTGACGTTGACCGGCACGACGCAGAGTGTGGACGTGGCCGGCAAGCAATTCGTCCTTCTCAATCGGACCATCAAGGTCGACGCAAACACGACGTTCGTGAACTTCGGCGATCGCGCGTCCATGAGCGGGCTTCAGGCCAACACGCTGGTGATCGTGGAAGCGAATGCCGTGAGTGGCGCGCTCGTCGCGTCGCGGATCACGCTCATCGCACCCATTCCCCCGCGTCCGCAGATTGCGAACGGCGTCGTCAAATCCATCGGCACCGATGCGTGGGTGATCACGGTCCATGACACCGACACGACGTTCGTCGTCAATGCCTCCACCCGCATCCTCGGCTCTCCGAGGAGCGGCGACCGGGTGGACGTGCTGTACTCGGTCGATACCGCGAACGCGAAGGTCGCGCTCTCCATCATCAAGTCCATCGAGCCGCCGAAGATCATCACCTTCACCGGTGTCGTGAAATCCGTCGAGGGCTCGCGCTGGGTGATCACCCGCGACGATGACCACCATGACCTCGTGCTCACGACGCCGGCAGGCTGGCGTCTGCCGCCTTTCGTGCGCGTGGGCGACCGCGTCGCGGTAGTGGCCACCCAAAACCCGGATGGCACGTACACGCTGCTCACGATCATGCCGCGGCCGTAGGCAGAAGCCGGGGCGCAGCAGCATCGCGGACAGCGCCGCGCCAACCTGTTAGCATCCTGCTCGTTTCATGAACGCGCCCCGGATCCTGATTTGCGCCTGGATGCGCCCGCTGGTCTTGGTGGCGCTGGCCCTCTGCGGTCCGGTGGCGCTGGCGGCGCTGCCCATTCGCGTAGTGGAGCCGGCGCAGAACGCGGTGCTGCAGGGTGGCTCGCTGGCCACGATCACCTGGACTCCGGACGCTCCGCTGCCGGCTGGCGTGGAGGAGTGGGAAGCCTTCCTCTCCGTCGATGGGGGCCACTACTACGCCACGCGGATCACGCCGCATCTGGACATCGAGCTGCGCACGTTCGAGTGGCGCGTGCCCAACGTCTCCTCGGACTCCGTCAAGCTCCTGCTGCGAATGGGCGATGAGCGCGACGAACAGATCGTCGAGCTCCCTCTGCACCTGTCGATCGAAGCCACCTCCGATGTGTGGCCCTCGGTCCTGCCGGTCCCGACGGAGGGCCAGGCCGAAGCGGCCCGTCCCGGCGATCCCGCCGTCGTGGAGTGGGCCGCAGGCGATCGCCAGGGACACGGGGTGGCGTACGTCCATGCTCCGCGCGGGCAGCAGGCCCAGGCCGTCCCGCCCACCCGCAAGGTCTCGCGCCACACACTCCTGCGCACGCTGGCCTCGCCTTCGACCTGGTCGCTCGCGCACACGTTTGCTCCCTCGCGAACGCGCCACGTCCGGGCCTCAGGCCGCGTCGTCGTGCGCGACCTGCTGCTCCTCCTCCGGCGCCGCAACATCTAGCGTTCCGATCTCCCGCACCCCGCCCGGTCTCGTCGTTTTTCCTGCGACGACGCCGGATTGACGATGACGACGCGACGCACCTGCGTGACGCGTGGTGTCGTGCTGTGCGCGAGCTGCCGGCTCGCACGAAGGGTGATCTCATGAAACTGCATCTGCATTACGGGCGCTCCAGCGTCCTGCTGCTGTTGTTGCTCACGGCTGTCCCGCTTTTGGCATTCGACGGCCGCCTCATCGATCGGAACGGACGTCCGCTGGCGGGCGTGTACGTCACCGTGGCCGGCCGCAACGGGTCCGTCCGCACGGACTCCGAGGGACGGTTCCACCTCCTGCCGGACCCCGAGGTGCCGGCGACGTTGATCGTCGTCGGGACGCGGGGCGAGATCTATCCGCCGCTCACGGTGGCGACGCTCGGCGACGGGATGCAGGAGCTGAGCGTGGACCCCGGGTTTCAGGAGAGTGTCACGGTGACCTCGGGGGCCGCTCCCAACATCGACGCCCCTCCCGCGGCCGGCACGTTTCTGGTCGGCGGCGAGGAA
This sequence comes from Acidobacteriota bacterium, assembly GCA_039932995.1. Taxonomy (GTDB): domain Bacteria; phylum Acidobacteriota; class Thermoanaerobaculia; order Gp7-AA8; family Gp7-AA8; genus QHVT01. The sequence continues at coordinate 7,276 of JBDTOZ010000201.1, read as the reverse complement.
CTCGAGGAACGGCAACCCGAGCACCTCGTGGATGCGCTCGATCGCGTGGCGGGCGTGGCCCGTCGCGGCGAAGGTCCTCCGGGCGTGCCCGTCGTGCGCGGTTTGGCTGGGGGCCGCACGCTGCTCATGCTGGACGGTGCCCGCCTGACCGCCGAACGGCGCGCCGGGCCGTCCGCTTCGTTTCTCGATCCCTTCGTGCTCGGCTCGATCGAGATCTCCCGCGGTCCCGGCTCGGTGGCCTACGGCTCCGACGCCTTCGGTGGCGTCATTCACGCGCGGCCCCGCGATCCCGTGCTGGGCCAGTCACACGGCCGGTATCAGTTGACGTCGTCGTTCGGCGGGAGTGAGGTGCGGTCGGGTGGGTTCGAGTACTCGCAGAGCCTGACGCCCGGCAGCGCGATCTCCGGCCTCATTCACGCGCGGGATTCCAATGGCAGCGAGGCCGGCGGCGGCGACGCCATCAACAATTCCGCGTATGCAGATCGCGGTGGCGCGGTGCGCTATCTGCGAACGATGGCGAGCAGCGTCCTTCGTCTGAATGTGGCGTTGAATCAGGGACGTGACGCCGGCGCACCCGCCGCGGACTCGCTGGTCACGCGGACGTTCTATCCGGAAGAGGAGTCGCGGCGCCTGACCGGGAGTTGGGAGAGCACCGCCCTCGAGGCCGTGGGGCTGGAGATCAACGGATCGCTGGGCAGCTACGACATCATCACGACCCGCGAGCGCCTGCCCGTGGGCACCACCACGCGGCAGGTCAGTAGCTCCGACGTGCAGGCGGACGACGCCTCGCTCCGCGCCGTGGCCACGCGCACGACCCGCCTCGGCAGCATCCGCGCGGGTGCGGATTTCAACCGCAGGTTCAATCTTCGTGCGGTCGGGGAGGTCCGCAACTTCGACCTGACCGGCGCTGCCACCACGCGCATTGACGAGGTCTCCATCGACGACGCCAGCAAGACCGGCACCGGTGTGTTCGCCCTCGGCGACTGGATGCTCCTGCCACGACTGACGGCGAGCGGCGGATTGCGCGCGGACCGGGTCTCGGTTCGCAACGAAGGCGGCTTCTTCGGGGATCGCTCGCATGAAGACACCGCGTTCTCCGGTCACGCCGCCCTGGCCTGGACTGTGGCGCCGGGGCTGACGGCCACGGTGCAGGGCGCTCGCGGCTTTCGCGAGCCGTCGCTCTCCGACCGTTACTTCCGCGGCGTGAGCGGACGCGGGTTCGTGGTGGGCAATCCCGATCTGGAATCGGAGACGAGCACGCAGTTCGATGGCGCATTGCGGTGGCAGCGCGGCGCGCGCTCGCTGTCCGTCTTCGGCTACCACTACACCATTCACGATCTCGTGGAGCGCTTCCGCGCCGGGAACGACTTCCAGTTCCGCAACCGCGGACGGGCGGAGGTGAAGGGTGTGGAACTGGAGCTGGCCTCGGAGCTTCCTCACGGACTCGGCTTGCAGATCAATGGCTCGTATGCGCGCGGCGAGGCGGTGGACGATGGCGCGGCGCTGGACGACATCGCCGCCCCGAACCTCCATGCCGCACTGCGTTGGGCGGGACAACACGGCTCGGCCTTCGTGCACCTGTTCGTGGTCGGCGAGGACGATCGTCCCGGTCCGGTGGAGACGTCCCGCGATGGATACGTGACCGCGGATCTCGGCGCCGGCTGGATGTTCACTCCGGCCGTCGAGCTCCGACTTCAACTGCGCAACGTGATGGACAAACGCTATCCCGGCTCGGCGGACGCGAATGCCGCGCTGGCGCCCGGACGAAGCCTGATGATCGGACTGGGCGGAACGCTCTGACCATTTCAGGGCGCAGTCTCTAGCCGGCCAGGCTCTCGCGAGATGGCCCCTCACCCTAACCCTCTCCCCACGGCGATGAAGCTGCCGCGGGGAGAGGGGACTTCACCCGCGTGGAGCCACTCCACGACCACTCGCGTCCGACCCTGGAGCGCCGGCGTCTCGCCGGCTGGCCCGCAGGCGTCCTCGCCTGCGCCGCGTGTCGGTCGCAGGAAGTGCGCACCTCGCGAGAGCGGCGTTTCTTCGCCTGTGCCGCGCGTCCCCCACCCGCGGCGGGACGCCGCACCGCCAGCCGGCGAGACGCCAGCGCTCCTTTGGGAGACCGCGCGAAATGCGCGTCCGAGGGTGGAGATGGCAAACAGCTCTGGCATCCTCGCCGGACCGACGGCACAATGTCTCGATGCACGGCAGAGGCCGGTTGCGGCTCTACTCCGATCCGCGCTTCCTCCCTCCAGGAGTCCCACACTCCGCGATTCTGTGGCCGTTCTGGGGCCCGGCCGAGGAGCGGGCCGAGTGGTTTTCGGCGCGACGCTTTCAGCGATACGCGGTCGAAGGCGGACGGCTGTTCGAGCTCGTCCACGACGTCGCGGACGCCGACGTGGCGGTCTTGCCGGCTCACTGGAACCGCTACCGGAAAGCCGGCGCTCAACAGCTCGCCCTCGCGTTCGCGGCGGCGGTGCAGCGTGCGGGCAAGCGTCTGCTGGTCTTCTTCGACTCCGATTCGGAGGAAGAGATCCCATTGCCCGAGGCCATCGTCTTTCGGCCTTCGCTCTATCGCTCAGATCCGCGAGCGGGCACGCTGCCGCTGCCCGGATGGAGCGGCGATCTCCTCCTCAATCACTGCGAAGGCGTGCTGACCCCTCGCGAAAAATCGCCCGTGCCGGTGGTCGGATTCTGCGGGGCCACGGAGCTGCGCGTGCAATCGTGGAAGTCGCGGTGGAGCGGCCGGAGCCAGGAGCCGCCGCACGAGAGGGCCGCATTCGCACTGCGTAACGACGTGCTCGACCACCTCCAGCGGAGCGGCGTCGTGCGCACGAATTTCATCCGGCGCCGTGGGTACTTTGGCGGCAGCATCGCCCGGCCCCGCTGGAAGCGCCTCCTCTTCCCCGCGGCGTCCGCGTGGGACCCGCACGCCGGGGAGCGCGTGCGGCGTGAGTTCGTGGAGAACCTCGGCAATAGTGACTACGTGGTCTGTGTGCGAGGAAGCGGCAACTTCTCGACGCGCCTGTATGAGGCGCTCTGCATGGGACGCATCCCGCTCATCATCGACACTGACTGCGTCGTCCCGTTCTCTGAACGACCCGAGTGGAGCACACTCACGGTCTGGTGTCCGGCCTCCGACCTCCCCAGCGCCGGCGCACGCGTGGCCGCGTTCCATGACGCGTTGACCCCGCGAGAGTTCGTCGACCGCCAGTACGCCTGCCGCCGCTTCTGGGAAGAGCGCCTCTCCCCGGAAGGCTTCTTCGGGCACCTGGCGGAAATGCTGGATTGAACGGAGCGAAGCGAAGAAAGCTCGCTTCGCTCCCATCCACATGGCTGTGCTCCGCGCCATTCAGCGATGCGTCAGATGTTCGAAGCGGCGCGCGAGGAGCGTGACGACAACCGCACTGACGGCGAGGCCGGCCGCGGCCTCGCCTATGTAGCCTTGGCCCGACGCGGCGTTCCACACCATCCGCATCGGCCAGTAACTGGGGATCGCAGCGCCGACCCACCGTAGTGGTGGCTCGACGAACCAGCTCATGATCGGCAGGAGGTTCACGGCGTTGAGGATCTTGATCATTGCGAAACCCGACACCTTGTTCTCGGCGAACACCGCGAGGAAGAGCGCCGTGATCGGCGCGAGCAAGGAAGCGACGATCGAGATTGCGACGAGATCGACAATCCTGAGCGGCGCGACGCCGGCCAGTGGGTAAGTTGCAATCGCCAAGATGGTTCCGACGGCGACCGGGAGCGCCAGTCGGTAACCGAGCCAGCGAGCCAGCGAGATCGGGGTCACGGCTACCGCCGACCATACGCCCTCGTCCCGCTCGTCGAGAAGCATGAAGCCGGTGATCACTCCACCGATCATGGCAGGAATGAGCAGCAGCCCACTCGCGATCAACGGGAAGTAGGGCGCGAGGTCGAAGAGCCATCGCTGCAGGAGCAGATCGCGAAGCCACGGCAGCAGCAGGCGGAACGCGACGGCGAGTGCGGGAGGAAGGCACAGCATCCAGATGAGAAGCGGATCGCGGCGGATGTTTCTAACATCGGCGCCGGCGAGCGCCCGGAACAGAAGTGACTTGCTCACTGGCGCTCCACGATGAAACGCCGGAAATCGCGTACGGCGAGCCCGAACGCGACGCAACACCAGATGCCCGCTGCGATCGCGACCGCAGGAGACGGAGCTCCTCCTTGCGCACCGTGTCGCAGCAACGCGACGGCAGGATATGCGGGATGTAGTTGCAACAACACGTTCCACGGCGCGGTAGTCGTCTGCAGCAGCGATGCGAAGAGGAGAAAAGCGAATAGCATCGATGGCATCAGGAAGGAGTTGATGGAGCGAAGGCGCACCACGACCAGGAATCCGACAAGCGCATAGAGCGCAGCGAGGAGTCCTGTGCCTGCAATGAGCAGCGGCCACTGGAAGCCCTTGCGAAAGGCGAAGGCCACTACGACGAGTGTCTCGACGGTCGCGAGGGTGGTGAGCGAGGCCACCTTCGAAAAGAGGTACTCCTGCGGAGCGACCGGCGAGACGACGAGCGCCGTGAGGACTCCCTCGCTCTCTTCGAACAATACAAGCGCGGCGATGAAGTAGAAGGTCGTGATGATGAGGTTCATCGCGATGAATGGAGCGAGCAGCGCCGGCGATAGGCGCGGCCATCCGAGCGAGAGGAGAAGCGCCGACCAGATGACGACCATGAGCAGGCTGACCGTGTAGAGTCCATAACGCAGCTGCAGCCGGACATCGGCGACCAGCAGTGCGCCGACGCGCTTCATGAAATTGTTCGCCCGGTGACGCGGATGAAGATTTCCTCGAGCGTGGTCTCCTGCGTGTGCATCGTCTGCACGGAGCCGCGCTGCACCACGTCGAGGAAGGCGCGATTTTCTCCGAGGCCGTCGAGCGGAAACTCGTGAGTCTCGATCTCGTTCTCCGCGCCGCTCTCCACGCGCACGACGCGGCGGCCGTGTTGAATCCTCAGCTGGCGCGGTGAGTCGGTGACTCGAATGCGTCCGTCGACGATGAATGCGACACGGTCGCAGATCTCGTCCGCAAACTTCATGTCATGAGTCGTGACGAAGACTGTCGCCCCAGCGGCACGACGTTCGAGGATGGCGTCACGAACGCGGCGGCTCGTGACCGGATCCAGCCCCGTGGTTGGCTCGTCGAGGAAGAGGAGCTCCGGTCGATGCAGCAGCGCCCGCGCCAGGTTCAAACGGTTCTTCATCCCTTTGGAGAACTCATGCACCCGGCGGTCGGCATCGTCTCCGAGCCCGAGCTCACCGAGCAGTTTGCGTGGATCGTCGCTCTCTCGACTGTAAAGGGCGGCGAACAGCCTGAGGTTCTCCACCGCCGTGAGCTTCAGGTAGTGGCTCGGCAGTTCAAACGAAACGCCGATGTGCTCGTAGTAGCTGCGATCCCACTCGCGGGCGTCTCGTCCAAAGATGCGCACCGTGCCGCTGAAATCACGCACCAGGCGAATGAGAATCTTCTGGGTCGTGCTCTTCCCTGCGCCACTCGGACCGAGGAAGCCGAAAATCTCCTGCCGCTGGACGTGGAAGGAGAGGTTGTCCACGGCGGGTGCGGTTGCGCGGGGATACGAGTAACTGAGCTCTTCGATGTCAATCAAGGCTTCGTGCGAGCCTACACGACGCGGAAGTGCGGACGCAATCTAACGATGTCATGTCGATGAAGACCTCTGCACAAGCCATTGCCGATCCGAGTCGATGTGAGGTCGGCGAGGTCGGAACGAGCCGCCTTCTTCGGGCACCTGGCGGAGATGCCGGACGAGAACGGGAGCGAAGCGAATTCGCTTCGCTCCCCATGTGAGAGCCCTCAGTTCGCGGCGATCTTGATCATCGCGAAGCCCTGGGCCTGCGAGACGTGGTCGACCACGCCCACCGAGATCTGCTTCGGGTTCCTGTCCATCGGCACCTGCACCGCGAATCCGATGCGCCGGCCCTTCATCTGCGAGGCCTGCGCGGCCGGCCACTTGATCTGTTGGGACTGCACATTGACGCCGGTGCCGCCGAGGTCCGCGGAGCCCGCCGACGTGAACACCGAGAACCCGCCGGTCACGTTCCCGTCCGCGTCCGGGAGGAGAGTGAGGCTGTCCGCGGGGATGATCACGCGCATCGGCACGAGGCGATGCTCCCCGTCCGTGGTCACGGGATCCGCCTGCAGGGCAATCCCCAGCTCGTTCGGGAAATCGGGCTGCAGATGGTTGGCGATGACGTGATCCGACATCTCCGTGTCCAGCGATCGGTAGTAGATGCTGTTCCGATAGCGCGCCGTCACGCCGCGCCGCTTGACCTTCACTTCCACTCTCCGCTCCGCGGACTTGCCGGGCTTGGAGCGATAGCCGATGGAGTAATAGGAACTGAGGTCTTTGGCGAGGCGCGCCAGTGCGTCGCCGGCCGAGGCTCCGATCATGGCCACGCCTCCGGTTTGTTTGGCGAGCATATTCACGCCGTCGAGCGCTTGCGCGGACCGGGCAAAGTCCACGCTCACGTCGGCCACGTCCTGGCGCTCGGCTCCTGCTTCGCCGCTCTCCGTTCCTTTCGGATTGATCGAATACACGGTCACGCCCGTGGCGTTCGCCGCGCGCCCGAGTCCTTCGACGAGTGGCGTCACGTTGTACCAGCTCACGTCGGCCAACGCCGTGGCGGTGCGGGCTCCATCGCCGAGACTGGTAATCCCCACCCCGCCGTCCGCCTCGGTCGACGCTGTGGCCACGACCAGCGGTTGCGGCGTGGCGATGGCCCGCTGGCGAATGCTCTCGAAGGCCTGAATGACCTCCGCGGCGGCCTGGGTGGGGAGAGACTCCGTGGCCAGGATCAGGACCTTCTTGCCCTCGACGCCGGAGAGCGACGCCAGGAGCTTGGTCATGGCCGAGACCGACTGTCCGATGTCGCGGCGAATGCTCTCCGCAAAAGCGCGGACCTGCGCCTCGACGCCCTCGTAGGTCACGAGGCTGCTCGGATCACATTTCTGGTACAGCTCGCGATCCCGGGCCTGCTTCTCCAGCTCTCGGAGGAGCCGAAGAACCTCGCGCTTCTGCGCGTGCATCGCCTCGGCCGCCCCCACCTCGCTGGCCAGAGGCTTCACGACCGCCTCGATCGCCGCGGGATCGCTGGTCCACGGCAACTTGACGCTGAGAGAGCCGCCGCTCCAGTTCGCGATCATGGCCTGATCGCCGGGCTTGAGATTCGTCATCAGAAACTGATGCATCGCCGCGACGACGTCGGTGCGGTTCTTCAGGCCCAGACTGTTGCCGTCCAG
>JBDTOZ010000200.1:0-7826 GCA_039932995.1 Acidobacteriota bacterium | reverse complement strand
ATCTCCGTGTGCGTGACAGCGTCCGTGATGTCCAGGGCGCTCAGGATGGCGTGCGTTGCGTTGAAGATCGTCTCCTGCATTGCGGCCGGCAGCAGCGAGGGCTGGCTGTGCCCGGTCTCCAGGAAACGCTCGTCGATCATCTTGTCGGTGATGGCCACCGGCACGAACTGTCCGCCGGACAGGTAGGCTTCGATGCTGACTTCCGGGCCGTCGATGTACTCCTCGCAGATCACGCCGCCGAACGAGCGCGCTCCGCCGGCCAGTTCCCAGGAGGCGGCCAACTGGCTGGCGTCGGTCACGCGACTCACGCCGTCACTGCCGGTGCCCATGACCGGCTTGACGATCATCGATCCGTCCAAGCTGGCCAGGAATTCATGGGCCTGGCCCACGTCCGCGCAGGCGCGGAAGCGAACCTGGCCGAGGCCTTTCCCGGCCAGGGTGCGGCGCATGCGCGCCTTGTCGCGCGTGTTCTGCACGGCATGGAGCGGCGTGCCGGGCATTCCCAACTCACGCGCCACCATGGCCGCGGCGAGTTGTCCGTACTCGGAAACGGCGACGATTCCTTCGAATCCGAGCTGCTTGTGGAGCTCGAGCAGGCGACGCACGGTGGGGATGACCCGGCTGAAGTCGACCGGTTCGACGTGGATGGTGGACGGATCGGGAGCGCCTCGCTCGTAGGCCTCGGGAAAGCAGACAGCGATGATGTTCAGTCCGCGGCGCGAAGCAGCGCGGCACAAAGCGGGCACCGTCGCGCCACCGACCATCATGATGTTTTTCGTGGTCATGCGGCCGCCTGGGTGGACGCGTCGATGACGAACCGGCACTCGGCCACGACCTCGTCGACGAGGCGATCGGCCTCGGCGCGAGTGGCGCAGACGGTGATGACGTGCCCGAGGCGGTCCAGCGACGAGCTGCGTCCGGTGGTGCGGTCGCCTGCCTCGGCATACCCGCGCACTTCGTGAACGCCACGCGCAGCATCCGCTTTCGGCAGTTGTACGGACGTGACCGTTCCTTCGCCACCGGTGACGAAGCGGACCGCGGCGCCCTGATTGAGCTCGCGCGGCCGGACGTCCGGGGTCTCGCCGAGGGCCAGGGCCACGTGGACGTCGCCGAGATCGACGCCGGTGGTCTCGTAGGTGAGGACGTCGATGAAGTCGCCGCCCATGCGCGTGTGCGTCTCGATGAGCACGGGGCCCTTTGACGAGAGACGCATCTCCGTGTGTGTGACGGCGTCCGTGACGCCGAGGCCGCGCAGGACGTCGTGGGTCGCGGCGAAGATCTGCTCCTGCACTGCCGCGGAGAGCAGCGTGGGCTGACTGTGTCCGGTCTCGAGGAAGCGCTCGTTGGTCCGCTTGTCGGTGATGGCCACCGGCACGAAGCGGCCACCGCTCATGTAGGCCTCGACGCTCACTTCGGGACCGTCGATGTACTCCTCGCAGATCACGCCGCCGAAGGCGCGCGCGCCACCGGCCAGTTGCCAGGCCGCGTCGAGCTGACCGGCTTCATCGACGCGGCTCACGCCGTCGCTGCCGGTGCCCATGACCGGCTTGACGATGATCGGGCCGCCGATGCCGTCGAAGAACTCCTGCGCCTCGACGAGCGAGGAGCAGCCGCGGAAACGCACCTGTCCCAGGCCTTTCTCTTCGAGCGTGCGGCGCATGCGCACCTTGTCGCGCACGTTCTGCACGACGGCCAGGGGCGTGCCGGGCATGCTCAGTTGCCGGGCCACCATGGCCGCGGGCAGGAGGCCGAACTCCGAGACCGCCACCACGCCGACGAAGCCGAGTTGGGCGTGCAGCTCCATCAGCCGCCGCACGGTGGGCATGACCTGCGTGAAGTCGACCCCTTCGATGTGGATGAAGGCCGGATCGGGCTCGACGCGCAGGAACGACTCCGGAAAATTGACGGCGATGATGTTCAGTCCCCGCCGCGACGCCGCGCGGCAGACGGCGGGCACATTCGAGCCGCCGACGAGCAGGATGTTCTTCTTGGTCATGATGGGTTCCTCGTTTCTTCGTTGCTTTTCACGTGTGCCGGCTCGCACGTTGCCCGCAAGAGACAGCGCAGGCAGGATGCCTGCGCTCCCTAAAGCAGCAGCCCTCCGTTGATGGCCGTCACCTCTCCGGTGATGTAGGCGCTCTCGCTGGAGGCCAGGAAGAGCGTGGTGGCGGCCACGTCTTCGACGGCGCCGATGCGGCGGACCGGGGTGGCGGCGATGAAGGCGTCGCGCACGCCGGGGCGGCCCAGCAGTCCATCCACCATCTCCGTGTCGATGAACCCCGGTGCGATGGCGTTGACGCGGATGCCGAACGGTCCCACTTCTTTGGCGAACTGCTTGGTCAGGCCCATGACCGCGCCCTTGGTGGCGGCGTACGGGACCTGTCCGGCGCGGCCGCGGAGGGCGGCGCTGGAGGACATGTTCACGATGGCGCCGCTGCCCTGCGCGATCATCGCGTCGAGCACGGCGCGCGTGCAGTAGAACATCCCGTGCAGGTTCACATCGAGGACGTTTTTCCACGTCTCCTCGGAGAGCATCATCAGGTGCCCGTCCTTGGCGATGCCGGCGTTGTTGACCAGGACGTCGATGCGTCCGAACTCACGCATGGCCGCCGCGGCCAGGCTGGTGGCCACGGCCGGATCGCCGACCGAGCCGCCCACCAGCACACAACGCCGGCCGCACTGCTCGATCTCCGCCTTGGCCTGCTCGGCCGCGGCGTGGTTGCTCGCGTAGTTGAGGACGATGTCCGCCCCTTCCGTGGCGAAGGCCAGGGCGATGGCCTTGCCGATCCCGCGCGAAGCGCCGGTGACGATGACCACCATGTTCTCGAAACGTCGTGTGTTGCTCATGGGTAGATTCCTCCGGAAGCAGGCATGGTGTGACCGCTGGTGAGCCGCGCCGCGGGCGAGGCCAGGAAGACCGCCACCTCGGCGACTTCATCGACGCGGCCCAGGCGGCCCAGCGGGGCGGCGCTGCGGATGATGGACGTGGTCTGGCGCACGACTTTGACCCCATCGTGATTGGCGCCCTGCTCTTCGAGCTCACCGACGCCGATGCAGTTGACGTAGATGCCCTGCGGCGCGAGCTCCGCGGCCAGCGTGCGCGTCAACGCGGCCACGCCGCGCGAGGCCACGTTCCCGATGGGGCCGGCCAGCGCGTAGATGACGTTGATGATGCGGCCCGACTTGTTGCGCATCATCGGGCGGATCACTTCGCGGTTGAAGTGCATCGTGCTGCAGAGCTGCGCGTCGATGGCCCGCTGCCAGCGGTCGATGGCGATCTCGGTCAGAGACTCCGCCGCGCCGTCGTATGCCGCGCAGATCAACACGTCGATCCGTCCCAGCTCCGCGGCGATGGCACGCACGACCGTCTTCACGGCCTGCGAGTCGCTCCCGTCGCACTCCCTGCGGATCGTCCCTGCGGGTGCCTCGACGGCCAGGGCCTTTTCTTCGTCGCGCTTCTCGTACACCAGCGCCAGTTGCGCTCCCAGCGATGCGAAGCGGTGAATCAGGGCGTCGGCGAACGGCTGTCCGGCCCCGGTGATGAGGGCGACCTGCCCTTTGAAGATGTCTGTGGTGAACATTGGTTTCCTTTCGGTTGTCGGTTGTCGGTTGTCAGTTGTCGGTTGGCGGGAAATCGTGGTGGCTGTGTGGCAGTCGCCGGTGGCGGGGTCCGGTCCCCCGTCAACCGCCAACCGCCAACCGCTACGTGTGATGGTTCGACAGCACCATCGTTCCCTTCACGACGTCACGTCCCCGCGGGACGGACGCGCGCAGGGTCATGCGGGCGGTGGTTTTCCAGATGCGATCGACGCTCGCTTCCAGGTGCAGCGTCTCGCCGGTCCGCGCGGGCAGACCGAGCTCCAGGGTTTCGAGGGAGGCCAGATACCAGACCGCCGCCTCGCGCGCTCCTTCGACGGAGAGGACGGCGATGGCCACCTGACCGAGTGCGTCGATGACCAGCGTGCTGGCCAGCGGCTCGGTGAGCAGCTTCGTGGCCCGGCCATGAACGCCGCGCACCAGCTCGTCGATGCGATCCAGCAGCAGCATCGGCGGGCGATGCGGAACGAGCCGCAACAGCTCGTCGTGAGTGATGGTGAGGGTCGCTCGCAGCGCGCTCATCGCACTCTCCGGAGCAGCGTCGCGGCCGCGCTGCCGTCGTTGCCCAGCAGCGGAACGAGCACCAGCTCGGGACGCGCGGCGGCGTACTCGCTGGCGATCTGCAGCGTCGCCGGCAACTGTCCGCACTCGAGGGTCAGCGCGGCCACGGCCACGGCGAACGAGCCGCCGCTGCCCATGGTCTCGCCGAGGATCCGCTTGGGTGCACAGACGCGGGCCTGGGTCGGACCGAGCGCGCGCGCCAGACCGCGCGTCTCGCACGAGTCGGTGGCCGAGCCGTTCCTGCCGGAGACGATCATGTCCACGTCTTCGGCGACATGGCCGGACTCCAGGAGCACGATGGAGATGGCCTCGGCCAGCGCTTCCTCTTGCGCCGCGCCGCTGCCGCTGGTGTGACTGCCGGCAACCACTTCCGCGTAGATGCGCACGCCGCGGGCGCGTGCGGTCTCCAGTTCTTCGAGCACGAGAAAGCACGAGCCCTCGCTGAGCTGCGTGAGGCGGCCGGAGAGTCCGTCCACGAGCGCGGGGAAGAGCTGGTCCACGCCGCCGACGATCATCGTCTGCACGCGGCCGTCCGCGATCTGGCGCACGCCGAAGTCGAGCGCCTCCAGTCCCGCCACCCAGCCCGAGCACATGGTGGCGTTCGGTCCGCGAATGCCCTTGGCCAGCGAGATGTAGCCGGTGGCGGCGTTCGAGACGGTGTTCTGAAAGATGATCGGATTCCCGCGCCGCGCACCGCGGTCGCGGATGCCGTCCAGATAGTCGGCGTTGGTGGCCAGACAGCCGTAGCCGCTGCCGAGGGCGATGCCGATCAGCTCGGGATCGAGCAGCGCCACGTTCAGGCCCGCATCGGCGAGCGCCAGTTCCGCGGCCACCAGAGCGATCCGCGCCAGCCGGTCCATCTGCCGAAGCTGCGGCGCGGCGTGGATCATCGCGTCGTCACGGATGCGCAAGGGCGCTTGGGATTGACTCGAAGGCTCGTGGACGCGAAGGCTCGCAGCCTCGAAGGCTCGTAGACTCGAAGACTCGTCGACTCGTAGACTCGTAGATTCCGAAGCCGCGAACAGTTCCGCGGCCCGCGGGGCGAACGGCCCGATGCCGGTGATGACGACGCGGTGCGCCATCAGTTGCTCCCTGCCGAAAGACGCCGGGCGGCGATGGCCACGTTGGCTCCGCCGAAGGCGGACTTGGTGCTGAGCAGGACGTCGAAGTCGTGCTCGAGACTCCGGCCGCGCACCAGGTTCAAGTCGCACGCGGGATCGAGCTCCTCGGTGTTCATGGTCGGCGGAATGAAGCCGCCCTGCATGGCCAGAATCGAGGCCGTGAGCTCGAGCACGCCGGCCGCGCCGAGGGTGTGTCCGAACATCGACTTGAGCGAGTTCACCGGGATCTGCGACGCGCGCTCCCCGAAAACGCGGTGGATGGCGTTCGATTCCGCGGCATCGTTGGCGGTCGTGCCGGTGCCGTGCAGGTTGATGTGCTCGATCTCTTCCGGAGCGAGGCAAGCCTGCCGCAATGCGCTGCCGATGGCCGCGGCCAGGCCGCGCCCGTCGGGAGCAGGACTGGTGGCGTGATGCGCGTCGCCGGCCGAGCCCCATCCGCAGATCTCCGCGTGGATGGTGGCGCCGCGGGCCATGGCGTGCCCATATTCTTCGAGCACGAGAATGCCCGAGCCCTCGCCGAGGACGATGCCGTCGCGGTTGCGTCCGAACGGACGGCAGACGCTGCGGGTCATGGCCCGCAGTACGGAGAAGCCGCTGAAGCTGAGATTGGTGAGGTTGTCCGCGCCGCCGGCCAGCATCACTTCGGCGCGCCCGCGGCGGATGGCGTCGAAGGCGTTGCCGATGGCCAGGCTGCTGGAGACACAAGCCATGGTCACGGTGGTGGTCGGCCCGGTGAGACCGAGCAGCCCGGCCACGTTGCGGGCGATGGAGCTGAACGGGATCTCCTCGAAGAGCGCCTGCCGCTGATTCGCATCGGACGAGCCGAGGAGGGTCTCGAGCGACAACGCCGGACCGCGACTCGTGCCGATGCAGAGTCCGGCGCGCTTCCGCCAGATCCCGTCGGCCGGCAGTCCGCTGTCTTCCACGGCCTGACGGGCCGCGGTGATGGCCAGTTGCGACACCCGATCGAGCGCGGAGTCGCTCTCCTCGAGCTGCACTTCGCCGCCGAGCTTGAACGGAAAACCAGTATCGAAGCGGGTGATGTCGCGGATGCCGGAGCGTCCGGCGCGCAGCGCGTCGGAGAACTCGCCCGCGGACGAGGCATTGGCCGTGAGGACTCCAATGCCGGTGACGACGACTCTCATGGGGTGACTCCTGGTTGCCGGTTGTCGGTGGCCGGCTGGGTTGTCGGGGATCGAGGGATTTCGCGCGAACCGGCTTCGGCCCGTCCTGTCGGGATCAAGCCATCGTGGCCGGGGATGAGCCAGTCGTACCCCGCCAGGAGCGCTTCCCGCGTCTCGCCGTAGATCTTTGGATTCCATGCGAGGTGTGGCTCTCCGTCGCCGAGGTCTCCGTTGCGCGAAGAGATCGCATCGCCTCCGATGAGGATGGTTTCCGGTTGGCGGTTGGCGGTTGGCGGTTGGCGGGAATCCCCCTCCCCTCCACCAGAAGCGGCGTTGTGCTCTGGCAGAACGTTCTCGATCTCGAAGGATCGGGCGGCATCGTTCCCCCGCCAACCGTCAACCGCCAACCGCCAACCGAACGCTCCATGGGCCACCACCGACAAATGTCCGGGCGTATGTCCCGGAGTCGGCAGCACCTCGATCTCGCTGGTGAGCCAGAGCGGTGCATCGAGCGTGACCGGTTGAAAGCGTGGGTCTCCGGCGAGCAGGGCGTCGTAGAAGGCCAGGTTGCGGGTCACTTCGCGGACGATGGCCCGCACGTAGAAATCCTTGATGGCGGCATTGTTCCGGCGGAGGATCGCGGCGGTGTCCTGCTTCGACGGGCTCTGGTCCGCGTGGTAGTGCGCGATGAAGCGGCGCGTGTCTTCATAGTCAGCGCCGCCGACGATGTAGCGCGCGTTCGGAAAGCGCAGGTGATTGCCGCAGTGGTCGTAGTGCAGGTGCGTGGTGACGATCGTGTCGATCTGTTCGGGCACGAGGCCCTGCACGGCGAGGGCGGCGACGAGTTTGTCGCCGTCCTCACACAGACCGCTGTCGACCAGCACGCGGCGGTCCTCCGACTCGAGCAGCGTGACCGCGGAGCGAAGCTTCGGAAAGCCGCTGCCGGCGAGCAGGAGGGAGAGTTTCATTACGACCCCACCACCAGCTCGCCGTCGGCGACGAGCTCGGTGCCGACGAAGGCCTCGGCGCGCACCTGGTGCAGTGCGCCGAAGGCCTTGGTGTGTTTCACCACGATCCGCAACTGGTCGCCCGGAACGACCTGCCTGCGGAAGCGGATCTTCTGGATGGAAGCGATGTAGCCGAGCCGTCCATGCTGCGCGGCCGTGTCGCCGTCGCCGGTCACGGCATGCGGCGCGCGTTGCGTGCGCAGCATGATTCCGCTGATCTGCGCGAAGGCCTCCACGATCAGGACCCCCGGCATCACCGGCCGTCCGGGAAAATGCCCGACGAAGTGCGGCTCGTTGGCCGTGACGCACTTGATCCCCACCGCCGCGACGCCCGGCTCGAGACTCTCGATCCGGTCGACCATCAGCATCGGATACCGCTGCGGGAGGATGGCCATGATCTGCTGGATGTCCAGGGT
>JBDTOZ010000199.1:0-20469 GCA_039932995.1 Acidobacteriota bacterium | reverse complement strand
CCGGGCCGAGCCCGGGGCTAGATTGTTCGACGCGCCTTCGCGCGTCATACGCCCGCGACGCGAGTGCCCGGTGGACTCAAGTCCACCGCTCCACAGGCTCGAGTCCACCGCGGGCAGGATGCCCGCGGCCCCTTGCCGGAGTTCCTTGGCGCGATGAGCGATGGAGGCGCGGGCATCCTGCCCGGCGCTCCTTCAGCGGATCGACAATCCGGCGGCGCGGTAGTACTCCAACGCGTCGTGTCTGGCGCGTTCTGCATTGAATTCGCGGAGGACGCGCTCGCGGGCCGAGGCGCCCAGGCGCTGGCGAAGGGTGGGATCGTCGAGGAGCGACTCCAGGGCGCGGACGAAGGCGTTCGGGTCGGTGGGGTCGATCAGCAGACCATCGACGCCGTCGCGGATCATTTCGGGGATGCCTCCCACGTCCGCGGCCACGATGGCTCGCCCGGCGGCCATCGCTTCGAGGAGCTTGTTCGGGCTGCCGTCGGAGAAGGACGGAAAGGCCAGGATGTCGCAGGCGTTCATGTAGCCGAGCACGCGCGTGTGCTCGACGCGTCCGGCGCGGACGATGCGGGGGGCGCTGCGTAAGGAGTCGATGAGTGCGGTGTAGTAGTGCGCCTCGACCGGACGAAAGGGACCGACCAGCAGCAGCGAGAGGTCGCGCGTTTCCGTGAGGGTCTCGAACGCGCGGAGCAGGAAGTCGACGCCGACCACGCGACGGAACTCGCCCACGCAGCCGATCACCGACGGCGCCAGCGGCGGCAGGGAGACCGGCCCGCTCGCGAAGTCCGCCGGGTCGATGAAGTTGTGACTGACGAACACGGGAGCGGTGGGACGCAGCAGTCCCTCCAGCACCCGCTTCGAGCCGCCGTTCATGCAGACGCAGACGCGCGCCACACCCGCCGCGGCCTGCAGTTGGGCGAGGTTCGGCCCGAAGACCCAGGTGTCGAGGTCGATGCCGCGGAACGACAGAATGAGCGGCAGGCCGGTCTGCACCGCCGCGTAGGCGCCGATGAACGGCCGCGCACCGTACGCCCCGAACACGTGCAGGGCATCGAGATGCTCGCGCACCGCCAGCCGCGCCAGAGCGCGCGTGACGGCGTAGTGCCGGAGGTGCGAGCTGCCCGTGATCGAGTCGCTCCGCAGATCGGCGGCGCGAATACGAAACCCGCGCTGGCCTGCGTAGTCGAGGTCCTCGACCACCCCCGGCCAGTCACGCTCGTTGGCGCTGTCGCCGATGGCGATGGGCACGATCTCCAGGTCTTCGACCATCAAACGCGCATGGCGCGCGGAGGCGACGCGCAGTCCCCCCACCTGCTCCAGCTCTTCGAAGATGAGCCCCACACGGGGCTTCGGGTCATGGCTCATGTGCCCCTCATTATCGGTGATGGCTCGCACCCACCGCCATCACGAGCCGCCCGTCGCCTCCCACACGAGCTGCGCGGTCCGTTCCGCTCCGTCGAGGTCGATGTGCAGGTCGGCGGGCGGTACGGTGGCCTGGTCGATGGCGGTCGCGAGTGCTCGAGGAGTGAGCGCATCTTCCGCGATCACCTGCGCCAGTCCGCGATCGGCCAGCGCCCGGCAGCGCAGTCCCTGCTCAGTCTCGTTGTCCCGTGCGAACGGCACGAGCACGGCCGGGACGCGCGCGGCCAGGAGCTCGAGGGTGGTGTTGTAGCCGGCTTGAGAGACCGAGAGCGCCGCACCGCGCAGCAGCGACGCAAAGTCCTGGCGATGCGCCTCCACGACCACGCCCGCGGGCGCTTCGCGGCGTAACGCCTCGACCATGGCCGTTGATGCATTCAATCCGCACAGCACGCGCCACGGATGCGCGCGAAAGCGGGTCAGCGGACGGGCTTCCAGCGCCACGCGTAAGAGCTGCTCCCCCACCGCGCCGCCGCCCACGGAGACCAGCACCTCATTCGAGGCCGGAACCTGTGCGCCCGCGGACTCGACGACATATCCCGTGTACTCGATCTTCTCTCGCAAACGCGCAGCCGGGGGCAGACTCCGCTCGAGAGGGATCAGCGTCGGATCTCCATGGATGAGCAACCGGTCGAAGTGCCGCTCCGCGAGCGCGACCATCTGTTCGTTGGGCCGCGGCTTCGACTTCGGCTGCACGATGTCACGCATCGAAGAGATGCGCACGCATCCCGCGCGCCGGGCCGCCTCCAGGAGCGGCACGAGCTCGCGGCGGAACTGCATCCGTCCAAAGGGAAACATGTCCACCACCAGCGCGCGCGGGGCAACGGTGCGGAAAGCCCGCAACAGCTCGCGTTTCCTCCGCCACCACAACCAGGGCGTGGCGCGCCGTCCCCGTTCGTCCACCAGCCGGTAGGTCTCGACGTCGCGTACCTCGAGCATCGGCAGGCGAACGATGGACGCCTCTCCGAAATCGATGCCGGGAAGAGGACGTCCGCCGGCGACGACGGTCACGTCGAGCCCGCGGCGGAGCATGGCCTTGACGAGGACCGAGGAGCGCTTCAGGTGTCCGACGCCGAGGAGATGCTGCACGTAAAACAGCACCCGGCGCGGGGACGTCACCAGGTCAGCACGGACGCGAGGAGCGCGTCGCCCTCGGAGCTCCAGGAGCCCTCGCCCGCCAGCACCTCACTCTCGCGCGACGTCGAGAGCAACTCGCCGGCGAAGAACCGCCGCCCCGCGGAGGGAACGATGGTCTGGATGCCGCGCTCTTCGAGCTGGCGGATGACCGCGGGCGAGGCCATGCCCGCACCGCTCCACGGTCCCCAGTTGATCGCCACCACGCGCGCCGCCGGCCACGACGCACTCATCGACCAGGCCAGCCGGTTCACCACTTCATTCGCGGCCGCATAGTCGATCTGCCCGCGATTGCCGATGCGTCCGGCCACGGAGCTGAAGAGCACCACGAAACGGAGTGAGCGCGGACGGAGCAAGCGCGCCAGCAGAAACGCGCTGTCCGCCTTGGTGTCGAAGACACGATCGAACGAGGCCGCGTCCTTCTCGACCAGCAAACGGTCCTCGATGATGCCCGCGCCGTGCACCACGCCATCGAGACGACCGTAGCGGGCGTAGATGTCGTCGAGCAACGCGGCCATGTCGCTTTCGTTGCGCACATCGGCGGATCGATACTCGACCTCCGCTCCGCGCCCACGCAAGTCGTCGATGGTGTTCTTCACTTCGCGACGCTGCAGCAGGAGGCGAATCTTCTCCTCGACCTGTGCCGGCGGGATGCGCTCTCCGGCCGCGCGCGGCAACTCCAGGAAGTGACGGCGAAGCTCCGGCACGTCGCGGCCGGCCGTGGCCGGCTCCTCCGCTTCGGACGCCGCTGCGCGTCCTGCGAGAATGATCCGCACGCCCGGCAAGGCCAGGTCCCGGGCCACCTCGGCGGTGATGCCGCGCGCGCCGCCGGTCAGCAGGACCACGTCTCCCGCCGCGGCCAGAGGCGGTCGCGGCTCGGGGATCTCGACGAGAGCGCGCTCTGCCCGGAAGACACTGCGCGTGCCGTCGCGATAGCCGGCCTCGAAGTCGTCGCTACGCGCCAGCAGCTCGCCCAGAATTTTCGAGACGGTGGACGAGACCTGGGAGACGTCGTCAAAGTCGACGACCTTCACATTCACGCCACTCATTTCGTTCCCGAGCGTCTTGAGCAGTCCGTACACGCCGCCGGCCGCCGGCGAACCGGTTCCGCACACTCCGTCGCGTCCCCAGGCGCCGCCCAGGAGCGCGGCACCGAGTGCATAGGCCTCGCCCTCCAGACCGAAACGCTGCAGGTCCGACGCGGCGATGCGCAGCAGATGGAACAAGCCCTTGACCACGACGTCCGTGTCGCGGCGCCAGTCGGCGAGCGTTTGCGCCATCCCGGAAGGAGCGAGCGGGGCCAGATGCACGATGCCTTGAATGCGTCCCAGTTCCGCGCAGCGTTCGCGGACGAAGGTCTCCATCGTCTCCGGCGAAGCGAGCAACTGCGGCGAGAGCAGGACCACTTCCGCGCCGAGCTGCCGCAGCGATTCCGCAACGCCCGCGGCGATTCCGAAGACGTCCTCGGTCACGAGGAAGAGACCGCGCAGTCGCGTCAGACTGAAAAGCGGCGCGGCCTCCTCGAAGCCACGGATGACGAACCGCGCGCAGGGAACGGCCGGTTCGTCCGCGGCTTCGAGCTTCACGCTCTCCACCACCGCGGACCGCTCGGCTGCCGGCGCGACGACCTGCGGCACGTCGTCCGGCTTCGCCACTCCCTGCGCGCGCAGCACCACGTCCACCCAGCCGTTGAAGGTCTTGAGGCGCAGCAACTCATCGGCGCGGGCTGTCGAGGGAGTGGGCAACTGCTTGAGGATGGCGTCGACGATCTCCATCCGCTTGATGGAGTCGATGCCCAGTTCCGCCTCGATGTCCTGTTCCAGACCGAGCACCTCGGACGGATAGCCGGTGCGCTGGCTGACCAGGTTCACGATCATTTCGCTGAGGGAGGCGCGGTCGTGGGCGGCTTCGGGGTTCTCCGCGGGGCCGGGGTTGGCGGTTGGCGGTTGGCGGTTGGCGGAGGGTTCCGCGACGCTGCTCGCACGCTGTGCCGATGGCGGCGCGATGGGACTGGGTTGTGCGGCGGCCGGCATTGCGGGGGGCGCGGGCATCACCGGCACGGGCATCACCGGCATTGCGGGCATCACCGGCATTGCGGACGGTGCGAGCGCGGCTCCGCCCAGGAGTCGGGACATCACGTTTTCCTGGACGGCCAGGAACTGGCGCATCGTTTCCTGATAGGCGCGGTAGGCCTCGAGGATCTCCGACGAAGGCGC
Source organism: Acidobacteriota bacterium (assembly GCA_039932995.1). Lineage (GTDB taxonomy): Bacteria > Acidobacteriota > Thermoanaerobaculia > Gp7-AA8 > Gp7-AA8 > QHVT01. The sequence goes on along the minus strand of JBDTOZ010000199.1, from coordinate 15,700 downwards.
GGCCGGTGTCGGAGCCGGCGGAGCCTGTACCGTGGGTGCGGCGTCCTCGTTCTGCTTCCTGGTCATCTCTCTCTCCGCATTCTCCTGCACCGCTTCCCAATCGAGAAGGGGCAAGGCGCCGATCTGATCGCGCGGATCCTCGCGCGAGCGGCGCACGCCCCCTCCGTCCACCCACCAGGTCTGCGCGCGGACTTCCGGTTTCAGGCTCGCGACGACGTCGCGGCCGGCGAAGAGCGCCTCGACATCGACCGCCACTCCGTGCGCCATCAGTGTAGTCAGAGCAGTCAGAAATCCACGCAGTCCGCCGCTGCCGAGCGATACGGTCACGGCATTTTCGAGAGTCTGCTGCACGAGGCCGGTCAGGACGGCCTTCGGTCCCAGCTCGACGAACACCGTCGCGCCGTCCTGAGCCATGGCCTGGACCTGTCCGAGAAAATCGACGGCACTGCGCAGGTGCGCACCGAGCTGTTCCCGCACCGCGGCAGGATCCCCCGGATACGGACGCGCGGTCATGTTGGCGTAGACAGGCACGTTCGGCGAAGCGATCTCGCAGGCGTCGATCGCCTCGACGAGCGGACGCTCGGCACTGGACATCAGCGGCGAGTGGAACGCGCCCGACACCGGCAGCAGGCGCGCACTGGCACCGTCCGCGTTGAGGCGCTCCACGGCGGCTTCGATCGAAGCACGCGGTCCGGAGATCACGGTCTGGCGTGGCGCGTTGCGGTTGGCGATCACGACCCCGTCGAATTCGCGGACGCGCTGCTGCACTTCGTCCGCGGGCAGATTGACGGCGGCCATCGCCCCTGCCTCGGCATCGGCCATCAGCCGCCCGCGCGTCTCTGCCAGTTTCAGGAACGACTCGCGATCCAGCACTCCCGCCGCGTGCAGCGCAGTGAGCTCGCCGAAGCTGTGCCCGGCCACCATCGACGGCACGAGGCCCAGACGCAGAGCCAGATCCAGTTGTCCGAGCGACAGCGCGCCGATGGCCGGCTGGGCCACGTGCGTGTCATCCACGCGTCCGGTCTGGCGCAGGTCCGCGTCCGCATCGAACACCGACTCCGGGAACAGCAGGCGGCTCAGCGGCAACTCGTACCGGTTCCGCGTCACGCAATCGGCAAGCTCGATCGCCGCGCGCACTTCCGGTAGGTAAAGCGCCAGCTCGCGGCCCATGTTCACGTGCTGGGCTCCCTGGCCGGGAAAGAGGAACGCGATCTTGGGATCGGCCGCCGGGGCCTCGAGACGAAGACGACTGGCCGGACCAAGCGGCTCTCCACTCTCGAGGTGACGCAAGGCCGCATCGAGCTCCCCGCGCAGATGTTCGGACGTGTTGGTGACGATGGCCAGCATCGCCGGGCCGCGCTTCTTCGCACAGCTCGCGGCGACGGACGTGAGCCGCGGCTCCCCGTTCAGCAGCTCCCGCAGACCGAGGAGCTCCGCCACGAGCGCGGCACGATTCGCGGCCCGAACGGCCACCAGCTCGTACGGCCATTCGTCGGCGCCCGGCGCCCGCGTATCAACGCCCCGGCTGTACTCCTCGAGCACCGCATGGAAGTTCGTGCCGCCGAAGCCGAACGCGCTCACGCCGGCCCGTCGCGGCGTTCCGCCGTTTGCGAACCACGGCCGGGCCTCGCGCAGCAGATACGCGGGGCCGCGCGGATTGGCCAGAGCCTCCAGCGGCTCCTCGACCCCGGCATGCGGGGGCAACGTCTTGTAGTAGAGCGCGTAGATCGCCTTCACCAGTCCAGCCATGCCGGCGGCGGCCTTCGTGTGGCCGATGAGGCTCTTCACCGATCCGACGGCGCAGCTCTTCGCTTCCGCCCCCGCTCCGTCCAGCGCGCCGACGATCGTCTCCAGCTCGGCGCGGTCGCCCACCGGCGTGCCGGTGCCGTGCGCTTCATAAAGACCAATGGTCGCGGGCGAGAAGCCGGCGGCGCGATACGCGCGCGTCAGGGCCCGGCGTTGTCCGATCGGGCGCGGCGCGGTCATGCCCAGCGCCTTGCCGTCGCTCGATCCGGCCACCGACTTGATCACCGCGTAGATGCGGTCTCCGTCGCGCTCCGCGTCCGCGAGCCGCTTGAGCACGACCACCACCACGCCTTCGCTGATGACGATGCCGTCGGCGTTGCGATCGAAGGTCTGCACTTTGCCGCGCGGCGAAAACGCCTGCGTGCGGCTGAAGCCGAGGAAAAAGTACGGGTGCTGCTCGAGGTCGAGCCCGCCCGCCACGACCATCGAGCTGTGTCCGCCACGCAGCTCGTGCACGGCCAGGTCGATGGCCGTCAGCGAGGACGCGCAGGCCGCGTCGACGGTGTAGTTCGCGCCGCCGAGATCCAGACGGTTGGCCACGCGTCCCGCGGTCACGTTGGCCAGTGAGCCCGCGAAGGCCTCGTCGCTCCACTCAGGGAGCCGCTTCCAGTCTTCGGGAGTGGGCGAGTCGACGATGAACGGCAGGAGACTGCGCGTGATGAAGCCCTGCTCCAGGTCCCCGTTTGCGGCCGCGCCGAGGATCACGGAGGTGTTCTCGCGATCGAAATCGCCGTTCTCGTAGCCCGCGTCGGCCAGCGCCTGCCGGGCCACTTCCAGCGTGAGCAACTGCGAAGTGCTGAGCTGCGTCATCGAGTTCGGGGGAATGCCGAACCGCACCGGATCGAACGGAATCTCGTCGAGAAAGCCACCCCATTTGGAGTAGGTCTTGTCACGGTCTTTGGTGTCGGGCGAATAGATCAGCCGCCAGTCCCAACGATGCTTCGGGACTTCGTGGATGGCGTTGGTCTTGTCGACGATGTTGCGCCAGTACGTACGCGGCGCGCTGGCCCCGGGCAGCAGCGTGCTGATGCCGATGACGGCCACGTCCGCGGGACGGGACTCGTCGCGCGCCAGTGAGACCGACACGGCCTCTTCGAGCAGTTCCTGCCCGCCGATGGCCACGTCGTCATGCAGCTCTTCGATGGTCACCACCGAGGAGCGCATGGTGGCCAGGCTGCCCATCATGAACATGCCGTCGCGGCGCTGCCGCTCGCGGTCGAGCACGACCAGCTCGTCCCCTTCGCGAAGCATGCCCTTGGCGCCTGCGCGCGAGCGGCCCAGGGCCAGGCGCGCCAGCGCGTCATTGATCTCGTCGTTCGACTTCCCGTCCGCGGTCATGCTTCGCCGCGTCGCTTCGAACTCCTCGGCGAAGGGAGAGGGGGCGCAGCGCACCACGTGTCCCGGGCCGGTCTTCAGCTTGACCGTGCGCCGGCAATCGAGCGCCTGCTTCTGAAACTCCTCCACGATCGCGCCGGTGGTCACCGCTTCCTCGGTGAACAGATACGCGGAGCCCATCAGCACTCCGACCTTCATCCCCCGCTCGCTGAGCGGCGCGGAGAGCGCCGCCACCATGGCCGCCGAGCGCGCGTCATGAATCCCCCCCGCGAAGAGCACGTGGATCTTCGCCGCTTCGCTCTTGGGGACTTCACGCACCAGCGTGGCGATCATCGACTCCCAAAGCACGAAGCTGCTCAGCGGCCCGATGTGACCGCCGCACTCGCGTCCCTCAAAGATGAAGCGCCGTGCGCCTCCTTCGAGGAACAGCGGCAACAGCGTACGCACGGGAACGTGGAGATACGTGGCCACGCCGTGCCGTTCCAGCTCCGCGGCCTGATCGGGACGTCCGCCGGCGATGAGGGCGAAGGGAGGACGCGCGCGCACGAGCTCGGCCAGTTGTTCGTCACGGCGGTCGGGAGGCACGAAGCCGAGAATGCCCACACCCCAGGAGCGATCGCCGAGACGTTCCCGCGTGGCGTCGAAGAGTGCCCGCGCCTCCGGGCCGGTGGCCAGGGCCAGGGCCAGGAGAGGCAGACCGCCACCCGCGGCCACGGCTTCCGCGAATGCCGGACTGTCGCTCACGCGCGTCATCGGCCCCTGCACGATCGGACAGCGCGTGCGGTGCGATTTCGCGAGCGGCGAATCCACCGCCAGCGGTCGCAGCCGGGCCGCGCTCTCGACGTGCTCCGCGCTGGCCTCGAGCACCGCGCGCAAGAGACGCCCGGTGGTCTTGTAGCGGTCGCGAAAGGAGGCCGCCAGGCCGGTGGCCTGTCCCATGGGCCAGGCCGTTTCGTCGGGCGCACCGAAGCCTGTGCGTGCAGAAGCCTCGGCCACCCACGCCTCGCGGGTGGAGGCCGCGGCCGCGGCGCGCTGCAGGCGTTGCGCGGCGGGGAGATCGGGACGGAGGAGCACGCGGCACGAAGCCCCGAGACTCTCGCCCAGCACCAGCGCTTCCTGCCCTTCGATTCCTTCGAGAATTTCCTTCCACGGAGCCGGCAGCGGAGACTCCGGCATGAGCCAGAGCTGATCGTCGAGCACGACGCCCGCGGCGCCGGCCGCGCGGCAGGCCGCCGCGGTCGACGGCCCGATGCCGCCCTGCACGTAGACCGGAAGTCGCGTTGCCGCCAGGACCTTCTGCGCGAGGATGAACGCGGCGTCCCCGCCCACCCACCCTCCGCATTCGCTCCCGCGCGCCAGCACCGCACCGGCGCCCGCCGCATGCGAGAGATCGTCGGAATCGGTCACTTCGATGACCAGCTCGCGACCTGGCGCGCTCCAGTCTCCCAGAGGGGATCCGGCGATCACCAGCCAGTGCGCGCGCTCGCCGAACAGGTCGAGAAGTTCGGCACCGCCGGCGAGTTGCTCCGGGCGGAAGCGCAGCCCGAGGAGTGCCTCGGGGGGCGCCAGCTCGAGCAGGTGAAGCAGATTGCGCCTGCCTTGATCGCGATCGGCGCAGAACTCGGCGTCGAGCACGGCCACGCCGCCGGCACGAACCGTGGCCACCGCCAATCCAGGATTGCGGAGACCGAGAGGAGTGACTGTGATGGCGCGGAATGGGCTCATGCCAACTCGCTCGTGACCCACTGTTTGAGCTTGTTTCGCGGCGGCGCGAACCGCCGCTCCTGATTGGCGCTCATGATGCCGCGGCCTGCCCGCGGCCCGCGCAACGGAGTGAGGCGGCTTGGCGCCGCCTCTCTCCGCTCGTGTGACTACTTCTTGGCCTTGGCGGCCGCGGCGCGGTGCTCGATGTGCGCGTCGATGAGCGGCGCGTGATCCAGCAGAGGCGTGACTTCGAAGCCGCCCACACCGAACTCGCGCAGCTTGCGAGCCAGCGAGGCATGCGATTCGGCATTGACGACCCAGACGCTGCCGCCGCCGACCTTGGCCCAGGCACCGAGGATCGAGCCTTTGTCGATGCCCTCTTTGACTTTGGCCTTCACCGCCTGCAGCGCTTCGGTGTCGAGCCGGTTGAGATGAAACATCATCCGCTTACTCTCGATGAGAAAAATGGCCATGAGCTACCTCCTATTGTTCGCAGTGGACGAGATTGCACTTGGGGAAAGTGGACCCGGGTTTAATTCAATTATTGGGGATTGGGGGCCGGAGCTTATCAGCGTCATTTGGGAGAGTCAATCTTGGTTGCTGGTTGCTGGTTGGCGGTTGGCGGTTGGCGGTTGGCGGGGGATTGTCCTCGCGGTCGACGAGCGAGCGAGTGAGTGAGCGGATACGTGAGCGTGTGCGTGTGCGTGTGCGTGTGCGGAGAGAGAAAGGAGTGCGCCACTCCACCGCCAACCAGCAACCGCCAACCGCCAACCGCCAACCGCCAACCGTCAACCGTCAACCGTCAACCGACGGGTGTACCCTTCCCGCCTCATGCAGGCCATGTCTTGGGAGTTCCGGTCTTGGGAATTCCAGTTTCTCTGGTCGATCGGGCTCTACGAGGGTGAGAGTCCGTTCTCGTTGCGGCCTTCGCCGGCCGTAACGAATCCGATCCTCACGGCATCATCCGTGACCGACGTCGCGCCTGGGTTCGTGGCCGATCCCTTTCACCTCCGCGTGGACGACACGTTTCATCTTTTCTTCGAAGTGTGGAACGAGACCGAGCGGCGCGGCGAGATCGCTCACGCTACGAGCGCGGACGCGCGTGTCTGGACCTATGACGCCGTCGTGCTGAATGAGCGGTTCCATCTCTCGTACCCTTGGGTGGCGCGAGTTGGCGACGACATTTACATGGTCCCGGAGACGCGGCAGGTGCAGGCCATCCGTCTCTATCGCGCCGAGTCCTTTCCCCATCGGTGGACCTTTGTGCGCGAGCTCGTGAAAGGGGACTTCGCCGACGCCACTCCGTTTCCGCACGACGGTCGCTGGTGGATGTTCGCGCACCGCGGGCTCGACGAGCTGCGCCTCTACTCCGCCGCGGCGCTCGACGGACCGTGGTCCGAACATCCGGCCAGTCCGGTCGTGGCCGGCAACCGCAGTCTCTCCCGTCCGGCCGGTCGCGTGCTCGCGCACGACGGCCGGCTGGTGCGCTTCGCTCAGGACGGCTGGCCGCAGTACGGCACTTGCGTGCGGGCGCTCGCGATCGACGTGCTCACCGCGGACGACTATCGCGAGCACGAACTCCCCGAGAGCCCGATCATCGGAGCGACCGGCACGGGATGGAGCTCGGTGGGCATGCACCACGTCGACTTCATACGTGACGGCGACGGCTGGCTGGCCATCGTGGACGGCTACACCCCTGGAGGCATCGCGCTCGTCACCCATGCCTGAACCACCGTCGGTCTGCCTGGTCACGCTCGAGTACTGGCCCACCGTGGGCGGCGTGGCCGTGGCCGTGCGCCGGCTGGTGCGCTCGCTGGTCGCGGACGGCTACGACGTACACGTGGTGGTCCCCTTCTTCAGCGGCGGACCACCGGCACCGACGCGTGACCACGAGGATGGCGCGACGATTCATCGCATCTCCATGAATCTCGCCGCCGGCCTGCAGCAGGCCAGCCTGGAGTTTCTCGGATTCGTGCGCGAGCTGGACCGCGAAGTGCGCTTCGCGCTCTTCCACAGCTTCTTTCTGGTCAAGGCCTACGCCTGCACGCTCCTGGCCGGCAAGCGGCCGGTGATCATCAGCGTGCGTGGAGGCGACATGGTCACCCAGCAGCACCCCGCCATCCGCTCCACCGCGGTCTTCTCGCTGCAGAAGGCGCGCTGGGTGACGTCGGTGAATCAGATCCAGCTCGACGATCTGCAGCAACTCGTCGATCTCACCGGCCGCAGCAGCGTCCTCCGCAACGGCATCGCGCCCGTGCCCGCCTCTTCACGGTGGACGCTGGCCACGTGCGAGCGAGGGACGGTCGGCACCGTCGGCCAGTTCCGCCGCGTGAAAGACATCCCCCTTCTCGTGCGCGCCTACGCGGCCGTCGCTCCGGCCCTGCGTCGCAAACTGCTCCTGGTGGGCTCCTTCACCGAAGCCGCGGAGGAGCGGTGGTCGCAGACCCTGATGCACGAGCTGGGCGTGGAGGAACAGGTGGAGGTCACCGGAGATCTCCCGCGCGATCGAGTATTCGAGGCACTGGCGCGCCTGCACGTCTACGTCCAGAATTCCGCCTTCGAGGGCCTGCCCAACGCACTGCTCGAGGCGGCATCGTGCGGCGTGCCCCTCGTGGCCACCGCGGTGGGCGGGATGAAGGAAGTCTTGCGCGACGGAGACAACGCGCTCGTGGTCCCCCACGGCAATCCCCCCGCCCTGGCCCGCGCCATCGAGCGCATCCTCGCCGACGACGCCCTGGCTTCACGACTGTCGGCAGGCAGCCTGGCCCTCGCAGACGAGCTCTCGATCGAGCGCGAACAGAGCGCCTGGCTGGAGTTGTACGCGCGCATGCTGGTGGCGCGTTAATTCGAACTGCTTTTCACCACAGAGATACAGGCCGGCGTAGCCGCCTGCGACGGTCGGAAGGAGGGCGTGCCAGTGGAGCGGTGGACTTTAGTCCACCGAGGCTCTCGCGAGGATCGGCCCCTCTGCCCTTCGCGGCTCTCGGCACGAGCGTGGCGAGAAACTCACACGGCTCACGGCTCACTCCTCGCGAGTGCCCGGTGGACTCAAGTCCACCGCTCCACAGAGTCAAAGTCCACCGCGGGCAGGATGCCCGCGGCCCCTTACCGGAGTGCGGCCAAACTCCAGCCGCGTCTTCTCAACCACGCACGATTTCCCAATGCGCGCCCCTCACGCAAACCGCCACGCGGTAGCCCTCCTCCTCGGGGAGCGAGGCCACCGTCCAGCCGTCGAGCTTCGGGTCGGCTCCGAGGTTCTGTACGTCGCGTAAGCGCAGGGCCGGAGGCAGGAGCTCCTCGAGAGGGAGCACGGAGAATGAGGCCAGGTTGATGGAGAGGCCTCCTCCGACGGCCTTGATCACCGCCTCCTTGGCCGTCCAGATGCTGAAGAACACGTTCTCCTGCTGCTCGGCCTCTTCGACGGCACGCGTCTCGAGAGGAGAGAAGAAGCGCCGGGCCATTCCGAGGAGGTTGTGCATCCGCCGGCTTTCCAGTTCGACGTCGATTCCCACCGGGAGATCCCGGGTGATGGCAATGGCCACGCGGTCGCCGGAATGACTGACGTTGAACTGCAACGCACCATCTTCCAGCGCCGGCTTGCCCTGTTCGCCCGTGACGAACCGCAGCTCGCGCGGATCGCGTCCGAGGGCCTCCCCCAGCATCCGCCGCAACATCCCCCGCCCCACCGTGGCCCGTTGCCGGTCTTCATCGAATCGATACCGTTCCGCCCGTGCGCGCTCCGTGTCATCCAGCAGTTGCCACAGTCCCGGGTCAGCCGCACGCACCGGCACGACGCGCACGTGAATCTGGCGTTCGGGGAACACGGACGGAATGCTAGACACGACGCGCGCGAAGAGCAACGCAGTTGCTTGGGCCCGCCTCCGACGCGCCACCTTCACCGCACGCGATTGCGCACGAGCAGCGCCAGGGCGCGCAGCGGTTCGGCGGAGGGGCCGAGGGATTGGATCGAGGCCAGCGAGGTGTCGACCAGCTCTTCACTCAATTTGCGCGCCCCTTCCACGCCGGCGAGCTTGACGAAGGTCAGGCGCTGCTCGTCCTTGCCGACGTCTTTGCCGAGGATCTCCGGATTGGAGGTGACGTCGAGGACGTCATCGGTGATCTGGAAGGCCAAGCCGAGATTCTTGGCAAAAACTTCGATGCGCTGCAGCGGCGCGGGATGGATGTTGGCGAGCATCCCGCCGACGGCTGCCGCGGCCACGAAGAGTGCGCCGGTCTTGCGGGAGTGGATGAGCTCGAGCGTGTGAAAGTCGAGCTTCGAGCCTTCGCTGTGCAGATCCACCGCTTCTCCGGCAATGGTTCCGTCCCATCCCACGGCATCGACCACGCGCTGCAGGACCTGCTGCATCGGCCACCGGCGTGGGGAGCAGCCGGCATGAGCCTGCGCCACGAAGCCATACGCATGGTTGAGCAGGGCCACGGCGGAGAGGATGGCCAGGTCTTCGCCGAACTCGCGGTGCAGCGTGGGCGCTCCACGACGCAACAGGGCATCGTCCATGGCCGGCAGGTCATCGAGGATCAGCGACGACGCATGGATCATTTCCATGGCTGCTGCCGCGGCCACCACCTTCTCCGGCTTGGCGCCGAAGGCTTCTCCCACCGCGAGCGTCAGCACGCCCCTGACGCGCTTTCCTGCCGAAGTGAGGGCGCGTCGCAGAGGAGCGTCCAGGGGCGCCGGGGCTTCCGGCCTGAGGCCGGCCAGGAACTCGTCGATTCGAGCGCGGCGGGTCGTGAAGTAGTCGGTCACCGGTGGGAGGTTGGCGGTTCGCGGTTGGCGGGGGCGATCGACTTCGAGGCCGCTCTCCCCGCCAACCGGCAACCGCCAACCGACAAGCGCATGTTAGCATCCAGCCTCGGGAACTCCATGCGGATGAGACACTTCGGCCGGACTCAGCAGATGTGGGCGCTGATCGCTTTTTGCCTGGCTCTGTTCAGCGTTCTGATGCTGGCCGTGCCCGGGATGAACTTCTCGCTCTGGTGGAAGGTGCTCATCGTGGCCGCGATCGCGGCGGTCATCTCCATCACCATCTTCAATGCCTGGCTCAAGCGCGTGCTCACGCGGCGCGAAGGGATGATCCAGCTCTTGAACCGCATCACCGCCGGCGACCTCTCGCTGAGCGCCAAGGAGATCGTCGGCGAGACCCAATCCAACCGCACCGCCGCGGCCATGCGCGGCCTGGTCACCAACCTCGAGCGCACCATCCGCCGTTTCGGACAACTGGCGGCCGACGTGGCCCGCGCCAGTGAGCAGATCAGCGGACGCTCGCGTGTGCTGGCCCGGAGCGCCACCGACCAGCTCTCTTCCACCGAGACCACCTCCGCCTCCGTCACGCAGATCGACCAGTCGATCAACACCGTCCGGCAGAGCATGGAAGACCTCTCCGCCAACGCCGAAGAGACCTCCACTTCGGTGCTCCAGATGTCGGCCTCCATCGAGGAAGTGAGCCGCATCGCCGACACGCTGGCCGAGTTCGTCGAGCAGACCTCCTCGGCCATCGAGGAGATGATCGCCTCCATCAACAACGTGGCCACCAACACGGAGAGCTTCTCCTCGTTCGCCACCCAGACCGCGTCGTCCATGGTGGAGATGAACGCCACCACCGAAGAGATCCGCAACTCCGCGCGCCAGTCTTCGGATCTCGCCCGCTACGTGAAAGACGCCGCCAATGAAGGGCGGGCCGCCGTGGAAGGCACGGTGGACGGCATGCGCAAGATCCAGATGGCCGTGGACGAAGCCAAGGTCGCCCTGAGCGAGCTGGCCGAACGGTCGCAGGAGATCGGCGACATCGTGCGCGTCATCGACGACATCGCCGGCCAGACGAACCTGCTGGCCCTGAACGCGGCCATCATCGCCGCGCAGGCCGGCGAACGCGGCCGGGGCTTCGCGGTCGTGGCCGATGAGATCCGCGACCTCTCGGAGCGCACCTCCGTCTCCACCGAGGAGATCCGCACCCTCATCCAGAATGTGCAGAAAGGCGTCGGCCGCGCTGCCGAGCAGATGACCGCGGGGGCCGATCGCGTCGTGGACGGTGTGGCCCTCACCGCCAGAGCGGTGCAGGTCCTCGACAAGATCCTCGAGCTCACCGACCGCTCCACCAGCTCCATTTCCGAGATCGCCCGGGCTACCGAAGAACAGGCCCGAGGAAGCGCCGCCGCCACCTCGGCCATCGAAGAAGTGACCAAGATGGTCCAGCAGACCGCGGCCGCGACCCAGCAGCAGTCCCTCACCTCCAGCAAGATCGGCGAGCAGGCCTCCCTGGTGCGCGACTACACCAAGCACCTCAAGCGGGCCATGGGCGAGCAGGAGACCGGCAGCCAGGCCATCAGCCGGGCCATGGAAAACATCATGGGCCTCGTGCAGAGCGTGCTCGAGTCGACGTCGGTCCTGGCGGCGGAGAGCTCGGCCATCGTCACGTCGATGGACGTCATCAAGCAGGGTTCGCGCGAATCGAGCTTCGGCGTGGCCGACCTGAACCGCATGTCCGGCACGCTCAGTCACGAGTCGACACTCCTTGAACAGGAGCTGGGCCGGTTCGTCCTCCCCGAACCGAACCGGGGCGGCAAGATCACCACGGCCACGGTGCTGTGGCAGAGGCTGAACCTCGATCCCGCGTACGCATCCGCCTCCGCGCTGAATTACATGATCAAGTCGATCCACGCCACTCTGGTCCGGTACGGCGAGGGAGCGGAGCTGATGCCCAGTCTGGCCGAGCGCTGGGAGGTGCTGGAACATGGCAACCTCTACCGCTTTCACCTGCGACGGGGCGTGAGGTTCCACAACGGGCGCGCGTTCGAGGCCCGCGACGTCTACGAGACCTTCCTGCGCATTCTGCTGCCGGAGACGAAGTCCAGCGGGGCCGGGGTGCTGAGCAACGTGCGCGGCGCCGCCGACGTCGTGGAAGGACGCTCGCGCGTTCTCACAGGTGTGGTGGTGCGCGACCCTTACACGATCGACATCCAGCTCCTCGAGCCGCTGGCGTTTTTTCTCTCTCTCGTTTCGACGCCGGAGACGGCCATCGTCCCCTCCGAGGAGACGCGCGATCCGGAACGGTTCCGGCTGAGCGCGGTCGGGGCCGGCCCCTTCCAGATCGAAGAAGCCGTGGAAGGGGAACGCGTGCGGCTGGTCCGCAACGAACACTACTTCGTGCCGAACGAGCCGTTCGTCGACGAGGTTACCTTCCGCCTGGACCTGCGCAGCTTTCGCGAAGTCTCCGACGCGTTTTTCCGGGGAGAGCTCGACATCGCCCATGGCATTCCCCCGAACGTCGCCAGCGAGATCCGCAACGACCCCCGCTACGCGGCGTACCTGCTCACCACCGTCCAGCTCCACACGTCCTACGTCGGCTTCGACACCTCGTCGCCGCCCTTCGACCGGCTCGAAGTCCGGCAGGCCCTCAACTACGCCATCAACCGCGAGCGCATCAACCATCAGGTCTACGCGGGCCAGTCCGTGATCGCGCGGTCGCTTCTCCCACCAGGGCTCCTCGGCTATGACCCGAACCTGCAGGGATACGAATGCGATCCCCATCGCGCGCGGGACCTCATGCGCCGGGCCGGTCTCGAGTCCGGCTTCACCGTCGACTACCGGACCTGGGAGACCGACGAGTTCAACAACTCCGGTCTGGTGCCTCTGCTGGTCGAAGATCTGGCCGCGATCGGAATCCGCGTGAACGTGACCCGTCATGCCGCGTCGGACGCCAGCGCGCCACGGGCGCGGCGCGGACACGGGCTGATTTACTGTGCGAACTGGTACGCCGACTTCCCCGACCCCGACAACTTCTTCTACACGTTCTTCCACACAAGCGCCACGTCGATCCGCGGCGTCTACTTCAACCGCGCCGAGGTCGACGCGCAGATCCTCGACGCCCGCCGTTCCAACGATGTCGAGCATCGCGCCGGCATTTACCGCTCGCTGAACGAGATGGTCATCCACGAGGCTCCGATCGTCCCGCTCTTCCACGAGCGCCTGTTCGTGCTGCACAAGCCCGAGCTGCGCGGCGTGCGCACGTCCCTGGTCCCACCGCCGGTGCGCTATCACGACGTCTGGCTGGAGCAGGGGTGAGCCCGCGACGCAGAGCGCAGGAGATGGACGCGCACGGTGACTGCCTGAGACGATGAACGCGCAGGACGTCGCGCCTCGCCGGCCCCCCACATCCAGCCGGCGCCAGCGCCCCAGCACCCTGCGCGTTCATGGAGCACTTTTCAGTGTGGCGCTGCTCTTTTCGGCCAACTACATCATCTCCAAGTTCGGGATGCGCGCACTGGCGCCGTTGTCCTTCGCCTGGCTGCGCGTGGCGGGAGCGTCGGTGCTGCTGTTGCTGGTCTCCCGCGGAGACACGCTGCCGCGCGGAGAATGGCGGCGCATCACGCTCTTCTCGATCCTCGGCGTGGTCATCAATCAGACTCTGTTCCTCAGCGGTCTGGCATTCACGACCGTCCACGTGGCGGCCATCCTGATCACCTCCATCCCGGTCTTCGTGGCCGCGGCGGCGGTCGTGCTCGGCCGCGAGCGCGCGTCCGCCATGCGCATTGGCGGGATCGCGGTCGCGTGCACGGGAGCACTGCTGGTCGTCGGCGGCGAGCACATCGCCGGCTCCGGCCACGAGGCGCTCGGCGCAGCGATGATCCTGATCAACTGCCTGTCCTATGCCCTCTACCTCGTCGTCTCCAAACCGGACATGGGACGGCTGTCCCCCCGGGCCGTGGTGGCGCGCATGTTCGCCATCGGGACCGTTTTCATGCTCCCCATCTGCGCTCCCGCGCTCCTGCGCGAACGGTGGAGCGCCGTCTCCCCCACCGCCTGGATCTCCCTCGGCCTGGTCATCCTCGGCCCGACCTTCGCGGCTTATCTGCTCCAGGCCTGGGCCCTCGAATACGCGGACAGTTCCGTCGTGGCCGCGTACACCTACGTCCAACCGGTCCTGGCCACCCTCATGGCGGCCGTTTTCTTCGGCGAGCAGATCCGCGCCGTCGTGGCGCTCGCGGCCGTGTTGATCTTCGCGGGAGTGTGGATCGTGACGCAGTCCGGCCGGTCGTCGCCCCCTCATTCCCTGTAAACAAATCCTCTCCTCCCTCGTCCAACCGGAGTGAGAGGTAAGCTGGCAACGTTTCCGATGACCGCCGACCCCGCCACGGACCGTGAGCTGATCGACCGCACCCTTGCGGGAGACGGCCATGCGTTCGCGACGCTGGTGGAGCGATTCCAGCGCAAGATCTTCCGGGTGGCGCGGGCCATCGTGCGCGACGATGCGGAAGCGGACTCGGTCACGCAGGACACCTTCGTGCAGGCCTACACTCACCTGGCGCGGTTCGAGGGACGGGCCGAGCTGGAGACCTGGCTCACGCGCATCGCCATCAACCGCTCGCGCGATACGCTCCGGCGGCGGCGCTTCGTCAGCCTGATCACGCTTCGCGACGACGAAGAGACCGAGACGATGCTCGAGCCGGTGGATGAACGGCCCGACCCCGAACGGCAACTTCTGGCCACGCAGTTGCGGGCGGCCATCCTCAAGGCGGAACGGAAGCTCTCCGCCCAGCAGAAAACGATCTTCCGCCTCCGGCACTATGAGAACCTGTCGCTCGAAGACATCGCCGAGCACCTCGGCCTGCGCTCCGGCACCGTCCGGGCGCATCTCTTCCGGGCCATCCACAAGATCCGCAAGGAGCTCGCGGAATGGCGCACGGGACGCACATTCCAGGGGAACGAACATGAAACCGCACTTCAGTGAAGCCGACCTGCTCGAGACGTACTACATGCGTCCGGGAGAATCGATGCCGGTGATGATGCACCTCGCCGACTGCGTCGAATGCGCCGCTCATTACGAACGGCTGGAAGCGAAGATGCAGTCGCTGCGCAGTTGCGCGCACGACGAGAAACCGGACACGTTCTGGGCACGCCAGCGCATCGCGGTGATGCGCAAGATCGAAGGACGCCGCGAGCGGATGCCGATGATGCGCATCGCCGCGGCGGCGATCGTCGTTCTGGTCCTGGGCGGCATCGTGGCCTGGGATGGCGGGCACGCGCCGGCCGTGGGAGCTTCGCGAACCGTGCAGCATGCAGCGCCGCCAGCGACCACCGTGAACCTCGACGACGCGGCCGCGGGGAGGCTCGACGACTCGCCCTGGGCCTCGGACGAGCTCCAGGACTACTCCTCCATGGTGGCTTGGGAATCGTGGGTGGACAACGGAGACCAATCGTGATGACCAAACGACTTCTCATCGCCGTGATGCTGCTCGTGTGCAGCGCGGCCGCGCAGGCGCAGCAGCTCCCTCCCGGCAAATGGTGGCGCCGCGCCGAGGTCGTGCGGGAGCTGCAGCTCTCGAGCGACCAGCAACAGCGACTGGACGAGATCTTCAACAACGCCGCGAATGAGCTCATCGACGCGAAGGCCGCCGTGGAGAAGCTCCAAGTGGCCATCCGCGCCGAGCTCGATCGCGGCCAGGTCCGCCGCCCCGAGCTCCAGCGCATCGCCACGCAGCTCTCCGCCGCGCGCGGGAAGCTGTTCGAGCGCGAGCTGATGATGCTCGTGGACATGCGCGGCATCCTGGAGGAAGAGCAGTGGGACAAGATGCGCGCCCGCCTCGATCAAATCCGCGAACGCCCCGCCCTGCAACAGAGAAGGCAGCAACGGCGGTAGGTTCTCGGTTGGCGGTTGGCGGGACGTCGAGTCTTCGGGTCGTCGAGTCGTCGAGTCGTCGAGTCGTCGGGGCGTCCTCGTCGAGTCTTGAGGGGAGTCTCATAGGTTCATAGGCTCACAGTCTCATAGGCTCGTCCAACGAACCCCTGTACGACTAACCTCGAGTTTCTTCGCGCGACGCGAAGATTTGCAGGCGGAGC
>JBDTOZ010000198.1:0-1981 GCA_039932995.1 Acidobacteriota bacterium | reverse complement strand
CGCGGGACGGCCACCTTCGACGGGCTGTCGCTGGCCTGGGCCATCATCGAGTACCTGCATGACAACCCCTCGCGCAGCGGCATCACGCTCTTCGCCACGCACTACCACGAGGTGACCGATCTCTCGAAGACCAAGAGCCGCGTGGCGAACTTCAACGTGGCCGTGAAGGAGTGGAACGAGCAGATCATCTTCCTGCGCAAGGTGGTGGAGGGGGCGGCCGACAAGAGCTACGGAATCCAGGTGGCCAAGCTGGCCGGGATTCCCCAGTCGGTCATCGAACGGGCCCGCGAGATCCTGGACACGCTGGAGCGGAAGGAGCGCGACGTCGTGGAAGAGACTCGCAAACGCGGTCCCGGCACCCGCCAGCTCGGTCTCTTCTCCTCCCGCGATCAACGGATCGTCGACGCCCTTCGCGAGGTCGACCTCGACGCGCTCTCTCCCCGCGACGCCCTGAATGTGCTGTATGAGCTGAAGCAGAAGCTCGGGGAGTAGTTGCTGAAGTCGTTGCTGGTGGCTGGTGGCTGGTTGCTGGTTGTCTGTGGTCTCCCTCCTGGACGGACAGGCGGACCCTTGCCCGCGATTCAGGCAGGAGGCTTGCGAAGGCTGATGCGAGCCCCACCGAACTAGCAACCAGCAACCAGCAACAGTTAGGATGCCCCCGAAAATGACCAGAGACGTCTTAGGAATTGGCCTCGTCGGCAAACAGCTCACCCCTCTCGAACGATCGATCCTGGCCGAGTCCAGTCCGTACGCGGTGGTGCTGTTTGGACGGAACATTCACGGACCGCAGCATCTGCGCGATCTCGTGGCCGAGGTGAAGAGCATCTCGGAGCGGCCTCCGCTGTTCATGATCGATGAGGAGGGGGGGAGGGTGGACCGGTTGCGCAACCTCATCCCCGGGCTGCCGAGTGCGCAGGCGTTCAGCGAAGGCGACCGTCCCGCGGAGCTCTCCCAATGGTTCGGTCGCGTGATCGGAACGGCACTCCGCTACTTCGACATCGAGATCGATCTGGCCCCGGTGGTGGACATCCGCGGCGACGTCGCGCCGCAGGGATTGGAACGGCGCACGTTCGGCAGCGATCCCGAGACCGTGACCGAGCTGGCCGGAGCGTTCATTCGCGGGCTGCAGTCGGCCGGCGTGGCCGCCTGTCCGAAGCACTGGCCGGGCCTCGGTGCCGGGTCGGCGGATCCGCACTACGGCGCGACGGTGATCGATGTGCCGCGCGAAGAGATGCTGCGCCGCGAGCTCGCTCCCTATCAGGCGCTCGGCAACGAAGCCGGCGCGGTCATGGTCGGTCACGGGATCTATCCGCACATCGACGCTCCTGATCTGCCGGCCACGCTGAGCTGGCGGTTGACCACGGACCTCTTGCGGAACGTGGTGCAGTTCGACGGGTTGGCGGTCAGCGACGACATGGAGATGCACGCGGTCTCGGACCTCGGTTCTTACGAGGAGCTGACCGACCGGGCCCTCCTGGCTGGCAACGACGTGATCCTCTTCTGCAGTCACGTCGAGCGCATCCCTGCTCTGCAGCGCCACGTCGCGCGTCGCCTGCAGGAAGACGCGCAGTATCGCGTGCGCTTCGACGAAGCCATCCGTCGCTGTGAGACCTACCGCGCGCACTGCGACCGCCTCCGCGCCGCGGCTCCTCCCGTGGCCACGTTCGCCGACGTCATCGACGAAGCCGCACGCTTCGTGGAGGAGTTCGAGCGCACACGCCCCCATCGCGACGTGTTCGTCCCCGACGTCGACCGCCGCAAAGGCTCGCGCAACCCGCGCACCGGCCGCGAGGAGTGGACTTAGAGCGGGCGCTGGTCTTTTTGGATGTGCCTCGGTGTTGCTGGTTGCTGGTTGCTGGTTGCTGGTTGTCTGCGGTGTCACGCCTGGAGGCCCGTTCTCTGAGGGTGCCTTGCCCGAAAGCGACGATGGTTCATCGCGCCAAGGCACTCCGGTAAGGGGCCGCGGGCATCCTGCCCGCGG
>JBDTOZ010000197.1:0-4392 GCA_039932995.1 Acidobacteriota bacterium | reverse complement strand
GTTGCTGGTTGCTGGTCGTTGTTTTTTCGAGGATTGCGATTCCGCCGATTCTCCACGAGCAACCAGCAACGAGGAACCAGCAACTGGTTGAGAGGCCACCATCACGTCGCGGTCCAGTTCTCCGTGGATCTGCGCGATGAGGTGCTTCACGCTCGGCTCCATCTTCTTCAGAAACGTATTCGGATGGACGCCGATCCAGACCATGAACACGACCAGGGGCACCACGGCGGCAATCTCGTGCCAGGCGATATCGGGGATGGAGCGGTTCTCTTCGTTGGTGATGGGGCCGAAGAAGACCTTCTGGACGAGCCAGAGCAGGTAGATGGCGGCCAGGATGACGCCGGTGGCGGCAATGACCGCGGCCACGGGGTGGGTCTGGAACGTACCGGCAAGGATCAGGAACTCTCCGACGAACCCGTTCAACCCGGGCAGTCCGACCGAGGAGAGCACGGCGATGACGAAGAAGACGGCGAAGACCGGCATGGTCCGGGCGATGCCGCCGTAATCGGCGAGCAGCCGCGTGTGGCGCCGTTCATAGACCACTCCGACCAGGAGGAAGAGGGCGCCGGTGGAAATCCCGTGGCTGACCATCTGCAGGATCGAGCCTTCGATGGAGGTCTGGTTCAAGGCGAAGATGGCCAGCACGCAGAAGCCGAGGTGGGAAACCGAGGAGTAGGCCACCAGCTTCTTCATGTCCGGTTGCACCCAGGCCACCAGCGCGCCGTAGATGATGCCGATGACCGAGAGGGAGATCATCAGGTTGGTCCAGCGGGCGGAGGACTCGGGAAAGAAGGGAAGGACCATGCGCAGGAAGCCGTAGGTACCCATCTTCAGCATCACGCCGGCCAGGATGATCGAGCCGCCGGTGGGGGCCTCGACGTGCGCGTCGGGCAGCCAGGTGTGCAGTGGAAAGAGCGGCACCTTGATGGCGAAGGCCAGGGAGAAGGCGAAGAACAGCAGCGTCTGCGCACGCGGCAGCAGTTGCGTTCCGTAGAGCTCCGTGATCGAGAACGTGGGCAGCCCGCTCTGGTGATAGTTCTGGAAGACGAGGTAAATGATGGCCAGCAGCATCAGCAGCGAGCCGGTGATGGTGAAGAGAAAGAACTTGATGGCCGCGTAGATGCGGTTCGCGCCGCCCCACACGCCGATGATCAGGTACATCGGCAGGAGCATGAGCTCGAAGAAGATGTAGAACAGGAGCAGGTCCGTGGCCAGAAACGCGCCGATCATGGCCGTTTCCATGACCAGGAAGGCGATGACGTACTCCTTGGGATGCTTCTTGATCGCGTTCCAGCCCGACAGAAAGATGATGGGAACGAGGAAGGTCGTCAGCAGGACCAGCCAGAGGGAGATGCCGTCGATGCCCAGGGCGTAGCGGATGCCCCAGTCACGGATCCAGTCCACACTCTCCACGAACTGAAAGCCGGCGAAGCCGTCCTGCCAACCCCGCAGGACACCCAGGGAGATCACGAAGGTGATCAGCGAAACGGCCAGGCCGAAGCCTTTGATGGCGCCGGCCGCCGTTCGCGGAAAGAAGGCCAGCACGATCGCACCCGCGATCGGCAGCCAGAGAAAGGTACTGAGCAAGGGCATCGGTTTTCCTCAGGGCGCGGGGCGCGGCGCGCAGGGCTCGGGAGTGTGCTGGTGCTCCTGCCCCCTGCGCCCTGCGTCCCGCGTCCTCATACAAAGAATGCGACGAATACCAGAACGCCGACGAAAAACATCAGCGCGTAATTGCGGACGTTCCCGGTCTGGAAAAAGCGGAGGATCTCCCCGAAGCCGCGCACCACGTACCCGAGCATGGCCGCCACTCCGTCGATGACGGCGTCCACCCCTTTCCAGAGAAAGCGCGAGAGACCGGCCAGCGGGCGGACCACGACGGCCGCGTAAAACTCATCCACGTACCACTTGTTCTCGATGGCGCGGGTGAGCGCGGGCCAGCGCGTTTCCATGGCCGCGTCGGACGCCAGTTGCCTGTCCTTGTAGAGTCCGCGGGCGATGAACCAGCCGGCCAGGGCGATGACGGTGGAGATGCCGGCCACCAGGAATTCCGTGGAGGGCTCCACCTCCAT
This sequence comes from Acidobacteriota bacterium, assembly GCA_039932995.1. GTDB lineage: Bacteria > Acidobacteriota > Thermoanaerobaculia > Gp7-AA8 > Gp7-AA8 > QHVT01. The sequence goes on along the minus strand of JBDTOZ010000197.1, from coordinate 2,320 downwards.
CACGCGGTGCGTTCCCACCACCTCGAGGTAGATCGGATCCAGCCAGTGCGCGAGCCACCCGGCGCCGGGCACGTGCAGGACGTGCGGAACATTCAGCAGACCGCCCACCAGCGACAGTCCGGCCAGGATCCAGAGGGGCGCGGTCATCGAGGCGGGCGACTCGTGCAGGTGATGCTCCTGCTCGTGCGTGCCGCGGAACTTCCCGAAGAACGTCAGGTAATAGAGGCGGTACATGTAGAACGCGGTGCAGAACGCGGCCGCCGTTCCCAGCAGCCACACCAGCTTGCCGGCACCGGAAAAAAACGGGGTCCCGAAGGCGGAAGAGAGGATCTCGTCCTTGGAGAAGAAGCCTGCCGCCAGCGGCAGACCGGCGATTGCGTACGTGGCCCACTGGAAGGTGCGGAACGTCTGCGGGATCTTTTCCTTGAGTCCGCCCATCTTGCGGATGTCCTGCTCGCCGCTCATGGCGTGAATGACCGAGCCGGATCCGAGGAAGAGGCAGGCCTTGAAGAAGGCGTGGGTGATGAGGTGGAACACGGCGGCCGTGTAGGCTCCGACGCCGACGGCAATGAACATGAACCCGAGCTGGGAGACGGTGGAGTAGGCGAGGACTTTCTTGATGTCCCACTGCCGGAGGCCGATGGTGGCTGCGAACAGCGCGGTCAGTCCGCCCACGATGGCCACGACCATCATGGCGTCGGGGGCCATGCGGTAGAGGACGTTGGAGCGGACGATCATGTAGACGCCGGCGGTGACCATGGTGGCCGCGTGGATGAGGGCCGAGACGGGCGTGGGGCCGGCCATGGCGTCAGGCAGCCAGACGTAGAGCGGGATCTGCGCGGACTTGCCGGCCGCGCCGAGGAACAGGAGCAGGCAGATGGCCGTGATCACTCCCGCGGCGATGCCCCCTCCGGCCGCGACCTGCTGCACCTTGGCGAAGTCGACGCTGCCGAAGTAGGCGAACATCAGGAACATGGCCACGAGGAAGCCGAAGTCGCCGATGCGGTTGACGATGAAGGCTTTCTTTCCGGCCGCGGGAGCGTAGTCGGTCGTGTAGTAGAAGCCGATCAGCAGGTAGGAGCAGAGTCCCACCCCTTCCCATCCCACGAACATGAGCAGGTAGCTGCTGCCCAGGATGAGGATGAGCATGGCCACGAGGAAGAGGTTGAGGTAGGCGAAGTAGCGCCAGTACCCCTCTTCGTCGTGCATGTAGCCCACCGAGTAGAGATGGATGAGGAAGCCCACCCAGGTCACGACCATGAGCATGACGATGGAGAGGGGATCGAGCTGGAAAGCTACGTCGGTGCCGATCCCTCCGGAGAGGAACCACTCGTAGACCAGGTTCACGTGCCGCTCGCCGTGGTGGTAGAGGCCGTGGTACTGGACCACGGCCACCGTGCCGAGGACGGCCGCGCCGAGGGAGGCCAGGAGGGCCACGGCGGAAACGAATCCCTTGCCCGCGCGTTTGCCGAACAGCCCGTTCAGCAGGAAGCCGAGCAGCGGGGTGATGGGGATGAGCCAGAGGTTGTCGAGCATCTTCGGGAAGGATGAAGGATGAAGGCAAAAGGATGATCAGCTCGCGAGCGTGGCGATCATCCTGCTGCCTTCATCCTTCATCCTTGTCTCTCCTCGCGGTGCGAGAAGAGTCCCGCACCGCCCTATTTGTCTTCGTCGCGGAGCCGTTCCTGATAGTCGTCCGAGGACGCAGGATCGAGCTCCCACCGCTTCTCGTCGCGGCTGCGCTCTTTTTCGCCGAACTTCAGTTCTTCGTTGTCCTGATACGTGACACCCATGGCTCGCCCGATGTCGTCCACTTCGTTCTGCTCGGGCGAGGTCATGCTGCTGACGGCGGATTCGTCGCCGGAGAACTGCGCTCCTTCCCACTGCACGTCGGGATCCCCGCCGGTGACGATGGGATCGTTCCCCGGGTTGTCCCTCATGCGGTGAGCGAGGTTCGCCGCGCTCGCGGTGATGTCCGGAATGGGCGGCTCGAGCTCGTCGTCGAGTCCGTTCCGATTGCGGTCCTTCCGCTCGTTTTCTTCCCAATCAATGAGCTTTTCGGTTTTGTCCATGTTCAGGCTCCTGCCTGAACCGTTTGCGACCTTTGCGCCAGACTCTGTGTTCGGGTCTTCGGGTCTCCGAGTCTTCGGGTCTTCGAGTCTTCTAGTCTTCTAGTCTCACAGTCTCATAGGCTCCTAAACGCCGTGTGGCCTTGTTCCATGAGCCTGTGACCCTGTACTACTAACCTCCAGTTTCTTCGCGCGGCGCGAAGATTCCCCGCCGCCGTAGGCGGCATCAGAGCACTAGCACCCGGCTTCAG
>JBDTOZ010000196.1:0-6557 GCA_039932995.1 Acidobacteriota bacterium | reverse complement strand
GTCCTCACCGAAGCGGACGTGGATGTCTTTGACCACGACCTCGTCGTCCTCGGCGGGCTCGATGTAGAGGTAATCGCCCTCCGTGCCGTTGCCGTCGATCGTGAACGTGCGGCCTTCGCGCGGGATGTCCAGCGAGTCCTCGAGAATCGTGTCGTCGATGCGGATCTTCAACTCTCCACCCGCGCGCGCTCCCACGTCGTCGCGTGCGTAAAGGCGGATCGAGCTCACGGGGCGGCCGTCGAGCGCGATCCGGATGCGTGCGCGCCGGCCACCGCACTCGCTGCCGCCGATGCACGCTCCCTCGTGAGTGATCTCTCCACGCGATCCGCGCGGGCCGTCTCCACGGCCACGCGTTCCGTAGAGCACCTCGATGTCCTTGATGTCCACCTCGTCGTCGCTCTCGGTCTGGATGACCAGACGCGATCCCTCGATCCCGTCGACGTCCAACTCATGGCGCTTGCCTGCGCGTTGCACGTCGATCGTCCAGCCGATGGACTGGTCGTCGATGCGGACCGAAAGCTTTCCGTCCGCCTTGGTGCCGATGGCGTCGTGCGCGAAGAAGCGGATGCCCAGCACCGGAGCCCTCTCCAGGGCGATGGTGATGCGGTTGCCGTTCTCCGCGCACTGGTCTCCACCGATGCAGCCGCCGGCGCGGGGATAGGCACGCCAGCCTCCGCGACCGGAACCGCCTCGGGGGCCGTCTCCGCCGCGCGGACCACCGCCATGCCCGTCGTCGTGCCCGGATCGCGATCCGCGGCCGTACAACACGGCGATGTCGCGAATCTCCACCTCGTCATCGTTGACCGGCTCGAAGATCAGATAGCGGCCGCGTAACTCTTCCACGTCGAGCGTGAAGACTTCGCCTTTCCGCGGGATGTCGAGGTACCCGTCAATGGTGTTGCCGTCGATCTTCACACGCAGGACGCCCTCGGCCTTCGTGCCCACCTGATCGTGCGCGAAGAAGCGGACGCCGATGACCGGCCGGTCTTCCAACGCCAGTCGCAGCCGCCGGTCGGAACAGGACGAGCCTCCGATGCAGCCGCCTCCCGACAAAGGCGACCAGTTTCCGTTGCCACGGTCGATCCGCAGATCCTGCGCGGAAGCAGCAGCAGTGAGTGTGGTGAACAGCAAAGCGATGAACAGGCGACGCATTCGAGTGAACCTCCGTTGCGTGCATTCTATGCGGGCGCCGCGCCCGGAAATCCCTCCCACTGGTAGGACAAAGGGGCATGTTGTTGTCCCCACGGCCGGACGTCGTGTCATCGGTTGGGCTCGGTTGGCGGTTGGCGGTTGGCGGTTGACGGTTGGCGGTGGATACGCGGTCCTTCAAACACGAACCCGTTGGCTCACCGCTCAACCAAGACACTGACGAGACGGAACTCGTCGTTCCCCCGCCAACCGCCAACCGCCAACCGTCAACCGCCAACCGCCAACCGCCAACCGCCAACCGCCAACCGTCAACCGTCAACGGTCAACCGCCAACCGTTACCGCGATCCTTCTTTCGCCCGCTCCACCGCGCGGTGCCACTCTGCGATCTTCTGCGCGCGCGCGTCGTTGGACATGACCGGCGTGAACGCCCGACCGGCTTGCCACAGCCGATCGAGGTCGCGCTCCGACCAGAAGCCGACCGCGAGGCCCGCGAGGTAAGCGGCGCCGAGGGCGGTCGACTCTTTGGTGCCGGCGCGGAGGACCGGGATTCCGGCGAGGTCGGCCTGAATCTGCATCAGCAGATCGTTGGCCGAGGCTCCGCCGTCGGCCCGGAGCTCGGTGAGAGGAAGGCTCGAATCGAGGCGCATGGCGTCGAGCACATCGATGCTCTGGAGCGCGATGGCCTCGAGGGTGGCGCGCGCGAGGTGTGCGGCGGTGCTGCCCAGCGTGAGGCCGGAGATCGTGCCGCGCGCGTAACTGTCCCAGTGCGGTGCGCCGAGGCCGGTGAAGGCGGGGACGAAGACGACGCCCCCGCTGTCGGGGACCGATGCGGCCAAGGGCTCGATGTCCGCGGCCTCGGCCAGGAGGCCCAGGTTGTCGCGCAGCCATTTCACCGCCGCGCCGGTCACGAACACAGATCCTTCCAACGCGTACTGAGGCTGGTCCGACGTGCTGCAGGCGATGGTCGACAGCAGGCCGTGCGCCGAAGTCACGACCGCGTCTCCCGTATTCAGGACCAGAAAGGAGCCCGTCCCGTACGTGTTCTTGGCCATGCCGGATCGCGTACAGCGTTGGCCGAACAAGGCCGCCTGCTGATCGCCCGCGACGCCGGCGATGGGGATGCCTGCCGGGATAGGTAGCCCCTGCGCCGTCTGCGCGAGGATGCCGCTGGAGGGAACCACCTCGGGCAGCAACGTGCGCGGGACGCGCAGGATCGACAGCAGCTCGTCATCCCATTGCCGCCGACGAATGTCGAACATCAGTGTTCGCGAAGCGTTCGTCGGATCGGTGACGTGCGTGCGTCCGCCGGTCAAGCGCCAGATCAGCCACGTGTCCACCGTGCCGAACGCGAGATTGGCGGGGTCACCCGCTTGGTCGAGCAGCCAGCGCAGCTTCGTCCCGGAAAAGTAGGCATCGAGCACCAGGCCGGTGCGCTCGCGAAACAGCGCCTCGTGTCCCTGCGCGCGCAACGCATCGCAAGCCGCCGCCGTTCTCCGGTCCTGCCACACGATGGCATTGGCCACGGCGCGTCCCGTAGTGCGATCCCAGACCAGCGTCGTTTCGCGCTGATTGGTGATTCCGATGCCCGCCACCCGAGCCTCGGGAACACTGGCCAGAACCTCCGCCGCCACGCCGATCTGCGTCGACCAGATCTCCTCCGGATCGTGCTCCACCCAACCCGGCCGCGGATAGATCTGCCGGTACTCGCGCTGCGCCACCGCCAGCACGCGCGCGCGCTCGTCGAAGAGAATCGCGCGGGAAGAGGTCGTGCCCTGGTCGAGCGCGAGGATCGCTTGCATGATGCAATTCTATTTGCGGAGGGTGGGGACCCTTTCCTTATGATGGACCCTTCAGGAAGGACCGGCTCGATGATCCTGGCGCTCCATCACGTGCAACTGGCCATGCCCGCCGCCCGCGAAGACGAGGCTCGCGCCTTCTACGTGGACGTTCTCGGATTTACGGAGATTCCCAAGCCGCCCCACCTGGCCGTGCGGGGAGGAGCATGGTTCACATCGGGCACCGCGGACGTGCACCTGGGCGTGGAGAAGGATTTTCGTCCGGCGCGAAAAGCCCATCCCGCGCTGCTGGTGAGGAGTCTCCCGATCCTCCTCGAGCGCTGTCGCACGGCGGGGTACGACGTCACCACCGACGAGCCCCTTCCCGGCTACGACCGCGCCTATGTGGCCGATCCCTTCGGGAACCGCATCGAACTGCTCGAGCCGGAAGCGTGAACTTCTTTGGACCGCGGTCCAACGATCGCTTCAGCGGGCAGCGAAGAAGGACAGCCATTCGTGGATGCGCGTGAACACCTCTCCTCGCTCCGGCTGGGTTTCGTTGAGGATCTCGTGGTAGAGCGCAGGGAAGGCTTGCGCCTCCACGACGGTGCGTGGTGCCGCGGCGGCGAAGGAGGCACTGCCCCGGGCATCCACGAGGTGATCGTCACCAGCGTAGAGGAGTAGCGTGGGGACGCGCCATCGTGGGGCTCGCTCGAGCACGATCCGGCCTGCGTCGAGGATGACCTGCACCAGCCGCGGCGTCACGCGATCGTGGACCAGAGGATCGGCGCGATAGGCGGCCACGACTTCGGGGTCGTGCGAGATGCGCGTGGCGTCGAGGCCGTTGCGGCGAGGAAGATGGGGCGCGAGCCAGTGCAGAACCTTCAACGCCACGCGGTCGATTGGTTTCATGAAGATTGCGAGAGCCGGTGAGGTGAGGATCAGGCCATCGACCGGGCGGCTCCATGAAGCGGGCCGCGATTCCAGCGCCTCGGCCACGTAGCGTGCGGCAAAGGCTCCTCCCATGCTGTGCCCGAAGAGAAGCAGGCGCGCGGGAGTCGTTTCGCGAACGGCGGTGTCGATCACGAAGGCGAGGTCTTCGTACGGCGAGTCGGCGCTCGGCAACGCGCCGCGAGCGCCGTCATCGATTCCGTGACCGCGCTGATCGTACGTGACGACCGTCCAGCCGTCGTCGTGGAGCGCGCTCACCACGTGTGCGTAGCGACCGGAGTGTTCTCCCAGCCCGTGCACGAGCACGATCGTGCCCCGGCTGGGGGAGGCGCGCTCGATGACCAGGGGCGGTTGCATCAAGGCGAGTATGGCACGTGCGGTGAGGGCTAAGGTTCAGGGGAACTTTGAGAACCGAGGCCGCATGCGCGCAGCGCGTCGGCGAGCTTCTCGTACTCGTCGAAGACGTTGTAGACCGCGGCGGACACGCGCAGGACGCGCTTCGGCGGGTGGGGCCAGGGCACGATCGGCACTTCGATCCCGTACTCATAGAGCAGACGATCCTGCAGCGGATCCCCGTAAAGGGAAGGGGCCTCGTCGAGCGTGCCGTCGGGGAGGGGGACGGCGGCCATGGCGCCCAGCATTGCGTCCGGTGCGGGCGGGTCGATGCCCAGCGTCACGCAGAGCAGGTCCCTGGCCCGCAGCGCCAACTCATGATTGCGGCGGACGATCTCGATCCACCCGCCGGGTAACAGCGAGCCGACGAAGTGCAATGCGTACGGGACACAAAGCCAGGGCGTCGGATCGAAGGTGCCGGTCCAATCGAACTCGAGGTGGTAGCGGCTGCGGTCGCGGCGTGCCGCGTTCGCGCCGTGGCTGATGCTCGCAGGATGGATTCCGGCGCGTCGATTCTCGCGGACGTACAGAAACGCCGCCCCTTTTGGCGCGCAGACCCATTTGTGCAGATTGCCGGTGTAGTACGCCGCGCCGATCCCGCGGACATCGAGGGGAATCTGTCCGGCCGCATGGGCGCCGTCGACGAGCGTGTCGATGCCGCGACGGCTGAGCTCCGCGACCAGCGCTTCCACCGGAAAGATCAACGCGGTCTGGCTGGTGATGTGATCGATGAGCAGCAGACGTGTGCGGTCGGTGACCTTCTCCAGGACACGCTCGATGAGGACATCCGCCGAGTGGAGGGGAAAGGGGATCTCCACAAGCACGATCTTCGAGCCATTGATGGCCGCCACGTAGTCGAGCACGTTGCGGCAGGCGTTGTACTCCTGGGTCGTGACCAGCAACTCGTCGAACTTGTCGAGGTCGAGGGAGCGCAGCACCGCGTTCACTCCGGCCGTGGCGTTGGGCACGAAGGCCAGACCGGCTTCGTCCGCGCCGATGAATTCCGCGAGCGTACTGCGGGCAGAGTCGAGCAGGGGCTCGAGCTCACGGACGAAAAACCGCACCGGCTCCCGTTCCATCTGCGCCCGATACTGGTCCTGTTTCTCCAGCACGACCCGCGGCGTTGCGCCGAAGGAGCCGTGATTGAGAAAGGTGATGGTGGGATCGAGCGTCCAGTGTTGCTTCACTCCGCGATCATATTCGCCAGCGTGGCGATTCCCGAGGCGAACACCTCTTCACGCGGAAGCAGCGAGAGCACCACGTATCCCTCGGCCGCAAAATCGAAAAAGTATCCCGGCTGCACGACGAGGCCGCGTTCCAGCAGCGCCAGCGCAAAGTCCTCGTCGGACATCACCCGCGGCACGCGGATGACCGCCGACCATCCCCCCTCCACCGGCAACACCTGCGCCGACGCTTTGGTCCGCGCCTGCAGCGTGCTCAGATTCGCCCGCGTGCGCGCGGAGATCGCTTCCCGGATCCGTGGCGCGAGACGGAGAAGTTGCGGGAGCGCGACCTGCACCGGAGTGGCGACGGAGAGAAAGTTGTCTGCAATCAGCTCCAGTGCGTCGAGTGCCTCGTCTTTGCCGGGGCCGCTCACGCGGATCCAGCCGAGCTTGAAGTGGGGGAGTCCTGCGGATTTGGAGAGGCCGCCGAGGGTGAAGGTGAGGACGTCATCGCGGACGAACGTCGTGCCGCTGCCCTCGAGGGGGTAGGGGAGAAAGACCTCGTCGGAAATGATCGGGACGCCTTGCGCGGCCAGGGCGTTCTGCTCCTGGGCGGTGACGAAGGAACCGGTGGGGTTGTTGGGATTGACGACCACGATGGCCCGCGTGCGTGCGAGCACCGGTAACTCGTGAATCTCCCAGCGCTTGTGAAATTCGAGTGGGAACGGGCGCAGCTCGACCAGCTCCATCGAAGCGAGGTGCTCGAGCAACGGATAGGAAGGGGTGGGCGTCAGCACGACGTCCCCCGGATCGGTGAGCAGCTTGAAGAGAAACGAGTAGGCCTCGCTGGTCGATGCGGTGAGGAGCAGATCCCCGGCGTCGCAGTCCAGCTCCGCCGCGAGCGCCTCCCGCGCGGAGAGGATGCCTCGCGGATCGGGATCGTAGGGTGCCCGAGCGCCGCGCGCGAGCGCTTCCGCGAGCTCCTCCTCGGGATAAGCGATGCCGGCGCGCGTGGGATTGGTTTCCGTGAGATCGAGCAGGTCGCCCCCGCGCCCGCGACGTTCGAGGGTCAACCGGTTGACGGGGGCGGACCAGTGAGCGCGCTTCGAGAACATGGTTTCGGTT
>JBDTOZ010000195.1:0-7453 GCA_039932995.1 Acidobacteriota bacterium | reverse complement strand
CACGCGCGTCGCGAGTGCCCAGTGGACTAAAGTCCACCGCTCCACAGAGGCTCCCCGCAGCGCCCTCCCGCGTGACAATTCGCAACCTTTCCGCGGTTCCGGCCGTATCTTGATCGCATGACCACGCTGATCGAGGTCTCCGGCCTCAGCAAGCAATACCGGTCGTCGTTCGGGAAGTCGAAGATCACGGCGCTCGGCGGCATCGACTTCCAGGTTCAGGAAGGCGAGCTGTTCGGACTGCTCGGTCCGAACGGCGCCGGCAAGACCACCACCGTCAAGATTCTCCTCGGCCTCACGCACGCCACCTCAGGCACGGCCTCGGTGTGTGGGCTGCCGGTGCGCAACCCCGAGTCGCGGCGCCGCGTCGGCTATCTGCCCGAGGGACACAAGATCCCCAACTACCTGACCGCGCGGCAGGCTCTGTCCATCTTCGGCCGCATGTCAGGGATGACCAGCGCCGCGATCAAACAGCGCATCCCCCTGTTGCTCGACCAGGTGCGCATGGGGGACTGGGCGGATGTGCGCATCAAGAAGTTCTCGAAGGGCATGACCCAGCGGTTGGGCCTGGCTTGCGCGATGGTCCATTCTCCGCAGGTGCTGTTGCTGGACGAGCCGACGGACGGCGTCGATCCGGTGGGACGCCGCGAGATCCGGGACATCCTCCGTGCGGAAGCGGATCGGGGAACGGCCGTGCTCCTCAACTCGCATCTTCTCTCGGAGATCGAGCGTACCTGCGACCGCGTGGCCGTGCTGCGCAACGGCAAGGTGGCGGCCTTTGGTCGCGTTGAGGACTTGACGCGGCAAAGTGAAGCGTACAAGATCGTGGCCTCTCCCATCGATGAGAGCCTGATCTCGGCCTTCCGCGAGACCGGGGCCGGAGTGGAACGAGTGAATGGACATATGGTGCTCTCGGTGACCGACCTCGCGCATTTGAACGTGCTGGTCGACCGTCTGCGCGCCGGCGGCGGCGTGCTGAGCGAGCTCACACCCGTGCGCACTACGCTCGAAGACATCTTCGTCGACCTGGTCCGCGCGGATGAGAGAAGCTCGGTGGGAGCACACGAATGAAAGTCCTGGTCGCCAACATCGAAGACGTCATGCGCGAAGCGGCGGCGCGCTGGACGCTCATCGCCTACTTCTTCCTCTCCACGATCTTCATCATCATCTTTGCCTCGGCCATCAATCTCGACATCGTCGACGGCGCGCTGGCCGGTGCGAAGCTGTTCGGCAAGGAAGTGGACATGAGGGACTCGATCTCGATCGAGAAGCTCGTGCTCGGTTTCGAGACCGGCTTTTCGGTCTTCCTCTACTTCCTCTGTACCTTTCTGGCGATCTTCGCCACGGCGCACCTCGTTCCGCGCATGCAGGAGAAGGGGACCATCGACCTCTACCTTTCGCGTCCGGTGTCGCGCGTGAAGCTGTTGCTCTCGCGGTACGTGGCCGGGCTGATCCTGGCGGGCAGCAATGTCCTCTACCTCATGGGCTCGATCTGGCTGATCGTGATCTACAAGACCCACGTCGTGAACCCGAGGTTCATGCTGGGCGGCACGATCATCTTTCTGGTCATCGCCGTGCTCCTGGCCTTCGCATTCCTGATCGGCGTGGTGACGTCCTCCACCGCTGTGTCGATCATGACCACCTACGGACTCTTCTTCTTCGGACTGATGCTGGCGGCGCATGACAAGATCGCCGCGGCGGTGTCGAAGGATTGGCAGGCCTGGATCATCGAAACGCTGTACTGGGTGTTCCCCAAGACGGCGGAGCTGGGTCAGGCGGTGGTCGCGTTCGTGGGAGGCGAAGTGATGCCCGAACGCGTGCTTCAAGCCCTCAGTCCCGCTCCCTTCGTCACCACCGCCGTCTTCGGCGTCGTTTGTCTCACCCTCGCTTCCTGGCTGTTTACTCGAAAGGAGTTCTGATCATGACTCGTACTCTGCGCATCTCTCTGGTTCTGGCGATCGTCGCCGCTCTTTCTCTTCCGGCGCTGGCAAAAGACGACGCACTCAACCTCGTACCGGCCAATGCCGTGACCGTGGGCATGGTGAAGCTTGCCGATATGCGGACCAGCCCCCTCTCCTCGCTGCTCTTTCAGCATATGGACAAGATGAGCGCCGACGGCGAAGCGGCGAAGTTCCTGGCCGAGACCGGGCTCTCGCCGACCAAGGACGTCGACGTGCTGGTCGTGGCCACCACGCCGCGCTCGACGCTCGGCTCCGAGGCCGACGTCCTGGTCATCGCCGAAGGACGTTTCCAGCCGGACCGTCTGGCCGCCGCGCTCGTGTCGCATGGCGCGGTGAAGAAGAATGGCTACATCCTCTTCCCGAAGAGCAAGGGAGAAGGGAACGAGGACGGCGCCGTGGCGTTCCTCTCCACCTCACTGGCCGTGGCAGGCAATGAGCGTTCGGTCGCCGCGGCGATCGAGGCACGGGCCGCCGGCGGCACGGGCTTCCGCGTCCGCGGTGCTCTCGGAATGGATCTGGGACGGGTCGACACCAAGGCCACGGCCTGGGCGCTCGTCGATGTGACCCGCGCCGCGCGCCTGACCAAGGGCGGCACGATCGAGACCGGCAAGGGCCAGACCGGCGATGCACTGCAGGCCGCGATCAAGACGCTGTCCACCGTCGCCGTCTGGGCCACGGACACGGGCGATTCCCTCGAGCTCGGCGCCATCGGTCTCTCGAGCGACACCGAGACCCTCGAGCTTCTGGAGGACACGATCCGTGGCGGGCTGGCCGCCATGCGTCTGGCCGTCAAGGACAAGGCCCCGGAGATGGTCTCCGTGCTCCGCGCGTTCGACGTGTCGCGGAAGTCGGACTCGATCATGGTCGAGGGATCGATCCCCGCGGCCACGCTCAAGGAGCTGATGGCCAAGAAGCACACGGCCGCCGTCGGCTCGAAGTAAGCCACCGCTGATTGTTACTGGGTTGCTGGTTGCTGGTTGCTGGTTGTCTGAGGTTCTTCGTGAACCGCAGGACGATCGGCATCAGCACCAGCAACCTTTTCTCTTCAGATCCGCAAATCCACGCGCGGCCATCACTCGGGTGAGTTCTCGAGACCCCGCAGACAACCAGCAACCAGCAACAGGCGCAAATGCGGGCGCGACAGAAAGTTCTCGCGAGGACGCACCGACGGAGCGACCGCACGTGCCCGAGGCTATGCCAACCAGCGCTGGCGGCCGTGCCGCCCTAGACGAAGCGCCGTAGATGCTCGCGCCACCAGGGCCAGTCATGGCCGAACTGGCCCTGCCAGATCTCGAGGTGGTTGGGGATGCCTTTGCCCCACAGCATCGCCGAGAAGTCGCGATTCTGCTGGACGAGCGAATCGTTCTCGCCGGTGGCGATGACCCACTGCACCCGGGCCAGCTTGCCGGACCACTCCGCGTTCATATTGGGGATGTTCGACACCGGACAGTTGAAATAGCAGTTGTCGTCCCAATAGCCGTCGGTGAAAGAGTGGATGTCGTAAACGCCCGAAAAGCAGATCGCCTTGCTGACGATGTCCGGATAACGCGAGGCGAAATTGGAGGCGTGGTAGGACCCGAAGCTCGCGCCGTAGACGCCCAGATCTCCGCGCTGCGCACGGTTGTGGATGTAGGGAACCAGTTCGTGGCGGAGGTAGGAGTCGTACTGCATGTGCCGCGCGGCTCGCACCGCGGGATGAACGTTCTTGTTGTACCAGCTCTCGTCGTTCACCGTGTCGGGCAGGATGACCTGGATCTCACCGCTCTCGACTTTGTCCGAGACGGAGTCCACGAGGTGAAAGTCCTCGTTCTCGAAGTAGCGTCCGGCGGAGGTGGGGAAGAGCACGACCGGCCGGCCGAACTTGCCGAACCAGAGAAACTCCATGTCCCGGTTCAGGGAAGGCGACCACCACTTCACATATTCTCTGTACATAATCGTGAGCCATTCTCTGTCTAAAAACAGAGACGGTTAAGGTGCGCTTTGGCCGCACCCATTTTCAGCGTTCAATTCGTGAAGCTTTCTTTCCGGTTTGCCGCCCGGGCAGCGGATTCTATACGATGCGCGCCCGGCTTGGCCCGCGGCGCGGGCGGCCCTGTCGCGAGCACCGGCGCTCGCGCTGACGAGCTTCTTGCCCGTAACTCCTTGGGAGAGGACATCTATGCAGAAGAAAAAGATCGGCCTGCTGTTCGGAATGGAAGACACGTTTCCCTGGGCGTTGATCGACGCCATCAACGAGCGTGGCGGGACGGACGTGGAGGGGGCGCCGGTCGAGATTTCCTATCTCAAGGACGACGGCGTTTTTCCCTATGAGCTGATCCTCGACCGCATCAGCCACGAGGTGCCGTTCTATCGGACGTACCTCAAGTGCGCGGCCGCCTCCGGTGTGCGCGTGGTCAACAATCCCATCTGGTGGTCGGCCGACGACAAGTTCTTCGACAATCTGGTGGCGCAGGCCGCCGGCGTGGCTGTGCCCAAGACGGTCCTCCTGCCCCACAAGCACTATCCGCCGAACACGGAGGCCAAGTCCTTCCGCAACATGCAATACGTGAACTGGGACGAGGTCTTCGCATACCTCGGCTGGCCCATCTTCATGAAGCCGGCCTACGGCGGCGGTTGGAAAGACGTGTACAAGTGCGACGACCCGCAGGAGTTCTTTTCGGCCTATGACCAGACCCGCGACCTGACCATGATGGCCCAGGAAGCGATCGAGTTCGAGCTCTACTACCGCTGCTACGTCCTCGGCCGCAAGCGGGTGCGCATCATGGCCTACGACCCCAAGGCTCCGTTCCATGAGCGCTACGTGAAGAATCCTCCTCCGATGGAGCCGGCCTTCGAGGAGCGCATCCACCGCGACGCGCTCGCGCTGTGCGACGGTCTGGGATACGACATGAACACCGTGGAGTTCGCGGTGCGCGACGGCATCCCCTACGCCATCGATTTCATGAACTGCGCGCCCGATGCGGATGTGAGCTCGGTCGGCCAGGAGAATTTCGACTGGATGGTGACGAACATGGCCGAGGTCCTCATCGAGATGGTCCGCGGCGGAAAGAAATTCGAGCTCACCGGAAACTGGCCCGAGGTGATGGACGTGAAGAAGGACGTCGGAACGCCCGTGGCCTGAGTCTCGGGGCCGAGGGTGCTCCCCTCGGCCCTTCTCCTCCTCTCTGCCCCTGGGCCCTTCCTACTGATATCCTTCTCTCCATGCCTGCCGAGCCAACCTTCACGCTTGGAATCGAAGAAGAGTTTCAAGTCATCGACCCTGAGACACGCCTGCTCAAGTCGCACATCCATGAGCTCTTCGCCGAGGGCGAGAAGCGGCTCAAGGACGAGATCAAGCGGGAGATGCATGACGCGGTGATCGAAGTCGGCACGCCGATCTGCAAGGACATCGGCGAGGCCCGGCGCGAGATCACCCGCCTCCGGCGCGAGATCATCACGCTCACCCGCGAGAACGGTCTCTGCATCGCCGCCGCGGGCACGCATCCCATCTCGCACTGGAAAGACGTGCCCATCACGGACCACGAGCGCTACGACAAGATCGTGTACGAGCTGCAGATGCTGGCCCGCGCCAATCTGATCTTCGGCCTGCACGTACACGTGGCCGTGGAGGACCTGGAGACGCGCATTCAGGTGATGAACGCCACGCGCTACTTCCTGCCGCACATCTTCGCGCTTTCGGTGAACTCGCCCTTCTGGTGTGGCGAGAACACGGGTTGGAAGAGCTACCGCGCCAAAGTGTTCGAGCGGTTCCCTCGCACGGGACTGCCGGATCATTTCGATCGCCTGAGCGACTACGATCAGTATGTCGACACGCTCATCAAGACCAATTCCATCGACAATCCCAAGAAGATCTGGTGGGACGTCCGCCCGCATCCCTTCTTCCCCACCCTGGAGTACCGGATCTGTGACGTACCGATGCGCGTGGACGAGACCATCTGCCTGGCCGCGCTCTTTCAGGCCCTGACGGTGAAGCTCTACCGCATCTACAAGAAGAACATGGGCTGGCGCCACTACCGCCGGGTGCTGCTGAACGAAAACAAATCGCGGGCAGCGCGTTTCGGCACCGGAGGAAAGCTCATCGACTTCGGCAAGGGGGAGGAAGTGCAGTACACCGCGCTCCTGGACGAATTGCTGGAGTTCATCGATGACGTCGTGGACGAGCTCGGCTCGAGGGAGCAGGTAAACTACGCCCGGGAGATCGTGAAACGCGGCACCGGCGCCGACCGGCAACTGGCGGTCTACGCCCAACGCGGCGACCTCAAGGACGTGGTGGACTACATCGTGAAGGAGACCGAGCACGGAGTGGTTTGATCGTTGCTCTGTGACCCTTCCGGCCGGCAGATCGCGGGTGGCAGCGACTGCCTCTCCGTGACTTGAATACCGCGGCGCTCGAAGCTCTTCCTGACTCCGGCCCCCGAACAACTGCCCCCCGAACCATTGCCATGAAGCGTTACGACATTCACGAGACTCACGACTTCTTCGAGTACGTCCGGCTCCACGACAGCTCGGTGCCCGCGGGGCGTCCCGATCGCATCGACGTGGCCCTGCTCGACATGAACCATTCCTGGCCGAACGTGGGCCACGACTCCCTGGTGCACGCGGTGCTCGAAGCCGCCGTCGGCGTGCGCGACGATCTGCAGCGCGCGGGCGCGAAGGTTCGCGTGCTTTCGTACGACGTTCGTCGCGCGGGCATGATCCCCGAGGCACCGAATGGCCGCTTCCAGCTCTACCTCGGCACGGGAGGCCCGGGCCACCTCGACCCGCGCCTCAATGACGGGGTGCACGAGTGGAGTCAGGGTGTCAACGAAACGACCGATTGGGAAGCACCGCTTTTCCGGCTGTTCGACCAGATCCTCGCCGATCGCACCGCGGCGCTCCTGGCCATCTGTCACTCCTTCGGTCTGGTCTGTCGCTGGTCAGGGGTGGCCAAGCCGGTCTTGCGCGCGGAAAAGAGCAGCGGCATGCCGGTGAACCGGCTGTCACGCGAAGCGCTGAAGCATCCCTGGTTCGCGCAGTTTGCCGGCCAGCTCACGGACGGCCTGCACTTTCGCGTCGTCGACAACCGGCTCTTCGACTTGGTCCTCGATTCCCCTGGAAAGAGTCAGCCCATTGCGTTCGAAGCGGAAGGGAGCCCGGGCTTGACCATGATCGAGCTGGCCCGCGATCCGGGTGGCACCATGCCTCGCATCATGGGGGTGAACCACCATCCGGAGATCGTCGACAGAGATCACATCATGCAGGTGCTCGACGAGAAACGGGAGCATGGCGAAGTGAGCGCGCACTGGTACGACGAGCGCGCGCTGACGATGCGCGAGCTTTTCCACGGCGAGAACGAGCGCCAGAGCCGGCTGACCTCGCGCTACACGTTGCTCGAGCCGTTGGGCTTCCACATCAAGCGGATCGTCACAGAACGGATCGGCTGATCTCAGAGTGGCGTTGGCAAACTCCAGTGGAGCGGTGGACTTGAGTCCACCGTCGCTCTCGCGAGGATCGGC
>JBDTOZ010000194.1:0-1641 GCA_039932995.1 Acidobacteriota bacterium | reverse complement strand
GCTCCGGGCAGGATGCCCGGAGCCCCACTGTTCGAGTGTGGTGTTCATGGCCAGTGTCGGCGTGACCTGGCGTGACGTGCCGGCTCCCCCGCCTCAGCCTGTTAAACTTCGCGAATGCGTAAGCTTCTGCTCGTCATCTCGCTCCTCGCCCTTCCTGCGTTCGCTCAGAACGTCGACATCGAGGCCCTCTCCGGTTTGCAATTCAACTTCGGCAATCCCGGCGCACGATCGTTGGGCATGGGCGGCGCGTTTCTGGGTCTGGCCGACGACGCTTCGGCGGCCGAGGCAAATCCGGCCGGCTTGACGATCCTGCGCAAGCGCGAAGTCTCGATCGAGGCGCGCAACTATCTCGAGCAGCAACTCTTCACGACCAGCGGCACGTTCCCTGCGGTGGGACGGACGGCCTTCACCAACCACAGCGATCGCGTCGTGCTCACCTTCGCCAGCGCGGTGCTGCCCATCAAGAACCGGTTCACGGTAGGCCTCTACTATCACGAGCCACTGAACAACGAAGGCGGTGGTGTGGTGGCGCCGTCCGAGGATCCGGTCACCGGGGACATCACTCCGCTGCCGAATTTCTTCCTTCCCGCCGAGGCGAACAAGATCGTGGGTGGGCCCATCACGCGGCAGGAATGTCTGGACCGCCGCCGAAGCACGAACAACCCGTTTTCCTGTCTCGAGTTCCGCGTCGATCCTTTCGTCTCCGCACTCTCCGTGCGGCAGCGGACCTACGGCGTGGCCGGCGCCTGGCAGGTGTTCCCGTCGTTTTCGGTGGGAGCGACCGTGCGCCATCAGCGCTTCCAGGAGTCGGCGTTCACGTTCCGCTTCACGCCGCAGTTCGATCCGAAGCAAGTGGTCGTGCAGGCCACCGCGAACGTGAACGGGGGCAATGTGGAATTGGTCGAAGAGGCCGACACGACGGTCGCTCTCGGATTCAAGTGGACGCCGATGGACCGCATCAGCTTCGGCGGCGTGTACAAGCAGGGTCCGGAGTTCGAGGCCCCGCTCTTCTACGCGGACAGCGCCTCGCAGTTCAACTTCGGCCAGGTGGCGAACACGAAGTTCCACACGCCGGACATCGCCGGTCTCGGGATCTCGCTTCGTCCCATTCCGGTGCTCACCGTGAACGTCGACGCGGTGCATGTGAAGTACTCGAATCTCGTGGACGACTTCGTCAGCGCGGTGCCTGAAGTGCGCGCGATCGGCAATCCATTCAAGGCCAACGACGTCACCGAGATTCACGTGGGCGCCGAGTACTTTTTCGCTTCGAAGATTCCCTTCGCGCTGCGCGGGGGCGTCTGGACGGATCCGGCGCACTCCATCGAGTGGGACGGCCCTCTCAATCACCCGAACTTCATCGCCGAGGCGATGCTCTATCCCAAGGGGAAAGACCGGACGCATTACTCGATCGGCGGCGGGCTGGCTTGGCCGCGCTTCCAGATCGACTTTGCGTACGACACCTCGGACACCTACAAGGTCGGCTCCATCTCGATGGTCTCGCGCTTTTAGGCGGCGGGGCCGGCGGCGATGATCAACTCCAGCGTCACGGCAACTGCTCGATGGGCACGTCCATCAGCTCGAAGTTCCGCCACCCTTTGAAGTCGTAATGCCACCATTCCGAAGGGAGTGGCTCGAACCCAT
>JBDTOZ010000193.1:0-2916 GCA_039932995.1 Acidobacteriota bacterium | reverse complement strand
GGCCCTGGCGCCGTTCCCGGCCTGGATGGAATCGAGCTCCTCGGTCGACGTACAAGGAATGCGGAAGGTGTCGAAAACCTTCAAGTAGCCCGCATGCTGTACCGCTTCGAAGACATCACGAAAAGCTACGGTCCCCACGACATCCTCAAGGGCGTCACGTGGCAGCACAACCCCGGAGAGCACGTCGGCCTGGTGGGCCGGAATGGTGCCGGGAAGACCACCCTTTTCCGCCTGCTCCTCAAGCAGGAAGAGCCCGATCACGGCACGATCCTCCGCGCCTCGGGGATGACCGTCGGCCACGTCGGCCAGCACCTGGACGCCGAGCCGGGCATGTCCCTGTTCGACTTCGTGGAGACCGCCTTTGCCAATGTGCTCACCATCGACCGCAAAATGCGCGCGATCGAGCACGACCTGGCCGATGCCACGAGGAGCGAGGCCGAGCACGGGAAGCTTCTGGAAAAGTACTCCGAGCTCCAGCACGACTACGAGCACGCGGACGGCTATTCGCTGCACGCGCTCGTGGAACGCGTGTTGGGCGGGGTCGGCTTCTTCGACAAGGCCGAGTGGGAGCGTCCCATCCACGCCTTCAGCGGCGGCCAGCAGAACCGGGCCATGCTCGCCCGCGTCCTCCTGACCAAAGTGGACCTGCTTCTGCTCGATGAGCCGACCAACCACCTCGACCTCAAGGGCATCGAGTTCCTCGAAGAGTTCCTGCAAGACTTCAAGGGCAGTTACCTGCTCATCTCGCACGACCGGACCTTTCTCAATCGCACCGTCTCGAAGATCGTCGAGCTCGCGCACGGGAAGCTCGTCGAGTACGCCGGCAATTACGAGAAGTTCCTCGTCCTCCGCGCCGAGCGGATGGAGAAGTTTGCCAAGGACTACGAGCGCCAGCAGGAGCTGATCGCCGAAACGCAGGACTTCATCCGCCGTAACCTGGCCGGGCAGAAGACCAAACAGGCCAAGTCCCGCCGAAAGATGCTCGACAAGATGGACGAGTTCGAGCGTCCCGAGACCGACGAGACCCTGGCCAAGTTCAACCTCGACGGTGGGGCGCGCTCCGGCGCCGTGGCGTTGACCATCGACCGCGTGACCGCCGGCTATGGCCAGAAGCGCGTGGTGGAAGACTTCACGCTGCAGATCCGCCGCGGGGAGCGCTACGCGATCATGGGGCCGAACGGCTCCGGCAAGTCGACGCTCCTCAAGACGCTGGCCGGGCGCATCGCGCCCCTCGGCGGCGCGGTGCTCTACGGTCACAACGTGCAGGTCGGCTACTACGACCAGACCCTGGGCGATCTCGATCCGAAGGGGACGGTCATGGACGAGGTCTGGAACCTCGACCACTCCCAGACCGAAGAAGAAGTGCGCTCGTATCTGGCGCGCTTCTCGTTCTTCAACGACGACGTCTTCAAGAAGACCAAGGCCCTCTCCGGAGGAGAGCGCGGACGATTGGCGCTGGCCAAGATCATGTATGCGGGCGGCAACGTCATGCTGCTCGACGAGCCGACCAACCACCTGGACGTCTACACGCGCGAGGCGCTGGAAGAGGCGCTGGAGAACTTCACCGGCGCGCTGATCGTCGTCTCGCACGACCGCTACTTCATCGACCGCGTCGCGGAGAACGTGATCCTGGTCGAGGATGGAGTGGCCGAGGTCTACAGCGGCAACTACAGCGACCTCGTGGAGCGCTTCAAGGCCGGCGTGGCCATGCCGGAGAAGATCGAGATCGCCAAGCCGCAGCCGGCCCTGCCTCCCAAGCCGGCGGGCCAGCTCGCAAAGCATCTGCCGCAGTCCCCCGCCGATCGCGTCGAGCAGAAGAAGCGCGAGAAGCGCGTGAAGAAGATCGACGAAGAGATCGCGCAGCTCGAGACGCGCATCGCCTCCGCGGAAGGAGAGCGCGAGCGCAACGACCTCCTGCTCTGCTCCCCGGAAATCTTCCGCGATGGCGAGCGGATGAAGAAGATCCAGCAGCAGAACCACGACCTCAAAGCCATGATCGACCTCCTCACCGGCAAGTGGGAAGCGCTGGAGAGAGAAAAGGAAGAGCTCGAGCACGGGGCGCTGGCGCAATAGAGGCATCGCCGCGCCGCGGCACCGGCGAGAAGGGCGTGTTGCATCTGAAGAGGGTCCACGGACGAGGATCGACTTTTGGGGCGCGGGCATCCTGCCCGGCGTCGGCTCATTCATCAGGCGTGACCATGACGATCACTTCCTGGGCCTTCACGTAGCCCCGGAATTCTGACCCGTTGCCTTCCTTGCGGCGATGGTCATCAGGCGGAGCTCGATGTTGCAATCCTCGAGGTCTTTCCTGCATCAATTCAAACGATCCCCACACCGGGGGCAGACCCGTGGAGCTGATGTCGCGTAGAACGGGATGCGGTACCCTGCCACGCTCACATGCCGAAGGAATACAGGCTGCCCGCATTTGACGCACGTTATTCGTCGTATGAGTTGTCCAACGACCATGAGCAGACCCAACAACAAAAGAAGGAACCACTCAGAGACAAATAATGCGAGCACCGCTATTGCGAAGCCGAGAACGATCCACAGTCCTACAGCCATTGTCAGGCGACTCTCGATCGTCATAGGCTGCATTGATTGTCAGCGGGTGGATGACAAGGCATCGGTTCCTCATCGAGACACTCACTCCGTACGACTGAGCTGGGTCTACCATATATTGAGCTACTTGGCATCGGCCGATCCATGACGATGGTGGATCCTCCAAGGGATTCGATGATCTGACGCAGGGACTTCTTTCGTCCTGCCAGCGGTGACACTGCCGGCCCGAGGCAGGCCCGGTCTTACACCGAGTTGGAGACCTTGCATTTCGCACCTTATATTGAACAACGCCGCGCCGCTAATCTGAAGTTCCTGGCGTCTGGAGGGACTATCTTCTGATGAGTCTGAGAGATAGAG
>JBDTOZ010000192.1:0-6799 GCA_039932995.1 Acidobacteriota bacterium | reverse complement strand
CCTTCCACAGCGACCGCCACTACCGCTAACGACCCACAGATTCTGCGGGGGAGGCCCTTTTTGTTGCGATGTTGCGGCGCGGAAACAAGACAAATGACTGGTCGATCCCGCCCTTACTCCGCAATGGTGCTCGCGTTCGGCGGCATCATCCTTATGGGCCTCGGCCTGTATTTCATATTCTTGCGCCCGCCGCTGTTGCCTGAGGATCCGCGCTTCATGGGAACCTCGCTGGAGACAATTCACGCGAGCGTGCCGGGCCTTCTGGCATGGTTGCCGCGCGTGTTCTGGGTGACGGGCGGCTTCATGTTCACAACGGGGTTATTGACGGCGTACATCGCACTCTCCAGCTTTCGCCAGAGGCTGCGCGGCGCCGCGCCAATCGCGGCGTTGGCAGGGTTGACCTCCATCGGTTTGATGGCCGCTGTGAACTTCATAATCGGCTCGGATTTCAAGTGGCTGCTTCTTGCGTTCACGTTGCCATGGGGAGTAGCCCAGGTACTTTACCGGGCCGAGCGACCGAGGTGATCGCCGCGACGGGACCCACCTCAGAACCAGTGCGATGAAAGCGGGCCGAAGAGCCCGGTGGGCCGCCTTGCCCGAATGTTTCATGCTCTCGACGGATCGATCCTTGCAGGGAAGAAGGTTAGTAAAAGGAGAATCACGATGAATTGCAAAAACGACGTATGCAAATGTTCAGGCCCCACGGCTACTGAGAAGAAAGGTGGCTGTTGTTCCGATTCCTGCTGCGATAACAAGAAGACCGCCGACGGGAAGTGCGCGTGCGGACACTCGGACTGTAAGTAGGCTCATTCGCTCATCCCGGCGGCCGGCGCGACGGCTGCCGGTGAACCGTTCGGACCTGCACCTGTGATGCTGGCAAGCATGGTACGTTTCAGGTTCAGTGCGGCAATTTCGCCGCTGGAGCGATACCGGCATTGTGCACTGTGGCCTTGCTTTCCGCGATCGTGAGCCGGTCGTCGTCGCACCGCACCGTCGCGCTTCCCGCAGCGCATTTCACGGAACTTTTGACGAGCCGATTTTCTACGCCCTCCGTGTGGCCACCCACGTTCGTGCAGGCTGAGCGTAAGAACCTGGAATCTTCCACGCGTGCTCGACAGGCTGAAATAGCGCGCTTATTGTTAAAGGCGACCCCCATGAACAATCAGAGCACCCCTAACGCCGCGACGGCGCTAGACCCCGTCTGCGGCATGACGATCGATCCTGCGCGAGCCGC
Source organism: Acidobacteriota bacterium (assembly GCA_039932995.1). Lineage (GTDB taxonomy): Bacteria > Acidobacteriota > Thermoanaerobaculia > Gp7-AA8 > Gp7-AA8 > QHVT01. The sequence goes on along the minus strand of JBDTOZ010000192.1, from coordinate 5,565 downwards.
GGGCTTTTCGGAGCATGGCGGCGAGACGAGCTACTTCTGCTCATTGTCCTGCAAGACCAAGTTCGACGCAAACCCTGGCGCGTACACCTCTAAAGCACCGCAGCGCGTCGCTGCCGCTACTCCGCGTGCTCGGCGGACGTACGTTTGCCCGATGGACCCCGAGGTTCGGCAGGATCATCCCGGCGCATGCCCGAAGTGCGGCATGGCGCTGGAGCCGGAAGCGGTCATCCGGCCAACCACAACGATCGAGTGGACGTGCCCGATGCATCCTGAGATCGTGCGCGACGCGCCGGGGAGTTGTCCGATCTGCGGCATGGCGCTGGAGCCGCGCACGATCCAGATCGAGGATGAGAATCCCGAACTCGTCGACATGACGCGACGCTTCTGGATTAGCACCGCGCTGACCGTGCCCCTCGTCGCCTTCGTCATGCTGCGGCATCTGCCGGGTGTCGACCTGATTCCGCACGCACTCATGCCGTGGGTGTCGTGGATCGAACTGGCGCTCTCCGCACCGGTCGTTCTGTGGGGGGGATGGCCGTTCTTCGTCCGCGCCTGGAACTCGCTCGTCTTCCGGCACCTCAACATGTTCACGCTCATCGGCCTGGGCGTTTCCGTAGCCTTCCTCTACAGCCTCGTCGCGACGATCGCGCCGTACCTCTTCCCTGCGTCGTTCCGCGATCACGCCGGAAACGTCGGCGTCTACTACGAGGCCGCCGCCGCGATCGTGGCGCTCGTACTGCTCGGGCAGGTGATGGAACTACGCGCCCGCAGCCGCACCGGTGCGGCAATCCGCGCGCTCCTAGGCCTTGCGCCGAAGACCGCACGCCGCGTCGCGAAGGACGGCAGTGAGCAGGACGTTGCGCTCGATCAAGTCCGCGTCGGCGATTTGCTGCGCATCCGGCCGGGCGAGAAAGTGCCGGTGGATGGCGTCGTGGTCGAGGGAGCGAGCAACATTGACGAGTCCATGGTGACGGGCGAGCCCCTGCCCGTCGAGAAACACGCTGACGATCGCGTCATCGGAGCGACGGTGAATGCCACTGGCTCGCTCGTCATGCGCGCCGAGCGTGTCGGCTCCGACACGCTGCTCGCGCAGATCGTGAACATGGTGGCGCAGGCGCAGCGGAGCCGCGCGCCGATCCAGAAGCTCGTCGATCAGGTCGCGGCGTGGTTCGTGCCGGCCGTCATCGCCATCGCGATCGTGACATTCGCAGTGTGGGCGTTCGTCGGACCCCAACCGCGACTCGTTTACGCGATCGTGAATGCCGTCGCTGTCCTCATCATCGCCTGCCCGTGCGCGCTCGGGCTAGCGACGCCGATGTCCATCATGGTCGCGGCAGGCAAGGGCGCAACGGCCGGGGTGCTCTTCCGCAACGCCGAAGCGATCGAAGTACTGCGCAAGGTCGACACGCTGGTCATCGACAAGACCGGCACGCTGACAGTCGGGAAACCACAACTGGCCTCCGTCGTCGCCGTGGCGGGCATCGAGGAGAACGAGCTTCTGCGCCTTGCCGCAAGCGTCGAGCGTGCGAGCGAGCATCCGCTGGCCGCAGCGATCATCAGTGGCGCCGAGGGGCGCGGCGCGACCGTGCGCCCGGCCTCGGAGTTCGCGTCCATCACCGGCAAGGGTGTTCGCGGCGTTGTCGACGGGAAGCAGGTCGCGCTCGGCAATCGAACACTCCTGACTGAGCTCGGCATCGACGCGGGGGAGCTGGTCGAGCGAGCGGAGACGCTTCGCACGGACGGGCAAACGGTGATGTTCGTCGTCATCGACGGCAAGCCGGCCGGTCTGATCGGTGTCGCTGATCCGGTGAAAGAGACGACGAGCGATGCCATCCGTGAGCTGCATCGCGAAGGCCTGCGCATTGTGATGCTGACCGGCGACAGCGAAACGACGGCGAAGGCGGTCGCGGCGAAGCTCGGCATCGACGAAGTGATCGCTGAGGTCTTGCCCGACCAAAAAGCGGAGGCCGTGAAGCGGCTCCAGCGGGAAGGGCACATCGTGGCGATGGCAGGCGACGGCATCAATGACGCTCCGGCGCTCGCGCAGGCCGAAGTCGGGATTGCCATGGGGACCGGAACAGACGTCGCCATGGAGAGTGCTGGCGTGACGCTAGTGAAGGGTGATCTGCGCGGTATCGTCCGCGCACGACGCCTCAGTAACGCGACCATGTCCAACATTCGTCAGAATCTCTTCTTCGCCTTCGTCTACAACGCGGTTGGCGTGCCGATCGCCGCGGGCGTGCTCTATCCGTTCTTCGGCATTCTGCTCAGCCCGATGATCGCCGCCGCAGCCATGAGCTTTAGTTCTGTCTCGGTCATCGCGAACGCGCTGCGACTGCGCCGCACGCCGATCTAGGGCTTCGGCAACGGCACCGCCGAGTCGGCGGCGGGGAGCTGGACGCTCGTTCACTTCATCCGGCACCTGCCGCAAGTCACGCCCGAGTAGATCGCAGAGATGTAGAAACTGAACCCGAAGTCACCCGAAGAATGGCAGCAGATGCAACAGGAAGCAGCATTCCTCGCCGGGGGCGACGTGTCCTCGGAGCCCACTCACACTCAACCGCATCACCACTGAAAAGGAGCAACACCATGAAGAGATTGTTTGCGATGTCGCTGTTCGTCGTCATCGCCGCAACCAGCGCTTTCGCGCACGCGGGTCATATCCACACGCACATGGGCACCGTCACCATGCTCCATAGCGATACACAGTTCATGATGAAGACGGCAGACGGTAAAGACCTCACCATCGAAACGACGCCGAAGACCTCCTGGCTTCACGCCGATGGTCACGCGGCGAAGAAGAGCGAGCTTGTCGTCGGGTCGCGCGTGGTCGCCAAGATGAACACGGACGGCAAGACGGCAGCGAGCGTGAAGATGAGCGCGCCGAAGAAGTAGCGCGCGCATCTTCCTGTGCCTCGGCCGCGTCGCGGGACGCGGCCCTTACCGATCACGCCCCTGCGGCCAGTCCCGCAAAGGAAACAGAATGAGCACTACATTTGAGAGGAGCGCCGCGCCTCGCTGCAGCTCGCGCGTCATCGAGACGAAGGCCTCGAAAAAGTACGGCTCGCGCGGCAGCAGATTCCAGCGCATCACGTCACTTCTTCGCGCTGACGATCTGGAACATCCGCAGCCGGTGCTGGATACCCTCGCGTACGTTGCGGAACGCGCGAAGCCGTTGCTCGTCCGTTCCCGTCGCGGCACTCGGATCGTCGAAGCTCCAATGGATGCGCTGCGTGTCGCTCGGGAAGACCGGGCACGCCTCGTTCGCGCGATCGCACACCGTGATGACGTAATCGAACTGCTGGCCGTGGAACTCGTCGAGCGTCTTCGATCGCTGGCCGCTGATGTCGATTCCGATCTCGCGCATGGCTTCGATCGCCAGTGGATGCACGCGGGTCTCTTCGGTGCCGGCGCTGAACACGTCGAACTGATCACCGCCCGTCTTGCGGAGCAGCCCTTCCGCCATCTGACTGCGGGCTGAATTGTGGGTGCAGAGGAAGAGGACGCGTTTCGTCATGGAAGATCACCTCGAACTATATCCGCTCGGGCGGATATTCAAGTGTATCCGCGCGAGCGAATGTCATGCAAGAGAAAGTGGAAGCTCAGCCGGGGGCGCCGGCCTCAACGTCGGGATGCCATCCGCGCCGCAGCCAGAGGGCGACACTCACTAGAGCGATGAGAACAGGGACTTCGACCAAGGGCCCAATGACGGCAGCGAACGCGGCACCGTGGCCGATACCGAACGTCGCCACCGCCACCGCAATGGCCAGCTCGAAGTTGTTCGAAGCAGCGGTAAAGGAGAGCGTGGCCGTTTGCGGGTAGGTGGCTCCCACCCTTCTGCTCATCCAGAAACTCAACAGAAACATCACGACGAAGTAGATGAGGAGCGGCGTCGCGATGCGCAGCACGTCGAGGGGGAGTTTCACGATGGTATCCCCCTTGAGGCTGAACATAACGATGATCGTGAAGAGCAGCGCGATCAGCGTCAGAGGGCTGATCCGTGGAACGAACACGCGGTGATACCAGTCCAGTCCCTTGAATCTGCCGAGCACGAATCGCGTCAGGAACCCGGCGATGAACGGAATCCCTAGATAGAGAAATACGCTCTTCGCGATCTGGCCGATCGTGATGTCGACCACGGCTCCCTGCAGCCCTAGCTTCGCGGGAAGGACCGTGATGAAGAACCAGGCGTAGACGCTGAAGAAAAGCACCTGGAAGATGGAATTGAAGGCAACCAGTCCGGCGCAGTACTCCGCGCTGCCCTTCGCCAGGTCGTTCCAAACCAGCACCATCGCGATGCAACGTGCGAGGCCGATCAGGATCAGTCCGATCATGTATTCGGGCCGCTCTCGCAGGAACAGCACCGCCAGGCCGAACATGAGCAGCGGTCCGATGATCCAGTTCTGAACGAGGGAGAGCGCCAGGACCTTCCTGTTCTCGAAGACCAGATGCAGCTCCTCGTAACGAACCTTCGCCAGCGGGGGGTACATCATGAGAATCAAGCCGATGGCCAGGGGAAGGCTGATCGCTCCCACATTCCAGGCATTGATGGCCTGGTTGAACTGCGGGACCCCGTAGCCCAGCAGAACGCCGAGGGCCATGGCGAGAAAAATCCAGAGGGTGAGATACCGGTCAAGGAAGGACAGCCGTTTCTGAGATGTCGTCATGATTCTCCGATGGAACGTTGAACCGTTCAAACGATATTCGCATACGCGGATATATCACCCCAAGTATAATCACGGTGATGCCACCTCGCCCCGCAGCGAAGTCCGTCAGCAGCAAGTTCGCGGCGTTCTCCGACCCGACCCGGCTGCGTCTCCTCCACCTGCTTCGCGGCGAAGAACTTTGTGTGGGTGACTTGGTGATCATTCTCGGGATGCCGCAGCCCACAATCTCGCGACACCTCGCATACCTGCGACGCTCCGCGCTCGTGAAAACGCGCAGGAGCGGCCTCTGGATGTACTACTCGCTAGCGCGCGCGAAATCAGAGTTTCATCACAGGCTCCTCGACTGCCTCACGGCCTGCTTCGCCGACGTGCCCGAGCTGAAGAAGGATGCGGCGCGCGCGAAGAAGGTGAGGAAGGCTGGCGGGTGCTGCCCAGCGTCGTAGGCGACCGACGCGGCAGACGGAAATGCAAAACGTACGATGTCGCAATTCCAAGTTCGAGGATGCTCAGAACGACGCCGGCGAAGCACGCTGAGCGAGCTCGATCCCGTGCGCGCGCTGGCGCGCACCGCAACAGCATCAACTTTCGCTCCGACGTATCCAATAATCCCGACACCTGCCAGGAGAGTGCATGGTCACGTAGTGGTGGAGAGAATCCCGCCGATCAGTCCGACGAAAAGCGCGAGTGCCGGATGCGGCACACTGCTCTCCGACGTTCGCTCGATGTACCGGAACGGACTCACGTCCGCCACGCCTTCACTCGGTGCGGAGTCAGGCCTCGCGACAAATTCTCAGCGACTCAAACGATCAGCCCGCCAAGGTCCGCATCGCTGGAGTACAGCGCTGTGACTGACCGCGAGAATCCGTAGCAATCTGACCAGGTGGTCGCGGATCGGGTC
>JBDTOZ010000191.1:0-4017 GCA_039932995.1 Acidobacteriota bacterium | reverse complement strand
TCGCATGGCGCAGGTCGATCCTCAATGCGACCGTACCTGGTTCGACACCTCATGAACGCCGCAATGACCTGTTCCGACCTCTTCGCTCGAGCATCGTCGTCGTTGCGTCGGGAGAGGTTCGTCTCCATGCCGGAACGCGCGGATCGAGCGCGGCACCCGCTCTCCAGATCGGGCATTACCGGCTCTCATCGGCGTCCGAATCAGCGCCACTCGTCCCGATTCAGTCGCTTGAGCCTCGCCCTGCGACGACTCCTCGTGCCCACCCACCCAGCTCGGAGCCATACTCTCCCCAAGAGGCCCGCGGCTTCGTCCAACTGAACTCATCACCGCATCCGGTTCACTTCTCAAACACGTGCCTCGGCCTCACACGCGGTTCGCGGTCAGCTCGAATTTCGCGTCGGGGGATGCGGTATAGAGTCCTATGAGTTGGGCGGCCGATGCACGCAGGTGGCTGTCTGCTATTTGAATGCGACAGTGGTCTCGCGCCGAGCGAGGTCTTCCGGCCGATTGCCGGTTTCGTAGAAGTTTCTGAAGATCTCAATTGCGCGAGACAGTGAGAGCACTTCGCTTCTACGAAGACGTATCGCTCCGCCGCTGTAGTTGATGGATATCTCTGTTTCGTCTGCTGTATCGGTTCCAAGAACAAAGTGCTGAAGCCCAAAGGGCGTGACGCGTCGGTGTTCAACGGTCATCCGAAGGCGAGCACCGGCGGCTTGAAGATAGGAACCGGTCTCGTCGCTGAGCACGAAGTACGAGGGCCCCTTCGGGTTGATGCTCGAGAGGAGCTGTCGCACGAGCTCAAACGGAGGGTTGTGGAGAGGCTTGCCGCCTTCGATCTCGAACGTCAGCGTTCGCGACACTCTTTCCTCCGGCCACCCAACGGCCTGCCGCTCAGCCGCAGCAGGCAACAGAGTAGCACCTACGACAATGGTGAAGCGGTGGCCGTCGGCTGCAGCGGCCGAGTTGGGCGGCGGCCGGAGCCGCTTGAGTGTTGGTGCCGCCGTAGAATCGGCTCACGACCGCTACGATTTGCTTCTACTCCGGAGGGAAATAGTCATCCTTACCCCGGAGTGACATCCTTCGCATGAGAACGCGCCCAAGGACCTTGTAGCCGAGCTGGGAAACCAGGATGCCGCTCATGAACACGAGGAACAGAAAAGCCTGTAGCAGAAGCACGAGTAACTGCAGCGCGCTCTTGCCGCCAGGCGTGGCGTGCGTCATGGGCAGCAGTGCAAGAAGCTGTCTAGGGATTGTGATGGTCCCGTATTTCAGGAGTGAGGACATCAGAAAGAACATGGCTCCCTGAGACAGACGCTCGCCGGCGTATGTAGCGTCGTCCTTGTCCCCGTCGGAAACCACGCCGGCATACGTGAAAGCCAGCGCAGCCAAGATCGACGCTATGACGAACGCGGCACCCGAAACGTCGGTCGTGTCCTTGTCGTACTGGAGCAGCATCGTAGCCGAGAGGTAGACCACAACCATCCAACCCGCCGCGGAGAAGAGCTTTGGCCCCAGAGTAGTGCGCCAGAAGGAGCGCAACCTGTCAACGCCGAGCATGAACGGTCGCATCCGGTTCTAGGATAGCCCAGTCGCCGACACGGATGGCCTGGTTGAACAACTCGCAAGCTCAATCCTGGCGCCCTGATAGGTTTGTCGTCGCCGGCTAACGGCCCCAGGTGAGCGGCTTCGGGCCACGCCGAGAACGTTAGGCGTCACGTGCTCAGAAGCCAGGCCTCGGTGTTTGCGTAGATCCGTTCCGCATGATCACGTCCCCCTCGTTGGGCTAGGCGAGTGGCCGCAGTTCGGCAGTAGTTGGCCATCCTGCGATCCAAGGTGAGTGCTTCGACATAGGGAAGGGTGGCGATGTGTGCCCAGTCTGAGATGTCACCTCGGTCAACTGTGTCCTGCACATTGGTGCAGAACTCAAGGTACGCCTCATCGAAGAGCTGCCATCCCGGGCACCGAGACCCGTTGGCGCGCAGCCACTTCGCGAAGGTAGCCACTCCCGCGCTTGGCGCGGGAATGCCGCACTCGCCGAGGTCCCGCTTGAGGGCGTTGGCGAACCGCTCGTGGTTGCGTCGGACGGCATCAGTTACTGCTCGATCCCGATCCACAGCTTCCTGGAGTTGTCGCGCACGCCACGGCACGTTGTGGCCGACGTTTGAATTTAGCATTGCGAGAGGAAGCACTTGATCCACCAGCGAGTAGTTCACGAGCATGTCTTGGTAGTCCCGCTGGCCCGGGACTGTGTAGGTCTGATGCCACCGCGACACGAAAGGGACGACTGACGCGGGTTCTTGGCCGCACTCGAAGGCCGAAACCGCGGCAGCGAACTCGAGACAGCGGACCGCCGGCATCGCAAGGATATTCACGTGAGGCATGGACTGCAGAACCTGGAGCCGTCGGCGTGTCTCGAGTAGTTCCTGAACGACAACTACCTCGCAGATGTTCGAAAACGAGAACGCCAGCTGCCACGACTTCGAAACGAGAATTGCCGCAAACTCCGTGGGTGGCAGAGGCAGCTCTTTGGCGACGAGACGAATCAGGTCGCGTGAGTCGAGATACACGGTTTTCACGCGGGATCGAGTGTACGCCCAACGGACCCAGCTCACCCGCGTGGACCCGCACGGAACGAATGATAGCGCTTGCGACGACCGAGGCGCGGGTCCACGTCGGGTGCAGCGAGGAGTTGGGGGGAGATCGTGCCGAGTACTCACCGCCGTGACCGTGCCACCGGCGAGACGCGAGCGAATGACCGATTCACGAACTGCGTCATGAAGCGTGCGCGCGAGATGCGCCGCCATGACGTGGCGTGAGCGACCGTGCCGGAAGCGATGCAAGATCCCGCCGATCCGCGGTCGTGGCGAGGACGCAAGTTGCTCGAGTAGCCGACGGCGCGAGCTTACGCGCCGCTGGTGCCTTGAGGGTTTCGGCCGCTCCGCCCAACGTCCCCAGGTGAGTGGCTTCGGCCCACGCAGAGGATGTGCAAGCAAGCCTATTAGACGCAGGGCCGAAGTCCGCTCCACCGTCGAGTTGGGCGACATCGTCGGCTACTCGTCTTCGTCTTCTGTGCTGGGGACCAGAGTCCACTAAGGTAGATCGGCCGGATGAACGATCTCGATGCGTATGCCTCGGGCGGTGCAGCTGACGGCGTGTTCGGTGCGAAACGATCTGTGAACCAGATCGCGATACTCAACGCTCACTGGAATTCGAACGGACCATGTCTGACCGCGAGGCGGCGGGCCGACTTTCTTCTTCACGCAGTCGAGAAGATGATCAAGGTGGAGGATACGCACTTCGACGTGCTCGTTCGGACCGAGACTCGGAATGGCTCCAAGTAGTCGCGCGGTCTGGCCAACCATTTCGATTGCCGGTAGCGAAATCGAGACCGCCGGTGCCGCGCCTCTGTTGACCACGTTAAGGGTCTCAACCAAGTATTCCTCGCCCGTCTCATCGTCTTCGTGGTAAACGCCTGAGTAGCCATCGATCGTCACCCACGGCCTGGCGTTTGATAGGCGAGTTTCCGCGTCCTCTGCTCTGCGATACTCCATGGCCCAGATGCGGTAGGCAGCGACGACGAAACAAACGAATGCGAAGATTGCCCATAGTGTGCGCTGGGCGGTTGTTTGCGCGTAGAACGCAGCTATCGTCAGAGGAACGCTTGCCGCACCCGTGACAAGGGAACCCCAATCACGAACCACTGCGCCAAAGAATTTCCGGATGAGCACGGACGCATTCTACGCGCGGTGTGACCCAGCGCTCAGTCGCCCAACGGACCCAGCTCACCCGCGTGGGTCGCACGGAACGAATGATAGCGCTTGCGACGACCGAGGCGCGGGCCCACGTCGGGTGCAGCGAGGAGTTGGGGGGAGATCGTGCCGAGCGCCCGCCGCCGTGACCGTGCCACCGGCGAGGCGCGATCGAATGACCGATTCACGAACTGCGTCATGAAGCGTGCGCGCGAGTTGAACGAAGCCGCTACGCGACGCGCTTCGCGTAACTGAGCGATCCTGCCGA
>JBDTOZ010000190.1:0-24411 GCA_039932995.1 Acidobacteriota bacterium | reverse complement strand
ACCATCGCTCCAAGCGCGTCCAGAATGTGAAGTTAATCTTGCGCCGCTCCTAAGGTCAACCCAAGCGACGAACGGTCGTGACCCGAAAGACTCGCGGGCGAGACGCCCACGGGCCAGCCGGCGAGACGCCGGCGTTCCTCGGGACGATATGCTCCGTGACCCTGCCCCAGGCATCCTGGGGGAGCCTCTGTGGAGCGGTGGACTTGAGTCCACCTGGCACTCGCGACGCGCGTGCCGAAGCCGGGTGAGGCTCTCGGGACGGCCGTGCCGGGAGCCTCGTTCCAGTGACGCCGCCGCGACGGCAGAGGGGAAGTGTCTCGCAAGAGCTTCGGTGGACTAAAGTCCACCGCACGCCTCTCTCTCCCGACCCGCGCGTGATCCCGATCTCGAGCGGGACCCGCCCGCTTCCCTCGTGGCGTGTCACTCGGCCAGCGCCTCGTCCAACATCTCCAGTACCGTTTTTGCGCCGTCGCCGAAGGCGTGGTTCTTCCAGCGCGGACCGGCGAGCCGGTCGAGGGCCATCACTACGGCGAAGCCCTCGGTCTGGGACCACCAACGGCCCTTCGTGAAGCGGGCCAGCACCTCCTCGGCCGGCTGGGCTCCGCCCCGGGGATGGATCTGCCACTGGTAGCCGGTCCACTGGCCGGCTCCTTCGAAGGTCAGCCAGAGGTCTTCGGCTTCCACCCAGTACGCGTCCTCCCCCACCTGCCAGCGCTTTTGCCGCTCGCGCATGAGCCGACGTGCTTCCCGGGCCGTGCTCCTGGCCACCGCGTCGTCTTTCTCCGCGGTCGCCTCGAGGAAGAGCTGCGTCTCGCGCTGGATGGACGCGGTGAACTCCTCATTCGTTTTGTAGTGGCCCTGCAGTGCGTCATCGTTGAACGAATCCGGGAGATGGTTGGCCTCGATGAGGGCGCCGAGGCGCGGGCCGTAGGGTCCGATCTGCGCCACGTGCGAGCCTTCGTGGAGCATCACCGCGACCATCGTCCTCTGCAGAGCGGCGCCCTCGCCCACTCCGGCGGCTTGCCAGACGGTGGGCGTCGACATCACAAAGTACCGCTGACCCTCCTTGCCCGAGGCGTAGGAGGTGACGCCCGATGGAATCTCGGAGCCGTCAGGGAGCGCGATGGTTCCGCTGTGAGGGCTGGCGATCCAGGTCACCCCTTGCGCGTTCGGACTGCTGAACGCGTTTGCGCTCCGCAACACGCAGTCCGCGCTGAAGAGGACCACCTGCACATTGGGCACGGGGCCGATGCCCGTGATCTCCCGCGACGCGAATCGCCACGCTTCGAGGGCGCGATCGACCCAGGCCCGATCGCTCTCCGGCAGCACGCAGGCGGGCGGTGCAGGCGTCGACGCGCACGCGGTGGCCGCGAGAGCCGCGACCAGCAGGAAGCCCTTCAGCGTGAAGGCGGCTCTCCATCGCCGGGCATGGAGGAACCATGCGGATCTCGGCGGGGTCCGATGTTTGACGGTCATGGGGTGCGTTCGTACCACGCGGGGAGCCGGTCAACAAGAGTGTGTGCGCCTTCCGCATCAGCCGCTGGCAAAGTCAGAGGACGGTCGCCGTGACGCGGGTCGCTGCGATTGCGAAGACGAGACTGCGATACTCTCGGGCACCTTCATGCGGGCAATTCTGGTCCACGGTATGGGGCGGTCTCCCCTCTCGCAGCTCGTCCTGGCGAAGCGTTTGCGCGCGGCCGGGTTGGGGGTTCACCTGTTCGGCTACTCCACCCTGAGACCGTTCGCCACTTCGGTGGGACGTCTGGTGGAGCGCATCCTTTCTCTCGACGGCGACGAGCCGTTCGTCCTGGTCGGGCACTCGCTGGGCTGCGTTCTGATTCGCGCGTCCCTCCCTCAGCTCCGTCTCCAACCCGCGGCGTGCTTTCTGCTCGCTCCGCCGAACCGGGTGCCCCGAGCGGCCCGCTTCTTCGGTCGCAATCCTCTGTACCGGCTCCTGACCAGGGACGCGGGGCAGCTTCTCTCGAATGAAGCATTCATGGCTGCCTTGCCACTTCCGTCGGGCGCGGTGAGGGTTTACGCCGGCACCGCGGGCTACACGGGCCGCTACTCGCCCTTTCAGGATGAGCCCAACGACGGGATTCTCGCGGTGTCGGAGACGACCTTGTCGCCCGCGCACCCGTCCGTGCTCGTCCCTGCGCTGCACACGTTCATCATGAACTCGGAGCTCGTCGCGAGCGACATCCTCTCCACGGTCGAGTCGCTGCATCTGGCGACGCCCGTGGGCATGTGAGTCGCGGACGCTCGAGGGCAGAGCGCCGGCAGGATTGCCGGCGCTCTGCCACTCGTCACGTCACGGTTTGCAGCGGTTGTTGCTGCCGATGGGGCCGAAGCAGCCGCCGTATTTGAAGACTCGGTGAATGAGCACCACGCGGCAGTTGCTGCAGACAGGACGGCTGGCGCCGACGCTGAGCAGTGCGTTGAGAGGTGGATTCGCGTTGCGGACGATCTTGCGCTCCGCGTGGTTGTCGCACTTGTCGGCGAGGTTCTGGGCGTTGCCGATGAAGACGCCGTCGATGCCGCCGATCTTCTCGCCGAGGTAAGCGAAGATCTTGTTCACGTAACGACCGCTCATGGCCCAGTTCAGCTCGCGCGGTCCACTGCGGAACATGGCCGCCTTCTCCAGCAGCACCTTCCGGCCCACTTCCGTCGAAGGGTCGAACATGTAGTCCGGTCCCGGGACGTCGACGGGCCGCTTCACCATCCAGCCGAAGGCGATGGTGATGACATTGGGAGTGCCCGGCCAGATCTTCTTGGCGGGGTTCACCGGACTGGGCATCTGCTGCTCGATCATGCCGCGCAGCACGCTGTCGACGGTGACCGCCGCGAGGATCACCAGCGCGCAACTGATCCATGACTCGGCCATGCGTCCCACGCGGTAGCCGAGGATCGTCGAGCTCTCGGCGCTCTGCCGCGAGATCATGCCGTACTCGGCGGCGGAGAAGCCGCTTGGGTCGTAGTAGTTGATCGGGTTTGACGCCGCGTAGCGGTAGCGGTTCAGATCGACCGGATTGTCGAGTTGGAAGTCGGCCACGTCGCGGGTCAGGAAGCGCCCCGTGCCGGGTGTGAAATAGCGGGCCCGCAGATAGAGCAGCTTGGTGGCGTCGTCGCTGAACTGCCCGCGATAGCGATACGGATTCGGCGTCGATCCGGTGGCCATCGTGGTCAGACCCCAGGCGTCGTAGCGATAGCGGTCCGTCTCCGCGCCGGCGGCGTTGGTGAGGCCAATGACGCTGCCCAGACCGTCCTGCAGGTAGTACGAAGAGGTCGTCCCGAGGCGCTGCACCAACTCGCCCGCGCCGTAGGAGTAGTTGGCCACCGGCGCGCCGGTGGCGTCGGACTCATAGACGATGTCGCCGGACTCACTGAGCTCGTTCCAGGCGTAGTTGCGCACCACGCTGCCGAGGGTCTCGCGGGTCATGCGGCCATCCGCGTCGTACGCGAAGTTCGCCGTCGTGCCGTCGGGCATCGAGGCCGTGGCCAGACGGTTGGCCGGGTCGTATTGATAGGTGGTGGTGCTCGCGCCGTCCGTGACCGCGACCAGGTTGCCGCGGTCGTCGTAGGTGTACTGCACCGAGCCCGCCGAGGTGAGCTGATCGAGCTGGTTGTATTGATAGAGCGTGGTCACGCCGCTGGCCGTCGAAGACGTGCGGTTGCCGGCGCGGTCGTAGCCATAGGCCAGCTCGGAGATCGTCGTTCCCGAGGCGTTGGCCACCGTCTCGCGGATCAGGCGATAGGCATCGTCGTACGTCCAGTTCGTGCGCGTGCCGCTCACTTCCTGCACGCTGATGCGCTGGCCGTTCGGCTGGAGCGTGTAGACGAACGACTCGAACGAGGCCGCGGCGCCGAGGTGATGCGCCACGCCGGTCAGGCGATCGCTGGTGTCGTAGGTGTAGTCGCTGATCACACCGTTCGGCAGCAGGCGCTGCGTGAGGCGGCCGCCCAGGTCGTAGGTGTACGTGGTCACGCCGCCGCTGGGATCGGTCATGGTCTTCACGCGATCGAGCACGTCGTACGTGTAGCGGGTGACGCCGCGCGGTGTGGTGATGGAGGTGATGTCGTCCGCGGCATCGTAGCCATAGGCGATGACCACGCCGATCGGCTCGGTGATCTTGACCAGCCGGTCCAGCGGGTCGTACTCGTAGCGCGTGATGCCGGTGGATCCGGTGGCCGTCTCGCGCTTGCCGGTGGGCGTGTACGTGAACGACTCGACCGTGCCGTTGTAGTACTCGATGCGCGTCAGCCGATCCAGCCCGTCCCACACGTAACGATTGACGTTGCCGTCGGTGAGACGCACCGAGGCCAGATGCCCGATCGCGTCATACGTGTACTGCTCGTAACTCGCATCGGGAAGGATCTTCTTCACCATGCGGTCGCCGTTGTCGTACTCGTAGGTGGTGTCGTGGCCGTTGGCGTCGCGCACGCCGGTGAGGTTGCCGACCACGTCGCGGAAGTAGCTGGTCACGTTGCCGGCCGGATCGGTGAGCGTGGCCAGCTCGCCGTGGTTGTCGTACGTGAAGGCCGTGATCTTGTTGTTCTCATCGATGGTCTGCGTGAGGTGCATGCCGTCGAAGACATTGCGGAACGTGGTGCCGTCGGGCTGGATCAGGGTGACCGGGCGCCCGCGCTCGTCGTAGCGCACCTCACGCTTGACGTTGTCGGCGCGCGTGGCCGCCGTGATCTGGTCCCTGGCGTCGTAGGTGTAAGTGATGCTGCGGCCGGCCGGGTCGCGCATCGTCTTCACCCGTCCCGCGTCGTCGTAGGTCAGCACGGTGGTGTTGTTGCGGCCGTCCGTGACGCTGTTCAGGCGCCCGGCCGGATCGTACTGGAACGCCGTGGTCACCGCGGAGGAGGTACCGAACGCGCTGGTGATGCTCGTGAGCTGGCCGGCCTTGTCCCACACGTACTTGTCGACATCGCCGTCTTCGTGGGTGCGCGTGGTGACCCGCCCCGCGTAGTCGTAGGCCAGCTCGACCTTACGGCCGTCCGGGAAGGTGGTGCGGATGCGGCGGTCGCTGGCGTCGTAGTCGTGCGTGAACGGATTCCCGTTCGCGTCCGCCTCGGTCTTGCGGTTGCCGTTCATGTCGTACGTGTACTGGATCGTGTGGCCCTGCGTGTCGCGGCGCAGCGTCTCGTTGCCGAAGGCATCGAAGGCCAGGAGCATGTCGCCGTGCTTGGCGTCGCTCAACTTCGTGAGCTGACCCGTGGCGTCGTACTCGAGTGAGCTCGAGAAGCCGCTGTGGTCCGTCATCGAGGTGACGTTGCCGAACGGGTCGAACCCGAACTGCGCGGTCTGCCCGCTGGGCATGGTCATGCTGGTCTGATTGCCCTTGGCGTCATAGGTGGCCGCGATGAGCGTTCCGATCGTGTCGCCGAACGAAGTGACGTTGCCCTTGGTGTCGTACTGGAACGTCTTCACCTGATTGAGCGCGTCGGTGGCGCTCAGCAGCCGCCCGTCCGCGGCCCAGTTCTTCTTCGTGACATTCCCCAGCGGATCTTTCGCCGTGAGCACGTTGCCGTTCGCGTCGTAGGTGAACGTCCAGATCTTGCCCAGCGCGTCGGTGCGCGTGAGCACGTTGCCGTTCGTGTCGTAGGTGAACGAGGTGGTGCGGTTGAGCTGGTCCTTGACGCTGACCGGCTTGCCCAGGCTGTTGTTGGTGACGACGATGATCCCGCCGTCGGGGTACGTGTACGTGACGGTGTTCGCGGTGGTGTTGTACGCGAACTGCACGGTGTTGTTCATCCGATCGGTCTCGCTCTGCAGGCGGCCGTCGGCGTAGTACGTGGCCGCGGTCGAACCGCCACGCGGATCGATCTCCTTCGTCAGATAGTGGCCCGTCGCGTACTCGTACTGCACGGGGTTGGCGGTCTGCGGCAAGTGCACGGCCGTCAGGTCGCCCGTGGCGTCGTAGGTGTAGTCGTAGGCATTGCCGGCCGGGTCGACGATCTTTGTGATGCGGCCGCTGGAGTCGCGCGTGAACGGCACGGTGATGCCGCTGGCGCTGCTGACGATCCCGTCGCGGGTGAAGGTCAGCGTGTTGCCGTTGAGGTCCTTGACCAGCAGCAACTGCCCGTCGGCGCCGATCACGTATTGGCGTCCATAAGGGTCGGTGTAGGTGTAGGTGCTGGGGTGGAAGCCGCCGCCCACGGTGTCCAGGAAGCAGGTGAACTGTCCCTGCGAGAGGATGAGCAGGCCGCAGCTCTCGGCGGTGAGCGTGCCGTACGACCCCGGCTCCGGGGTCCACTTCGGTTGCAGGAAGAAGGAGAAGGGGAAGCCGAACGACTGCGGAGTGAACTTGAAGGTCTGCCGCCGTCCGTTGAACGTGAACGTGACGTCGTTGCTCTTGTTCACTTCCAGGCGCACGGCCGTGACCAGCGACCAGCCGTAGCCGAAGTCGCCCACCTTGGCGCGCTCGAGACTGTCGTAGCGGCGCGAGATGGTGATGGGCATGCCCGCCATCGGCAGGCGCAGGTCGGTGACGAACTTCGTCACCCGTCCCGGCTTGTTGTCACCGGTGACGTTGAAGACGATCAGGCTGGTCTGCTGCGTTCCATTCGACAACGTGCCGGTGAGGCGAAGGACATACTCACCATTGGCCAGCACCGTGGGATCGATCACCGCCAGCGTCCCGCCCCCCGTGATGGTCGGCCGCAACACCTGCACCTCGGACGGGCTGTCGCTGGGCCACATGTCGAGACGGCCGGAGACCAGCGAGATCCCCGAGGCCACGGTGATGTTCGTGCGCGTGGTGATGGTGCTGCCGATGAGCGGCGCACCGATCCAGCCCTGCGTCACGATGATGCCGATGTTGCCCGGCCCCGGAGGAAACTCGGGATCGGGATCGCTGCTCCCCGACCCCACGCTCCAGGGGACGTTGACGATGTTGGAGTACGTGCCGAGGCCTGAGATGCGGCCGATGGCCTGCGCGGTGTCGGTGCCGGCGCGCGTGGCGGTGTAGGAGAACGTGGCGCGGCCGGTCACGTCCGTGGTGCCCGGGATCTCCCGCGCGTTCGGGCCGTTGACGATCAGCGCCAGCCCAGCGTTCGCGACCGGGAGTCCCGAGGCATCGAACGCCTCCACGGTCAGCGTCTGCGTCTGGCCGGTGGGCTTGGCGGTGAGATTGAGGGGCGAGAGCTTCAGCGAGCCGGTCGGCGGCAGGCCGCGGCTGCTCACGTTTCCGGCGGCGACCGTCAGCGCGAGCTGTCCGCCGCAGCATTCCGAGTAGTCGACCTCGTACGGATACGAGCCGGCCGCCGGGAAGCTGACCACGATCGTGTTACCCACCGGCCCGGTCGGCGCGTTGTATGCGCCCATGACCGCCAGCTGCTCGAAGGGGGTGACGTTGCCGGCGGGCACGTTCAGCATCGGGCCGCTGACGCGTGTCGCTCCGCCGCCGACGCCGAAGATGAAGCCGTCATCGGAGAAGAAGCTGATGGCCATCTGTCCCGCGCTGGCCACGGTGAGCGAGCCGGTGAAGACGGCCTGGAAATCCGTCAGTGAGCCGGAGCCGGCCTGCAGAACGTTGTTCTGCGCGATGATCGTGCCGGTGAAGTTGCCGTTGAGATCCGTGGTCACGTTCGTGAAGGGGCGGGTGTTGACGCCTACCCCCGACGTGTTGCCAGGGACCGTTCCGGCCGGCGGATTGAAGTTGATCGTCGGGAAGGCCTGGATGAACGCGGGCACGGTGCCGGGAGGCGTGTTGAACGTCCCCGAGCCGTTGGTGAAGAAGAACCGCGCGAACATGGGAGTGGTGGAGATGCTCTGCACGGGCGCGATCCAGTTGACCGCGGCCGTGTTCGACACCGCCGTGCCGGCGGTGGCCGTCACGCTGTCCGCGCCGGGGTTCGTGCCGGTGTAGGTGAACGTGGCCACGCCCGCGGCGTTCGTGGTGCCCGAGCCGCTGGCCGTGTTCGCCCCGGTGACCGTGAACTGCACGACCTCACCGGAGAGCGGAACGTTGGCCTGACCGGTCAGCGTGGCGGTCATGGTCTGGGTCGTGCCCTTCACGTTCGGACCGGCGATGGCCGGCGAGAGCACCAGCGAATTGAACGCGGTGGGGTTGGTGACGTCGGTCGCGGCGCTCGCTTCGAACGGGCCGTATCCATTGCTGGCGCTGTCCGTCCACATGACGAAAGCGTCGCCGTGAATGGCCCCCGCGGCCTGCGTGGCCGGAATGACGTAGCTGATGTTCGTCTCGAAGGTCGCACCGGGCGCCAGCGCCGGCACCGCCGGCTTCTGGATGCTGCCGTCCGGCAGCGTGAGCGTGAGGTCGGTCTGCGGAGCACCGGCGGAGCCTGCGTTCCTCACGCCGACGGTGTAGGTGATGCTGGTGCCCGCCACCGCGGTCGCGGGTGCGGTGAGCGTGACCGGCACGATGGAGAGGATCTCGTGCGCTTGCACGGCGCCCGTGGTCGGTCCGTACACGGCACCGCTCGGATCGGACCAGTCCAGGGTGATCGCGAAGTCGAGGTTGCTGCCGTCCACCGCCTCGAGCCGCGACAGGTACTGCGCGTCGGACTCGCCATCGTCGTCGCGCTTCGGAACTTCCGGCACGCGCCAGGTGGTGGGAATCGTGGTGGACGCCCCTGAGGCCAGCACGAACTGCGGGGCGGGCGTCACGGTCCCGTCGGGGTTCGTCACCTGCAGGTTGCTCAATGTGGCCGTGCAACCGCCGTCATTGCGCACGTGGACGCGCACGTTCGCGATCTGCGTCGGCAGGATTGTCGCCGGCGCCTCGGTGGTGAAGGTCAGAACCGGCACACGGATGCGGCTCGCGAAGATCTGCTGGCCGATGTCACCGTACGCGTTGCCGCGGCCGTCACGCCACGTCAGAGAGGCCCGCGTGGTCAGCAGTTGCCCGTCCGATTGACGCAGCCGGGCCAGATACTCCTCGGTCGTTTCGGCGGCGCCCTTGGGCGCGATGGCCGCCGGCGAGAAGCTCTCGATCTGCGCAAAACTCGAACCGGGAACCAGGTCCGCGACACTGAACGTGCGCAGCGTCCCGTCCGGAAGGGTCAGTTCGATGCTCGCGGTCGCCGGCGCAGAGCCGATGTTGGTGATCGTGACTTTGTAAGGCGCGGGCGAACCGGGACTGACCACGGCCGGACCGGACAGCGAAAGCGTCAGCACGGGAAGGGTGAGCACGCTTCGCGAGGAGACGGCCACCGGGTTGTAGAGCTGTTGATTCGCGTCGCTGAACGTCACCTGTCCCGCGGAGGTGTAGACGCGCCCGTTGAGCGAGGAAAGGCGGCGGAGGTACTCGGCCGGGGTCTCGCTCGCGGCGCGGATGGGAATGGACGGCGCCATGGTCTGGAACGACGTCGTCTGGCTGCCCCCCTGCGCGATGGTGCCGAGGTCGCGCGTGACCGCGTTCGGCGACAGACCGTCGAGCGTCTCCTGCAGACGGACCGACGTTGCGGCGGTGGCCGTCGACGCGTTGGCAATGGTGGTGGTGACGGTGAACGACTCGTTCGGCAGCACGGTCGCGGGCTGTGTCTGCGTCGCGGTGATCAACGCGGGCGGTGGGAAGACGCCGCTGTCTTCGATGACAGCGACGATCGTCCCCGAGCCCGGCTTGCCCGGGACCGGGTCATACCCCGGCTCGACTTTCACAACCACGGCCGCGGCGATGTTGCCGTAGATGTCGTTGCCGCCCTTGGCGATGACGGTGGAGACGATCACTTCGATGTACGACGGGATCGAAACCGGAGGTGGCCAGCTCTGTCCGCCCTTCGAGATCCAGCAGGTCGGCGTGAGAGTTTGCCGTGTTGCGGTGGGCTGACAGATGTGGATCTGCGCGATCGGATCGGCGAAGCCCTTGAAGCTCGCGTTCGCCGGGAAGTCTCCTTGCAGGACCTGCGACTCCCACTGCGCTCCCCAGAAGTTCACGCGGTCGCCGAGCTTCAACTTTGCGTTGTTGCCGCCCCAGACCACGAAGGAGGTGGAGAGGTAAATGGTGACGGCCACGGTCCGGAAGGCCGGCTCGTAATACGGATCGCCCGCGAAGGAGACGGTCAGCGATCCCGGTCCGGAGACTTGATCGGGACCGAGGATGAGCGTCGTCGATGCGTTGCCGTTCGCGTCGGTGATTGCGGTCGCGGAGACCGCGCCCACGGTGAAGGTGACGGTCTTGCCCGCGAGGGGCACGAGCGAATCGGGATCGAGCAGCTTCGCACTGACGTTCTGCGGCACGGCAGTGCCGAGGAGCGTTTTGCCGGTCACGTCGAGGAGGACGTCCTCACGCTCCACGGTGATGCTCTGGGTGACGCGCATCGCCGGCAGCTCCGTCGACCCGGCGTACTCCACGGAAGCCACGACCTCGGACGGCGGAACTGTGGCCACGGTGGCCACACGGGCCACGCCGGTGGCATCGGTCACGGCGGTGAGCGTCGTCGTGCCGAAGGTGAAGGTGAGCGTGCGGCCCGCGACCGGCGCACCGGTCGGATCCGTGAGGAGCGCGGCCAGCTCGATGGGGTCGCTGTACTGCACGCGCGTCGCCCCGATGTACAACAGCCCTGGTTGGCCGCTCGGGGGCAGTGGGACGTCCGGACCGCACGAGGCGGTCGTCCAGGTGATGGTGGCGTCGTTCGAGACCAACGTTCCGCCGCTGCCGTTCGTCACGGAGGCATGCACCACGTCCGCGCCTTGCGCGGTGCCTGTGTAGGTGAAACGCGCGTTGCCGAGGCTGTCCGTGACGGCCTGGCCGGTCTGGCCCGCGTTCGGACCGCTGACGGCGAGGAAGTCGACGAGCACGTTCGCGAGGGAAGCTCCGTTCGCGTCCCGAAGTCGCGCCGTCACGGTGCGCGGCGACCCGCCCGAGCCGGAGAGTGTGGCAGGTGTCAAGGTGAGTGTGCCGGACGGCGCGTCGAGACCGCGCGTGCCCACGGCGCGCCACTGCAGCGACTCATTGCCGCGGCAGGATGAATCGAAGCCGCCGGTGTCGAGCACATGTGCGGAGTCCAGGAACGACTCCGTAGTGCCGGCGATCGTGACCGAGATCTTCGGAACGCCTGCATTCGCGGGCAGGGTTTCGCCGCAGGCCACGAGCGGGTAGGCGCTGGTGTCGAAGTTCCCCGGCGCGGTCTGCGTGAGGATCGCCGAGCCGTGCGCGGGAATGACGAAGTTCGTCCAGAGCGAGAAGACGGCGTTGCCGCGACGCAGGTCGACCGAGACACGCTCGATCGGAACGGCGGCGCCGGACGTGTTGTCGATGCGGATGGCGCCCGCGTTCACCGGCGTGCCCCCGCCGAGGTAGAGCACGTTCGGTGCGCCCTGCCAGGGTGTCGGGAAATCGGCACTGGAGGTCGCGCTGTCCGCGAACGCGACGGAGACGTCGAGCCCGGCACTGGTGACGACCGGCCCGGTCAGGGCATCGGTCCGGAGCGCCGGCTGCACGGGGTCGGGGACTTGCTCTTCGCCGATGCCGGCCAAAGCGAGCGGTGTCGCCGCCGAAACGGGCCGCGGTGCGGCCTGGGCCACTCCGAAGGCCACTCCGAACAAGGGCTGCCGCATCGAGGCCAGGGGCTGGAAAAGCACGAACTCAACAAGAATCAACGCCAGGAACTGGCGGACTGCGGACTTCCGGGACATACGTCCTCCGCACTGAACGAATTGGATTTTCGAGAACCGACGAACGAGTCGCGGATGGTCTCCCACGGGCGGAAGGATGTCAAGCGGGAGTGCCACATTCCTCGTGTTTTGGAAGGCGCGGAACGGTGATGCTGGGGATGCTCGACAACCTGCCCCCTCGCATGACCCCGCCTTAAACTTCAGACATGCCGAACGCTCCTTCTCCCCGTCGAATCATCCCGCCGCCGCTGCTGCTCGTGGCCTGCCTGCTCACCGGCGCCGGGCTGCAGTATGTCCGGCCCTGGCCGTTGGCTCCCTACTCATTCCTTGTGGGTATGAGCGCGGGCGGTCTCCTGCTCGTCCTCTCGGGACTGTTCGGTCTTCGTGCTCTGCTGTTGATGCGCAAGCACCGCACTCCGGTCGAGCCGTGGAAGAGTCCCCTGCACCTCGTCACCGAGGGACCCTTCCGCTGGACGCGCAATCCCCTCTACCTGACCATGTGCACGTTCATGACCGCGCTCGCGCTGATGGTCAATAGTGCGTGGGTGCTGGGATCGGCGCTGCTTCTGGCCGTGCTCCTGGACCGCCTGGTCATCTCTCGCGAAGAGAAGATTCTCCAGGCCATTTTCGGCAGCGCGTACACGGCCTACAAGGGCCGGGTACGACGCTGGCTTTGAGCGGCCACCCGGACGAGCTCAACGCAGTGTATGTCCGCAGATCTTGCAGTGCTCGTGACCATACGCGCAGTCTTTGCACAAGAAATGACCATCGCGGCAGGTCTTGCCGCCGGAGAGCGGCTTGCTCTTTCCGCAGGTGTCGCAAATGCGTGTCGAAGACATGGGGACCTCCCTTTCCTGATTCGTCAGCTCCATAGAAGGATTCATTGTGCGTCCCAAGGAGCATCCATGGATATGGACACGAAGAGCTCGCCGAGGTTTTTCTGCAGACGTCGTACTGCGTGTTGTTCGGTTGCAAAGGGAACGCCGCCGTCCTCGTCGCCCGGGAGAAGCGCGGGCGAGACGCCCACGGGCCAGCCGACGGGACGCCGGCGTTCCGCTTGTTCATTGCGATTGCAATGCGGGAAGGATGCGTCCTCCTCGTTCAATGAATATCAACTCGAACGTTCTGTAATGAATTCAGGACCGCTCTCACTACTCATCGACGCGCCCATTCGGCGGATCGAACATGCCGCCTTCCGCGTCAGAAAGTGAGAGCACCATAATGAGAGAGAGTTCTTTTTGGCAACGTGTATTGAAGGTCACTGGCAGCATCATCGCCTTGATGCTGTTGGTCCGGGTTCCGGTGAACGCACAAACGAATGTCGCCTTGGCTCCCGAACGGGCATTTCGCGACGCCGCGACCGTCGCGCTGACCACGGCCGCAAGGCAGGCCAAGGTTCCCCTGGCTCGATTGCCGATCGCGTATGCCGGCGGCGAGGGAGGGTTCGTGCTCAATGCCGCCGTAGAGGGAGCGGAGAAGACCGACGCTCGCTCACTGGCCGCGGGGAGCGACCTGCTCTTCATGTACATGGGTGGGAAGGGCTTCGCCATTCCTGAAGGCTTCTATCGCGTGAGCGTCATCGGCAAGGAAGCCCGCTTCACCTCTTCCGCCGGCCGCGTCGTGGCCACACTGCCCGCTCGGATCGACGACACCGCCGGTCCCGCCGCGCGTCCAAAAGTGAAAGTGAAGGTGACGGCCTCCTGGGGAAAGAACGGACCCGAGGTGGACATCGAGATCATCTTCGGTGAGACCGCGGCCACGGCTCGCGCCATCATGATCGACATCCCGGCGCGGCCTGTGGTGACCATCGCCAACCTGCCGATGCAGGCCGGCAATGAGAAGACCCCCTGTCCACCGCTTGGGCGTGCGCTGACTCGTGCCGACGCGGCCACCACGCCGTACCTGCGTGAGATCCTTCCCAATCTCGACCAACAATGCGCGTTGCGGGGAGCCGGGCTCAAGGCGGCCACCGTGACCTTCCTCTCGTGTGAGAAAGACGCGCGAGGCGTTGGATTCGGGCCGAACGCGAAGGCCACCCTCACGTGCGAATGAACGTCGCCCGCTGACCGTCGCCCAACCTCCATCGACGTTCGCCATGTATCACGTGTGGCGAACGTCGACCTCTCGTGAGAAAGCGTCCACGCTTCTTGAAACGCTTTCGTCTCTCCCCTCACCATCAGGACGGTGATCCGACGCCGTTAGCCGCCGCGCGTGGCCTTGATCAGCGCTTCCATGTGTCCGAGATATTTCTCCAGCGCCTTGCGGCCGGCGGCGGTGAGCGAGTACTCGGTCCTGGGCATCCGGCCCTCAAATGACTTCCTGCAGGTCAGGTATCCGGCTTCCTCAAGCTTCCGCGCGTGCACGCTCACGTTGCCGTCGGTCGTCTTGAGGATGCCTTTGACCTCATTGAAGGTCAGGGTCGTGTTGACCGCCAGGGCGCTGACGATGCCCAGGCGGGTCTTCTCATGGATGAGCCGGTCGAAATCAGGCACCGCCGATTCCGCCGGCTGCTTCCTCGGCGCACTTTCCACTGGTTTGCGTGCTGCTCTAGCCACCGTACCTCCTGGCGATCATGGAACCGAAGATGATGTGCAGGCCGCCGAAGCCGGCGGCCATCAAGACATTGCCGGCGCCGGGCGGGACGAAGGCCGCCGCCACGCCGAGCACCATGTAGCAGATGCCCATCACCGGCACGACCGGGATGGAGAAGGCCCCGCTGCTGATGAAGGACACGCCGTAAAGCAGCAGCCAGGTCGGGGCCAGCAACTCGAAGTGTCCGGCGTGTCCCAGGACGTAGGTCAGGACCGCGCCGGCGACGAGAGGCGCGAAGTAGCTGCTGAAGAAGCGGCGCGAGGCCACACCGCGAAAGGAAACGTTGGCCCGGCTGGCCTTGCGGATCATGGCCACCAGGGCGATGACCGCGGCCACGACGGCCTCGGCCAGCCAGATCAGGAGCCAGCGCCGCGTACCGGCCACGGGATGGGCCAGCGCGGCCGCGCCGAGGGCCGTGAGCCCGATGCCGACGCCTCCCCAGCCGGGAATGGAGGTGAACGAGCTGGCCCGCTCCATGGCCTCCCGGATATAGCGGAGGTTGCTGAGCGCATGCTCGTGAATCGGGGCGGGGTCGGACATGGCCTCACTAGAATAGCGCAAAGCGCTTTGTGATCCTGGTCACAAAGGCCATCCCTTACAATAACGCCCGTCAGCCGCCAGTCCCGGAGGGAAATCCTTGATGCGCCACGCCGCAGCCGCCGTACTCCTGCTGTTCCTCACCGCTACCGCTTCCGCAGCCACCTTCAACCTGCCCACCGACGCCGAGCTCCTCGGCCGCGCGGATCTGGTCGTGGTGGCGACGGTGCTCGACTCCGCCTCCCGCGAGGCGTCCGACCGCATGATCCTCACCGATCACCGGCTCCGGGTCGAACAGGTGCTCAAGGGAACGGCCTCCGGAACGATCGTGATCAGCGAAGTCGGTGGATTCGTCAACGGCCGCGGGATGGAAATCTCGGGTTCGGCACGATATGAGCGCGGCACCCGCGTGCTGACCTTCCTGCGCAAGCGGGATGACGGGACGTATTACACCGCCTTCATGGCCCTCGGCCAGTATCGCTTCGAGCGCAACAACAGCGTGCTTGTGCGCGACGCCCGCGGGATCGAGAGCCCGAGCGGCGAAGCTGCCGACGCGCGCGACGCACGAACCTTCGTCCAATCCATTCTCACCGGCGACTTCAAACGCGGCCCTCGCGTGGCGACTACCGGGGCCTCGATGAGGCTGAAGCCGGCCACCAATGCCGCGGCGTCGGCATATGTATTCAGTGACGTCGGGAACACGCCGAAACGGTGGGAAGGATGCGAAGCCGGTTGCACGATCGGCTTCACAATCAACAACGTCCAGCCGGTGGTCGACACCGTGGCCGGACTCAACGCCGCATTTGCGGCGTGGACCAATCACCCGAACTCGTTCGTCTCATTCGACGAAGTCGGTCTCGGGACCCAGAGCAACCAGGACAACGACGACGTCAACGACATCGTATTCAACTGGGACGGCACCAATCCGCATAGCTCCTGCGAAGGCGCTCTCGGCTGCGGCATCATCTACTTCAGCGGTCCCCCCTTCGACCACGTCTTTCGGGGGGAGACCTTCTGGGACGTCATCTCGGCCGACGTCGTCATTCGCAGCACGGTCACGAACCAGAACACGTTCAACGCCGTTCTGACCCACGAGCTCGGCCACGCTCTGGCATTCCGTCATTCGAACCAGGGCACGCCGAGCGGGACCGGCATCATGAACTCCTCAGTGCCCACCGCAAACGGCGCGCAACTCGGGCCGTGGGATGAAGAAGCGCTGACCGCCGTGTACGGTCCGGGCGTCGCCTGCGTTCCCGTCACGACCGTCACCCCTTCCGGTGGTGGAACGGTCGACTTCGGATCGCCGCGGCAACTCTCCGTGACCGCCAACGGCGACACGCCGCGCACCTATCAGTGGTACGAAGGCAACAGCGGCGTGACCACGACGCCGGTGGGCACGAACAGCAGCACCTTCACGACGCCACCGATCACGACCGCGCGCAGCTACTGGGTGCGCGTGTCGAACAGTTGCACGGTCGGCGTGAACAGCGCCACGATCACCGTCACGCCCGCGGCCTGCACGCCTCCGGAGATCACCTCTGAGCCGACCAGCCGGCGCATCAACCCGAACACCTCCACCACC
This sequence comes from Acidobacteriota bacterium, assembly GCA_039932995.1. Classification (GTDB taxonomy): domain Bacteria; phylum Acidobacteriota; class Thermoanaerobaculia; order Gp7-AA8; family Gp7-AA8; genus QHVT01. The sequence continues at coordinate 8,113 of JBDTOZ010000190.1, read as the reverse complement.
CTCACCGTGACCGCGAACGGCTCGCAGCCGTTCTACCAGTGGTACCGCTCGGCGACCGTCGGCGACACCACCAACCTGGTGGGCTCCAACAGCGCCTCCTTCACCACTCCCTCGCTGCAGACCACCACCAGCTACTGGGTGCGCGTCAGCAACAACTGCGGACAGGACGACAGTGCGCTGGCCACCGTGACGGTCAGCTCCACCTGCGTTCCTCCCAGCATCACCGGCAACTCGCCCTCCACCACCATCACCACCGGCCAGAGCACGACGCTCTCCGTCACCGCCGCGGGCGACGCACCGTTCACCTATCAGTGGTACACGGGCGAGTCGCCCAATCAGAGCACGCCGGTGCCGAATGCCACCGGACCGGCGCTGCCGCAGGGACCGTTCAACATCGCCGGCGCGTACAAGTACTGGGTGCGCGTGCAGAACGCCTGCGGTCACGTGGAGTCGGCCACGATCACCATCACCGTCAGTCCGAACTGCGTCCCCCCCACGATCAGCAGCGCCTCCACGGCGGTGAACGTGATCCTCGGCGAAGGAGCGACGATCTCCGTCCTCCCCGCCGGCGGAACGCCGTTCACCTTCCAGTGGTACGAAGGAGCGTCGGGCGATCCGGCCAAGCCGATCGCCGGCGCCAACAACGCCAGCCTAGCCGTCGGACCGTTCACCTCATCCGGCGCGTTCGGCTACTGGGTGCTGATCACCAACCCCTGCGGCCAGGTCGGCTCGGCCACGATCACCATCACCGTCGGTTGTCCGCCCATCGTCCTGCCGCTGGCCAGCTCCCCGGCCATCACCAACGCGGCCTCGGGCTACGAAGTCTCATGGACCGGCGATCTGGCCGTGACGCCGAGCTTCGAGCTGCAGGAGGCGACCAACGCCGACTTCACCGCGAACCTCCGGACGTTCAGCGTGCCCAACGCGCTCTCGCGAGCGATCCCCGCGCACAACGAGATCACGGTGGACAAGCGCTTCTACTACCGCGTGCGGGCCATCTCCGGCTGCACCGGCCAGCCTTCAGGCTACTCGCTGACGGCCACGACGGTCGTCACCACGCCGCCGCCGGCGAACAGCGCGCAGTTCGCGATCAGCGTCCCCGAGGGAACGACGCAGACGTTCGTGCAGGATTACCTCGTGCCGGGCTTCGGCGAGAGCGCCACGAGCAACGACACGTTCAGCATCACCGTGGACGTGCCGTGGATCACGGTGTTCCCGGCCAGCGGTGCGCTGTCGGCCGGCGGCACGACCGTGCAGTTCACCATCAGCCCGGGCGGCCTCGGCGTCGGATCCAAGACCGCCACCATCCTCGTGCAGCGCACGAACGGTCCGGCCGCGGGCAAAGTGACCACCAACGGCGGCTCCTCTTCTTCGTACGTGCCCTTCGGCCTCAGTCTGGTGACGCCGGTCTCCCCTGACCCGCGTGACGGCAACCCGCCTCCGGGCACGCTGATCATCCCCGCGGTCGCACACGCCCAAGGCATCGGCAGCCCGTTCCGTTCGGATGTGCGCATCGTGAACGTCTCCTTCGACAGCATCGACTACGAGATCTCGTACACGCCGTCGCAGACCGACGGCACGGAGCAGGGCAAGAAGACCAACGTCACCATCGCCGCCGGCGACACGCTGGCCTTCGACGACATCGTTTCGTCGTGGTACGGCGCAGGCATGCTCGGCGAAGGTGGCGTGGGGACGATCGAGATCCGCCCGCTGAACAGCCTCAATCCACTCGACACCTTCGCTTCCAGCCGCACCTACGCCATCGATGGAGGCGGCACGCTGGGGCAGTTCATCCCCGCCCTCAGGCTGAACAGCTTCGTCGGCAACATCGCCCAAGACTCGCTGGGACGCATCAGCCTCCAGCAGGTGGCGAACAGCTCCGCGTACCGGACCAATGTCGGCTTCGTGGAGGGCTCGGGCAAGCCGGTCTCGCTCCTGGCCAAGCTGCTCGACGGGAACAACAACGTCCTCGCGCAGACGACGCGTGAGCTCTCGGCGTTCGGCCACTTCCAGACCAGCATGACCGCGCTGTTCGGCGACATCCCGCTGGAAGACGGCCGCGTGGAAGTGGAAGCCACCTCCACCGAAGGCAAAGTCTCGGCGTATGCCTCGGTGCTGAACAACAACACCAACGATCCGCTGATGGTCTTCCCGGTGCAGCCCGCGCGCACGACCGCGGAGCGATACGTGCTGGCGGGCATGGCCGAGTTCGTGGCCTCCGACCGCAACTTCCACAGCCACATGCGCATCTACAACGGCGGCAACACCGCCGTCACGGCCACGCTGAACTACTACGAGCGTGGCCAGTCCACGCCGCTGGCCGGCACGACGCCGGTGCAGATCACGCTCAACCCGGGTCAGGTGCGGGCCATCAACGACGTGCTGCCGACGCTCTGGAATCTCAACCTCAACGGCGGCTCCGTCGTGGCGACCGCGCCCGCGGGCTCGTCACTGGTTCTCACCGCCCAGACGTTCAGCCGCGAGCTGGACGGCGGCACGAAGGGGCAGTTCATCCCCGGCGTGACCCAGGCGGACGCCGTCGGCTTCGGCGAGCGCGGCCTCGAGGTGCTGCAGCTCGAGCAGTCGCCGCAATACCGCTCGAACGTCGGCTTCGTGGAAGTGACCGGTCATCCGGCCACGATCGAAGTGACGGCGGTGGAGCCCGACACGAAGGTCAGCGTGGTCACCTCAATCCCGCTGGGCGCCAACGAGTACCGCCAGTTCGACCGCATCCTCGAGCAGATGGGGCTGGGCACGGTTTACAACGGGCGAGTGAACGTGAAGGTCATCACCGGCGAAGGCCGCGTGTTCGCTTACGGCTCCACCATCGACAACCGCACCGAAGACCCGACCTACGTGCCGGGCCAGTAGATTTCTTTCGCAGAAGTAAATGGAGGCGCGGGCATCCTGCCCGCGCCTTTTTTTGTGACGCGCCTTTGAGCGTCAACAAGCGCGGACGCCAGCGATCCCCAGCTTCACGACGGACTTGCGGCGCGATCCACCATCCACCAGGTCTCCACGTCTTTCGTGGCGCGGCCGATGGGGTAGTCGGCGCCTTCGCGCACTTCGCGGACGATGGTCGCTTTCGACTCGCCGGCGGCGAGGACCATGCGCATGCGCGCCTCGCGGATCACGGGGAGGGTGAGGGTCACGCGCCACTGATCGAGGCGCGGCACGAAGACTTCGCTGGCCACGCGATCGGTGACGTCGAGGACAGGGGTGCCGGGAAAGAGGGACGCGGTGTGGCCGTCGTCGCCGCAGCCGAGGAGCACGAGATCGAGCTCGGCCAGACCGAGCGCCTTCCACTCTTCCTCGAACACGCGCGCCGTCTCGGCCGGATCTTCGAGCTCGGTTCGAAAGCGCAGCCAGCGCTCCGGCAGTCCCTTCCGAAACAACGTCCGCTCGATCATGGCCGCGTTCGACTGTGGGTCGGTCATCGGGACATAGCGCTCGTCGACGAGCACCCAGGTGACGTCCTCGGGCAGTGATTCGCCGAGGAGCTCGTAGAGCCGCTTGGGCGTGGAGCCTCCGGTGAGGGCGATGGTGCGCGCGCCGCTTTGCCGGATGGCGCGCTCGGCGGCGCGGGAGAGGCCTTCCAGATCATCGAAGATGCGCAGATTCATTCGGCAATTCTCCTGGCGATGCGCAGTGTCTTCAGATAGACCCGGTCCGCCTCCGGCCGCTGCAGCAGCCGCACGATCAGGTCCTCGGGCTTGCGGTTCAGCGAGCGCGTGACGCAGTCCAGCGCGGCTTCGCTTCCGTCGATGTTGGAGATGACCACGCGGCGGTCGCGATCCCCGCGCAGCTCCGCGCACGACCCGTCGTCGAAATGCAGCTCGACGCCCAGGATGCCCGGGTCGCGTCCTTCACGGGAGAAGGTGAACGGGATGTCCCGCCCCGTCTGTGCGGTGATCCAGGCCGCGTAGAGCAGCGCCTCGGAACGGGCGCTGAATGACGAATCTCCACCGCTGGTGACATCGACGCGCTGGATGGTGTGCATCCGCGCACGCATCGGCTCAGGATCGAACAACACGGCCGTTGCACCGCGCCACTCTTCGATGCGGGCCCAGTTCAAATCCGCCGGCGCCGTGGTGGTCTCTTCGGCGATGCGGCTCACGAACTCCAGGTCGTCGCGATCGACGAACTGCGCGGAGTCGAAGATCAGCCGGTCCGCCGGCTCCAGCAGGATCTCGGCGTAGCGGTGATGATCGCGCGGCAGGTCGCCGAGCCACCAGACCGCCACGGGCATGTCCGGCAACAAGAGGGCGCTGACCAGTGGCGGCACGTGCTCCACGCGGTCCCCCGAGGCGCGGATGGAGACTTCCTCGGAACAGACCTGACGCTGTCCTCCCAGGATGTGGCAGTTGGTGGAGATCCACGACGAGATCCCATGCGCGCCATCGGGACGGGCCTCGACGACGATGGTCCGCTGCGGCACGGAGGCGCTGGCGCGAGAAAGCGTCTCGGTGGCATGGGCGTGCTGTTCGGAGGACCAGGTATGCGCGACGACGTTCCAGAGTGCAGCCTTGACCAGCGCGTTGTCCGCGGTCTGGCCCTCCTCTTTCGTGGCGCGCCACAGCTCCGCCAACTGACGCTCGATGGTGGCGGGATCGACTTGCTGGTCGTTCATGGGCGGGTGGGTCGGCGGTTGGAGGTTGGCGGTGGGAGGGGAACGTCCGTCGGCGCGCTCCTGGCGAGCTTGCCCAGATTCACGGCCTCCTCCACTTGCGCCCATCCTTTTCAATGAGCGCATCGGCGGACTCGGGACCCCAGGTTCCGGCGGCGTAGGGATCGGGCTCGCCTTCGTTCCATTTGGCGAGCAGGGGATCGAGCCAGGCCCAGGCCGTTTCGATCTCGTCGCGGCGGGCGAAGAGTGTGGCGTCGCCGAGCATCGTCTCGAGCAGGAGCCGTTCGTAGGCCTCGGGGGGCTCGCCGCCGAAGGATGTGGCGTAGCGGAATTCCATGGAGACCGGGGCCGTGCGCACATTCGGTCCGGGCAGTTTCGAATCGAACTTGAGGGAGATTCCTTCGTCCGGCTGAATGCGGATGGCCAGCACGTTGGCGTGCATCTTCAGACCGAGCTTGCTGAACAGTGGATACGGCGCGGGGCGGAAATGGATGGAGATGTCGGTGACCCGCTTGGGCAGGCGCTTCCCGGCCCGGATGTAGAACGGGACGTCCACCCAGCGCCAGTTGTCGACGAAGACCTTGATGGCCGCGTAGGTCTCGGTGCGCGAAGTGGGACTGACCTTCTCTTCCTGGCGATAGCCGAGGGCGTCCTCTCCCAGCACCGAGCCGGGTCCGTACTGGCCCCGCACCGCTTCGGCGATGGGACGCAAGGCGCGCAGGACCTTGACCTTCTCGTCGCGCACGGCATTGGCCTCGAAGGCCACGGGGGGCTCCATGGCCACGAGGGAGACCAGTTGCAGGAGATGGTTCTGGATGATGTCGCGGCTGATGCCGGCACCCTCGAAGTAATTGCCGCGCTTCTCCACGCCGATGGACTCGGCCACGGTGAACTGGATGTGGTCAATGTATTGACGGTTCCAGAACGGCTCGAAGAGACCGTTCGCAAAACGGAGCACGATCAGATTCTGGACCGTCTCTTTGCCCAGGTAGTGATCGATGCGGAAGACCTGCCGCTCGCGGAAGATGGACACGGCCACGTGATTGAGATCGGTGGCGGACGCGAGGTCGTGTCCGAACGGCTTCTCCACGATCACGCGGGTGTAGGGGCCCGGCTGCTCGGGATCGTTGACCATTCCCGCGCCGGCCAGGTTCTGGGCGATGTCGTCGAAGAAATCGGGCGGCACGGCCAAGTAATAGAGGCGCCGGCCACCGGTGCCGCGGGTGCGATCGAGCTCCTCGAGACGCTCGCGCAGTCGCTGGTAGGCGCCGGCGTCCGCGAACTCACCCTGCACGTAGAACAGTCCCCGCGCGAACGACTCCCAGATGGCGTCGTCCACCGGCTGCGTGCGCGCATGTTTGTCGCAAGCCTCGCGCATGGCCGCGCGGAACTGGTCGTCGGTCATCTCCGCGCGGGCAAGCCCGACGATGGTCTGTCCCGCCGGCAACAGCCCCTCGTGCGCGAGTTGGTACAGCCCGGGGATGAGCTTGCGCTGAGTCAGGTCGCCGGACGCGCCAAAAATGACCAGACAGGACGCTTCGGGAACGCGTTCCTGCTCCAGTCCTTCGCGCAGAGGATTCTCGTTCATCTTGGACCGAGTGTACCTTTGTTGTGAGGCACGAAAAGCTGTTTCTGGTTGCTGGTTGCTGGTTGTCTGCAGTGGGTCGCCCTGCCTCAAATCTCGCGGTCTGCATCATGCTGAGGACTCGCCCCGGCTGAGTCGTGCCGCTCAGGCCACTCACCGCAGACAACCAGCCACCAGTCACCAGCAACCAACGGGGCACCCTCGGCAACCGGCTGTTGTAGACTCGGCCCTCATGACCTGGCAATACATGCCTCGCGTCGCGATCATTCGCGGCATCCGTACACCTTTCGCGAAATCGGGGACCCACTACGCGCATTTGAGCGCGCTGGACCTGGGCAAACTGGCCGTGACCGAGCTCGTGCAACGCGCCGGCATCCAGCCCGCGGACGTCCAGGAGCTCATTTTCGGCAACGTCATCCCCTCCGTGAAGGCGCCGAACATCGCCCGGGAGATCATCCTCGGCACCGGCCTGCCGACGAAGATCCCCGGCTTCACGGTGAGCAAGGCATGCGCCTCGGCCAACCAGGCCATCACCTCGGGTGCGGACATGATCTCGCGCGGTTATGCGGACATCGTCATCGCCGGGGGCGCGGAGTCGCTGTCGGACGTGCCCATCCTCTTTTCCAAGAACTTCTCCGAGGCCCTGGTCAGCGCCAGCAAGAAGAAGAGCGTGGGAGGAAAGCTGGGAGCCTTCTCGCGCATCCGCCCGAAAGATCTGGCGCCCGACGCGCCGGCCATCGCCGAGTCGACGACCGGCCTGACCATGGGCGAGTCGGCCGAGAAGATGGCCAAGGAAAACGGCATCTCCCGCGAGGACCAGGACCGCTTCGCCCTGCAGAGTCACCTGCGCGCCGCGGAAGCGACGGCCGCGGGCCGGTTCAAGGATGAAGTGATGACCGTCGTCGTGCCGCCGAAGTTCGACGTCGTCGTGGAGACCGACAACCTCATTCGCGCGGATACGACGTACGAGGCTCTGGCCAAACTGCGTCCCGTCTTCGACCGCAAGTACGGCACGATCACGGCCGGCAACTCCTCCCCGCTCACCGACGGGGCGGCGGCCGTCCTGCTCATGTCCGAGGAAAAGGCCAAGGCCCTGGGCATCAAGCCGATCGGGTTCCTGCGTAGCTACGCCTACGCCGCCACCGATCCCTTCGACCAGTTGCTGCAGGGGCCTGTCTTCGCGCTGCCCACCGCGCTCGATCGGGCCAAGCTCAAGCTCCAGGACATCGGCGTGATCGAGATGCACGAAGCCTTCGCCGCGCAGGTGCTCTCCAACATCCAGTGGATCGGCTCGAAGAAGATCGCGCAGGAGAAGCTGGGACGGAGCGAGCCGGTGGGCCAGATCGACCCGGAGAAGATCAACCGCAACGGCAGCTCCATCGCCGTCGGCCATCCGTTCGGCGCCACCGGTGCACGCATCGTCACCAACGTCTGCAACGAGCTCCAGCGCACCGGCGAGCAGTTCGGCCTGGTCACCGTCTGCGCCGCCGGCGGCATTGGCGTGGCCATGATTCTCGAGCGCGAGTAGCGCGGCCGAAGACCCTCATCCGGTGCCATTGCCGAGTTGTCTTTCGACGAGGTAGCCTGCGTTCTACCAACCGTGGAGAGAAACGTCGATGAGCTTCCATTCCGAGGAGATTCGGCGCATTCTCGTGGCAATTCGGACCGCATACGTTGTTCGTTGCTCGCCTCCGAGGTAGCCTCGGAAGCGAGAAAGGATGGCAATGGACACGAACGAATTGGTTGAAACGATCGAGAAGGGATTCAAGGATCTCCGCGGCGAATTCGGCGGGCAGATGGACGGTCTGCGCAAAGAGATCGGCGGGCAGATGGACGCGCTACGCGGTGACCTCGGCGGGCAGATGGACGCGCTACGCGGTGACCTCGGCGGGCAGATGGAC
>JBDTOZ010000189.1:0-1812 GCA_039932995.1 Acidobacteriota bacterium | reverse complement strand
CCCTATCTCGCTGAAAACACTGGCTCTCTGACATATTTCGGAGGAGGAACTTCAGGCTAATCAGCGTGTTGCCAGGGACCACGCTAAGGCGGTCACCTTCGACGTTCGCTAGAGGGCCGCGCGTTACACCGCTAAAATGAACCATAAGACGCATTAATTTTAATGCCGACTCCGCCGTTCGAACCGCCGAACACACCGAGCAGAAGGAGTCCGCGGCCAAGCGGCTCAATCACAACAGAAGCCAGGCCAATGAGCCGTATACCTAGTGCACGTAGGCTAACGATGCGATCAGTAACAGCGCCACCAGCGCGGCCGCCACTATTAGTGTCATTCGGGCCGGACTGCGACCAATTGCCCACACACCCACAGCGGAACTGATCGTTGGTCCCACAAAACTGCCGTAGAAAGCCGCGTGAAATGGCTGAATGCGGGGCAGTGTCCAACCGATATACGTGAACCCGACCAACCCGGCAAAAACCAGCGCTAGCCGATCGCCCACGACAGTGCCGTCCGCATCGCGACTTCTTCAGTTGGCACAGATGCACCTCCGGAACGTCGCCGTGCCGTCGTTAGGTCCGAACTCATAGCCGAGCCGCCGCTTCCCATCACCCGTCCAACGAAATGCCAGTCGATCTCCAGGTTTTCCAAACGGCACGTCAGCGTGTGGGTTGGTGCCTCACCCCGTTTCCGCATTTCCTTCGATCGGCTCGTTCTCTTCATCCTCGGCGTAATAAGCGTCTACGAGCAGCGTCGCGCCGTACGCCATTACGATCTCAAGCGCCACCGGCGCGATCCTAATGTATGCAGCCTGTCCGTTGTAGGAAGCGCCAATGCTCACCTCCACTCGCAGATCGAATGGCAACTTCGCGCGAAGCGACTGGAAGTCTTCCGGCGGTAGTCGTTTGGCCAGCGCACGTAGATGGGCGTGAAGTGGAGCCGTGACATCTTCATCGGAATAGAGTATCCACGACGTGTGCGGCAGAGGCGTCTGAAAATGCTTGAGTCGTCCGCCGTGCGGAACGTCGCCGCGACTATGACCTCGCGAAGGCGCGAGCCCCAACACTGCGGTGAGTTCCGACAGAGTGATCGATTCAGTTCTGACGATGAGCGAGATTCTTAGTTCAGTCATGAAATCTCACGGGCAGCCGATGTAGCCACCGATTAGTCCGACGGCTGCGCCACCGATCGCTCCGCCAACAGCGAAGCCTCCAACCACTCCGGCTGCATTGCCCGCGACCGGCACAACCGAACCGGCGACGCCACCTATTGCAGCGCCGAGCATGCCGAACGCCACGATGCAAGGATTCGGAGGTTTAGGAGCAAGCCGATCCAAGGTATCCATGACGCCGGGGGATTGAGCCTTTGGAAGCTCACAAAACTCACTGTCCTTATCGCGGCCCTTCTTCTTGCGAGGATCGGGTTTCCCGTCATCCACCCACTGCTCGTACTTCTCTTCCATTTCGTCCCTGTCGTAGTCGTGGTCGCGACCGTCCGCTTCCTTTTCATCATGAAGCCAGTTTCTAAAAGGCCGCTCGTTGTAGCCATACCACTTGTCTTGAGGGGTGGTCCCGCTGGGATCGATGAAATTGATCGGATTGTTGTGAACGTAGCAGTACAGATTCGTGTCACCGCCGTTGAAGGCCTTGGGGTCCTTCGCCGTCCAACGCCCCACCCGCGGGTCATAGTCTCTAGCGCCGAATCGCACGAGCCCTGTATCCGGATCGTAAAGCCCACCGGCGAACCCGAAGGGCTGGAATCCGGGGTTGGAGTCGCTGAGGACGTTGCCGAATTCGTCGTAGCCGAGGGTTTGCG
>JBDTOZ010000188.1:0-5387 GCA_039932995.1 Acidobacteriota bacterium | reverse complement strand
GCTGGTTGCTGGTTGCTGGTTGCTGGTTGCTGGTTGCTGGTTGCTGGTTGCTTGTTGGTGGGCCTCTTTGCACGCCGGAGGCGTGTCGGAGATGAGCCGGGGGCGAGCGCCTTGGGCGCGCTGCCCCCGGATGCGGTGATCCAATTCTTCAACCCCGGCGGGGGTGACGGACCTCCGCGACCCCTCCGGGGTCGATTCGTAAATCGGCACCAGACCGGGGGCGGCACGCCTTCGGCGTTTGCCCCCGGCTCATCTCCGCCACGCCTCCGGCGTGAAACCACGATGCGATCGGCGTGCGTTCCGGGGGCCGCTGGCGGCCGTGCCGCCTAATCCCCGCGGATGTGGTCGAAGAAGGCGTCGCTGGCGACGGGGCGTCCGAGGAAACGCTCCACGAGGTCGCGGGCCGGTTCTTCGCTGCCGCGGCTGAGGATCATCTCGCGGAACCGCCGGCCGATGGCGCTGTTCATCAGGTCGGTGCCGAAGGTGGCCACGAGATCGAGGGCGATGACCTTGGCCCACATGTAGCCGTAATACCCGGCGGCATAGCCCGAGGCGATGTGCTCGAAGGTGCCGGGGAACTGGGTTCCGGGCACGTGGCCCATGGGCGTGGCCTCCTCCATGCGCGCCCAGGTGTCGAGCGAACGGCCCGGCTCTTCGCTGGAGAGGGCCATGTCGTAGGAGGCGTAAAGGAGCTGCCGGCCGTAATCGATGCCGGCGCCGAATTTCTTGGCCGCGTTCAGGCGCTCGACGAGCGAGTGGTCAATGGACGGGCAGCCGGCGCAGTGATCGCGCAGCAGCTCCAGACTCTCCATCCGGCTGGCCCACTCCTCGTACATCTGGGAAGGGGCCTCCACGAAATCGCGCTGCACGCTCGTTCCTGCGTGGCCGAGGTAATAGGTGTCGGAGAGCACGCCGTGCAGCACGTGGCCGAACTCGTGGAGGAGAGTCTCCAGCTCGTCGTGCGTCAGTCCCTGGCGATTGAAGTTGGTGACCAGCACGCTGATGGGCTTCCGGCCGTTGCGGCGGCTGACGCCGCGCACGGGCCAGGCCGCGGCATGCTTGTACTTGCCCTCGCGCGGATAGAGGTCGAGGTAGATCCCACCGAGAAGTGCGCCGCTGGCGGCGTCGGTGACGTCGAGATAGAGGACGTCGTCGTGCCATACCGGCACGCTGGTGCGCTCGAAGCGCACACCATACAACCGCTGGCTGATGTCGAGCATCCAGCGGACGGTCGGCTCGGTGGGGAAGAACCTGCGCAGCTCCTCCTGGTCGATGGCGAAACGCTTCTCGCGCAGCCGCTCGCGGTAGTACGAGACGTCCCAACGCTCGATGCGGGTCTGCTCGGGACTGGTGCCGTTGAGCGCCGCCTTGGTCTCCGCGAGTTGCGCGAGGTCGCGCAGCTCCGCCTCGGTGACGACGTTGCGCACGTCGTCGAGGAAGCGCGTGACCGTGTCCGGGTTCTCCACCATGCGCCGCTTGGTCACGTAGTGCGCGAAGCTCGGCACTCCGTAGAGGTCCGCAATCTCTTTGCGCAGGGCCACGATCTCGTCCAGCACCTCGAGGTTCCGGGTCGTGCCGCGCAGCGTGTTGGCCGTCCAGTAACGGCGCCGCGCGTCTTCGTCCTGCGCATTCATGAGGAACGGCACGTAGTCCGGATAGTCGAAGCCGACCACGACGTTGCCTTCGCCGTCGCGCGGCACGCGATCGAGCCAGGACTGCGGCAGACCACGGCACTCGTCAGGCGTGAAGGTGAGGCGCGTGCCGTTCTCACGAACGTTCTTCGCGAACTCCTGTCCCAGCTCCGTGAGCCGTTCCGAGATCTCCTTGAAGCGCTGGCGCTTCTCCGCGGGCAACGACACGCCGCTGTCCTCGAACGCTTCCAGCAGGTGCTTGTGCATCTCCCTGGCGGCGACCGAATGCGGGACCACGCGCTGCACGCGCTGGTAGAAGTCCTCGTTCTGGAAGACGTCCGTCAGGAAGCTCGACTCCTGCACCAGGGCCACGTCCGCGGCATCGCGCACCTGCGAGTCGGGGTGCACGCTGTTGAGCAGGGAGATCGGCCCGAACGCGTTCTCCATGACCGTGGCCGTGTCGTCCCAGACATCCAGGATGTTTTCCACGGTCACGGCGTCGAGAGGGACTTCGACGAGGCGGGCCACGAAGCCGCGGGCGAGGGTGAGCGCGCTTTCGCACAACTCATGAACGTCCTTGGCTTCGAGGATCGGGATCGTTGCGCGTTCGGCGGATTCGGGCCGCGGGAGAGTCTCAATGGTCATACGGCGGGGCGTCATTCTATGGCCAAACGGAACGCCAGCAAATGCCATCTACAGAGAAAGGCGTAAACGGGACCGCACTTCCATCAGAGAGAAGCTTCGACTTCACTCTTCGCCATCACCGTGCCCGTTAGATGGGAGCAAACGCGGACGACGAATCGCTTTTAACGCGCCGTGAGGAGCGGATAAGGGTTGACCGTCTGCCCCTTCCAGTATTCCTTCGTGGGCGGCAGAAGCTCCACGGAGAAATGCAGATGGGGCGTGTTCGCGGGTGCGTTTCCGGTGGTCCCGACATAGCCGATGACGGTCCCCTGATTCACGCGCTGGCCTTCGGCGATCCCCTCCGCGTAGCGCTCCAGGTGCGCGTAATAGAAGACCCGCGCCTCCGCGTCGTCGAACTGGTAGATCGTCAGGCCACCCGGGCCACCGCGGTCGAGCTTGCGGATCGTCCCGTTCACGGCCGCGATCACGGGAGTTCCCCGCGGCGCGAGGATGTCCAGGGCGTGATGCGTCCGGCCGCCACTGCGGGGCTGGTCATAGGAGTCGTGCAGGTCAGCCGTGGTGAGGCCCAGGACCGGAATGGCCATGCCGCCGGCCGACACCTGCAGTCCCGGGAGAGGGGTGCGAAGCCCCGCGTCAGGGCGTCCCGGCGAGCGACTGGCGACCACGGTCGGAGCGCCGATCGCAGGAATGAAGGCCAGAAGGACGATGATCACCGCCCCCACGATCCATCCCGCAAACAGGATTCCGAATGTACGCATGGGGTCGATAATAGGAAGTGCGTGCCTGAACTTCCCGACGTGACGATCTATCTCGAGGCGCTTCAGTCGCGCCTGCTTGGCCGGACGCTCCTGAAATTCCGATTGGGCAGTCCGTTCGTGCTGCGCACGGTCGAGCCCTCGCCGCGTGCGCTGGAAGGAAAAAGGATCATCTCGCTCCAGCGTCTCGGCAAGAGGATCGTGCTCGGATTCGAGGACGAGCTGTTCCTGGTCATCCACCTGATGATTGCGGGCCGCTTCAAGTGGCTCGCTCCGGGGGCGAAGCTGCCGGGCAAGCTGGGGCTGGCCGCGCTCGACTTCGAAGAGGGCACGCTCGTGCTCACCGAGGCGGGATCGAAACGGCGGGCCTCGATGCACATCGTGAAGGGTGAAGCAGCGATGCGCGAGCACGACCGCGGAGGTCTGGAGCCGTTGACGATGTCCGCAGAAGAGTTCCGTGAAGCTCTGACGCGCGAGCGCCATACGCTCAAGCGCACGCTCACCGATCCCCACACCTTCAGCGGCATCGGCAACGCCTACTCCGACGAGATCCTGCACCGCGCGCGCCTCTCTCCCGTGCAGATGACGACGAATCTCGACGAAGGGGAGCTGACCCGCCTCTTCCACGCCACCCGCGACGTGCTCAACGACTGGATCGAGCGGTTGCGCGCGGAGAGCGCCGGACGGTTCCCTGAGAAAGTGACGGCCTTCCGGCCGGAGATGGCCGTCCACGGGCGCTATGATCAGCCCTGCCCGGTCTGCCGGTCACCGGTGCAACGCATCATTTACGCAGAGAACGAAACCAACTATTGCGCGCGCTGCCAGACGGAGGGTCGCCTGCTGGCCGATCGCTCGCTCTCGCGACTGCTGAATGTGGACTGGCCGAAGTCCATTGATGAGTTGTGATGAGCTGTGATGAGTTGTGATGAGTTGTGAGTTGTGACGTTCCTGTGCCGCCCTGTCACGATCGGGGGCCCAGGATTGAAAGCAGGCAGAGAATGGTTCGCACATTCAACCATCCACCCGAGCTACGGAGAAAAATGACCATGTCGCAGATGAGAAACGTCGCGTGTGCGCTGATTCTGCTGTTCATCGCCACGACGGCTTCGGCCGCCTTGTCCCCCCAGTACACGGAGTGGCGCAACGGTCCGGTGCAGTGGATCATGACCAGTGCGGAGAAGAGCGCCTGGAAGAAGGTCACGACCGACGAGGCCGCTGTGGCTTACATCGATCTCTTCTGGGCCCGCCGCGATCCGACGGAAGGCACGCCGCAGAATGAGGCCCGCGACGAGCATCTCTCGCGCGTCAAAACCGCGGACATGCGCTACAGCGAGCCCCGCGTGAAGGGCTCCATGTCCGACCGTGGCCGAACCTTGGTGGTGTTGGGCCCGGCGCCCAATCAGGACGCGATGATGGGACGGATCGCCGCCGGTGGTGCCTCAGTGGCGGGGGGAGCTCGTGAATCCGCGCCCAGCGGATCTCGCGGCAACGCGGATGCGCCGAGCGGCAACGGTTCCGACCCATCGCACGGACGCCAGCTCGGCGAACGTGACGTCTGGATCTGGGAGCACGAACAGGCAGTCGAGAAATTCGACCTGCCTCGGGTCGAAGTGGTCTTCGTCACCGACCCGATCAGCAAGCACACCATCCGCGACGTGTTCCGTCGGGACTTCGGCGCCGCGGAGAGGACTGCTCTCCGCCGCCAAATCGTCCATGACTATCAGGAGCTGCCCAAGTGGGCCGCCTACGGCGGTCTGACGCCCATGACCACCATGGCCCTGCATGAGCGCCCGTCCGTCACGCCGGGACCGGCCGCCCACCAGCAGCACCAGACCGCGGTGCCCGTCGACGCGGCGCCCGACGTCGCCATGGCTCCCCGCGGCGCGACGAAGCTGGTCCTCTCGAAAGACGTCTTCGCCGTCGACCCGGAAACGAACAACGATCCCTTCTCGCGCATCCAGTCCACGGCCGTGTTCACTCCGGCGGACGAGCTGGGATGGGCGGCCCGATACTGCGCCCAAAGCACGGAGGCCCCGGCCGTGCCATTCAAGCTCCGCATCACCGGAAATGCGGCGGGCAAGAAGGTCAACCGCGCCAGCGCGCCCGACGACATGGTGCCGGATCGCATCAAGGGTGAACCGGGCTGCTCCCTGATGCGCGGCTCCATCCCGATGGAAGGAATGGCTGCCGGCCAGTACACGCTCCATCTGGTCATCGAGGATCCACTGGTAAAGGGTGACTCGTACACGCTCGTCAGCGATTTCACCGTCGAGTAGTCATTCCTCCGCCCGCCTCCCCTCTTCATGAGGGGAGGCCGCGGCGCCTTGGTTGGCGGTTGGCGGTTGGCGGTTGGCGG
>JBDTOZ010000187.1:0-16451 GCA_039932995.1 Acidobacteriota bacterium | reverse complement strand
AATCAGTTACACTCTCCTCACCCGAAAATCAGGAGGCATTGCACCATGCGAGTGATCCTCTCCCTCACGGCGGTCGTGCTGTTGTCCGGTTCCCCGTTGTACGGCGCGTGCGGTGTCGAGCGCTGGTCCGTCAAGACCGGCACCGATCCGCAGGCATCGCTGGTGGCCCTCGGTTCCTACGTCTCCTCCACCATCTACAACTTCCACCAGTCCGTGCGCCCCGCCTCCCTTCCCTCCAACGGGCGGGTGGCTCCGCGCGAGACGACGCAGTACCGCCTCAGCGGCACACTCACCAAGTACGTCCGTGAGAGCGACTCCGACTATCACCTGGTGATCAACGATTCCTCGGGCCGGACCATGATCATCGAGCTGCCGGCCAGCAACTGCGTCGGCGCGGGCGGTCCCTTCGGCACCGGCATCTCGCACGCGCGCCAGCAGTTCGACGCGCGCTTCACCGCGACCACCAGCTTCAAGACCACGAGCACTCCGGTGACCGTGAAGGGCGTCGGCTTCTGGGATTTCCTCCACGGACAGACCGGCGTGGCCCCGAATGGCATCGAGGTTCATCCGGTGCTGGACATCACCTTCGGCAGCTCGGCGCTTTCGGCCGAAACGTCGATGGAGAGTGAGGACCTCATCGCGCGCGGCGCTTCATCCGACGAGATCGAGCGGGCCGCACTGCCCGACGACATGGTCTTCGACGATGACGGTGGCCGCGTCCGCGTCTATCGCGGAGGCGATGCCCTCGGCGATCCGCTGTTCCACGGCGGCGCCGTCGTGGATGATCCCTCCCTGCACGTGCTCTTCGCCGGCGACTGGCCCGTGGCCTCGATGCGGCCCGTCACCGCCATGGCTCGGCACATCGACGCCGAGGCCTCGGTTCGCGACCTCGATCGCTACGGCGTGCGGACCTTCGGATTCCGCGTCCAGGCCCAGCGCCTGACGCTGCCTGCCGGCGAGATCAACGACCTCGACGTGCAGCGCGCCCTTTTGACCGAGGTCGAAGCCGGCCGGATCCAGCTCGATCCAAACGCCGTGTACGTCGTCGTGCTGGACGGCTCGTTCCAGCCGATGATCGGACAGACCCGCGACTGGTTCTCGTATCACTCCCAGTTCCACCCCACCGAGATGCCCATGCGCTACGTGGTCGTACGGGGCGGCCTCGACGCCGCACAGCAGCAGCAGGCCATGACGGCGAGCGTCGCGCGTGCGCTGATCAATCCGGCCGGGGATGGATGGTTCTGAAGCGCCGCGCACTCTCGCTGACAGCTTTGCTCTGGATCGTGGCCTGCTCCACCGGCGTCGACGTGGAGCGCCACGCCTTTCGTCTGGCGGAGAAGAATCGCGCCCACATCAACCAGGTGCGCCTCGGGCAGACGCTCGTCGAAGTGTCGCGCATCATGGGTCCCCCGGAACGCCGCGCCGCGCGCCTCCGCTTCGACGGCGTCTCCGTCGAAGAGTGGAGTTACATCACCGACTACGTCCGCAAGATGGATTCCCTGATCCTCTTCGTGGGAGGCAAGGTCCAGGAAATCCAGTCCACTCCGTGGGAGGACGAGGAAAGCGCGCCTCCGAGTGACTCGTGAGATCCTCGCGCTCCTCGATCGCGCGGGCAGGATGCCCGCGCCCCATGGTGCATCGCGCCAAGGCACTCAGGTAAGGGGCCGCGGCGCCCCGCCCCTGCCGCCGCGCCCCGTTCTGTGGCAGCATGCACGGCGTGGGCGAAGTCTTCCCGACAGTTCTCGGTCACTACCGGATCGTCTCGTTGATCGGGGCCGGTGGCATGGGCGAAGTGTTTCTCGCCGATGACGAAAAGCTCGGGCGGCGCGTGGCCATCAAGATCCTGCCCGACAGCGTGAGCCGCGACGTCGACGCCAAGCGCCGCATGCAGCGCGAGGCTCGGGCCGTGGCGGCACTCGACCACCCGAACGTCTGCACGATTTACGAGGTGGGCGAGCACGACGAACGACCGTTCATCGTCATGCAGTACGTCGAGGGCACCACGCTCTTCGATCGCATGAGAGAGTCCCGTCTCTCCTTCACGGAAGGAGTGGACATCGCCGTCCAGATCGCGGCCGCTCTCGACGAGGCGCACAGTCACGGCGTCATCCACCGCGACATCAAGCCGCTCAACATCATGCTCACGCCGCGCGGTCAGGTGAAAGTGCTCGACTTCGGCCTGGCCAAGTTCACCGACGTCGAATCGAGCTCGTTGACCGGTCCCACCGAGGAACTGCAGTCCCGCGCCGGCATCGTCACCGGCACGGCTCCCTACATGTCCCCCGAGCAGTTACGGGGCGGACCCATCGACGCGCGCAGCGACATCTTCAGCCTGGGCGTGGTGCTCTATGAGATCGCCACCGGCCGGCGTCCCTTCGAGCGTCCCAACACCGTGGCCACGATCACGGCCATCCTCTTCGAAGAGCCGGAGCCGCTGGAAGACGACGAGTGGACGCCACTCGCGCCCATCCTCCGCCGCGCGTTGGCCAAGGAGCCGTCCAAGCGCTACGCGACCTCGGGCATGCTGCTGGAGGCCTTGCAGGACCTGAAGGCCCGGCCCCGCTCACGGCCCCGGCGTTTGCGCACCTCGGAGCTCGAGGTCACGCAACTGATGGACCGTCCGGTCACGCCGCCGCCAAAGGGACGCATCGACTCCATCGCCGTGCTCCCTTCGGTCACGGGGCCGCTGGACGCGGGCATGGAGTATCTGGTCTACGGTCTCAGCGAAGGGATCGTCAACGCGCTCTCGCACGTGCGCAAGCTGCGCGTCATCGCACAGAGCACGGCCGCGCGCTACGCGGGGACGGAGCCCGACCCGCGCAAGGTGGGCAGCGAGTTGAACGTGGCCGCCATCGTCGGCGTGCGCGTGCGGGTGGACGGAGATCAGTTGCACGCGGATGTGGAGCTGGTGGCCACCGAGGATGGCTCGCAGCTCTGGTCCTCGCGCTACACGCGGGCCATTCGCGAAGTGGGCACCTTGTCGGAGGCCATCGCCGAAGACATCGCCGAGCGCGTGCGTGTGAAGGGCGGTTCCGGCCCGCGCAAAGTGGCCACGAAGAAAAAGAAGCGCGCCGTCGATCCGGAGGCGCAGCAACTCTTCCTCAAGGGCCGCTTCCAGTGGATCAAGCGGCATCCGGAAGCGGTCAAGCAGGCCATGAGCTACTTTCAGCAGGCCGTGGAGCGCGACCCGTCGTTCGCCATGCCCTACGCCGGTCTGGCCGACTCCTTCGTCATGCTCGGCTTCATGCAGGCCCTGCCGCCCAAGGACATCCTGCCCAAGGTGAAAGCGGCCGCGCAACGGGCCATCGAGCTCGATCCGACGCTGGCCGATCCCCACGCCACGCTCGGCTACGCGGCCGGACTCTTCGAGTGGAACTGGGACATCGCCACGCGTGAGCTCGAAGAGGCCATGAGCCTCAACGCGAATTACCCCTGGGCGCCGCACTGGCTGGGCATCCTCATGTGCGGCCGCGGCCACACACGCCGCGCGCTGGAACTGATCGAGATCTCCAAATCGCTCGATCCCCTCTCGCCGATCATCAACGTCGGCGCGGGCATCCCCATGCACGTGGCCGGCCGTTACGACGACGCCGTGACCTGCTATCGCGCCGTGCTGGAGACCGATCCCGTGCTCGCGCCGGGTCACTACTATCTGGGGATGTCGCTGGAAGCGCGCGGCGACTACGACCAGGCCATCCTCTCCATGCAGCGCGCCGTCGACATCGCCGGCCCCGCCCCGCTCTACCTCGGCGCGCTGGCCCACATGCACGGCTGGGCCGGACGTCTCGAGATCGCCGAAGGAATCGTCGACCAACTCCACGCCGCCGCCAAGCAGCGCTACGTCTCCCCCTACGCCTTGGCCCTCGCCTACACCGGCATGAAGCGCAATGACGAGGCGCTCGACGCGCTGGAAAAGAGTCTCGAAGAGCACAACGCCTGGATCTGGTTCCTCCCCATCGACCCCCGCTTCCGCGACCTCAAAAACGATCCCCGCTTCGCCCCACTGGTGGAGCGATACGGCTTGGTGCCCATTCAGGAGACGGACGGGTAGTAGTCTTCGCGTCTTCGGGTCGTCGCGTCGTCGGGTCGTCGCGTCTTCAAGTCGTCGCGTCGTCGCGTCGTCGCGTCGTCGGGTCTTCAAGTCGTCGAGTCTTCGAGTCGGTCTTCGAGAGTCTCATAGGTTCATAGGCTCACAGTCTCATAGAGGCTCGTGGCACGTGCACCTATGAGACTGTGAGACTGTGAGACTGTGAGACTCACGACACGACGAGAAAGACGAGACGACCCGAAGACTCGAAGACGAGACGACTCGAAGACGAGACGACCCGACGAATCCTGATAAATTGAGGCGATGCAAACCGAATGGGAACAGCGCGTTCAACTGGCGGCCTGCTATCGGCTGGTCGCTCTTTTCGGGTGGGATGACCTGATCTTCACGCACATCTCCGCGCGCGTTTCGGGGCCGGAGCATCACTTCCTCATCAATCCGTACGGCATGCTCTTCGAGGAGATCACGGCCTCCAGTCTGGTGAAGATCGATCTCCAGGGAGTCAAGGTCGAGGAGAGCCCGTATGACGTGAACCCGGCCGGCTTCACGATCCACAGCGCCATCCACGCCGCGCGCGAGAACGCCCAGTGCGTGCTGCACGTCCACAGCTTGAACGGCATCGGCGTCTCCGCGCAGAAGCATGGCGTGCTGCCACTGTCGCAGCAGTCGGCCTTCGTGCTGGCCTCCCTCGGCTATCACGACTACGAAGGCGTGGCCCTCAACGACGAGGAAAAGCCACGACTGGTCCGCGACCTCGGCGAGAGCCACTTCCTCATGCTCCGCAATCACGGCCTGCTCACCGTGGCCGACAACATCCCCGACGCGTTCCTCTACATGTACCTCTTCGAAGCCACCTGCGCGATCCAGTTGCGTGCCATGGCCGGAGGCTCCGAGCTCGTGTCCGTCGACCCTCGCATCATCGCCGGCGCAAAAGCGCAGGCCCAACAGGTCATGCGCGGCATGGGCGGCGCCCTGGCCTGGCCGGCTCTCCTGCGCAAACTCGACCGCGTGAATCCCGGCTACCGGGCCTGAGCGAACTTCCGCCGCTTCACGACTCGATCTGGACCGTCGCTTCGTGACGGATCGGGACGCTGCACGAGTTTGCGATGAAACAGAGTTCGTGAGCCTTGTGGTGCAGCTCGATGGCCTTGTCCACGTTGCCGCCTGCGGCGATCGTCACCGCCGGCCGCAGCACGACCTCCTCGAAGCGTCCCCCACCCTTCGCATCGAGACTCATCGTCCCCGAGGCCTGGTCCTCGTACTTCAGGACGCTGATCCGGGACTTCGCGCAGAGCGCCAGATACGAAAGCATGTGACACGCCGCGATGGCGGTCACGAAGAGGTCTTCCGGATTGTGCTTGGCCGCTTCCCCCCGAAACTCCGGCGCCGCGGAGCCGTGCAGATCCGGCTTCCCCTCGATCCGCGTCCGATACTGGCGACCGTACTTCGCGTAGCTGGACGTCCCGTCGCCGAGGTTGCCGTCCCAGATGATCCGCGCGTTGAACTCGTGCATGCCCCATCGTAACGTGACATCCGTGCCGTATGATCCACGTCCCATCTTCGGGAAAATCCATGAACCAGCGCATCCTGATCGTCGATGACCAGCCTCGGTTGCGCCAGACCATGCGAGAGTTTCTCGAGGCGAAGGGATTCGACGTCGACGACGTCGGTACGTGCGCCGCGGCCGAGGAGGCGTTCCGGGCCAGTCGCCCCGATCTGGCCCTGCTCGATTACGACCTTCCGGACGGCGACGCGCTCGAGCTGCTGCCGAAGCTGAAGGCCCTCGACGCCGACGTCCCTCTGCTCATCCTGACCGGGCACGGCACCATCGAGCTGGCCGTACGGGCGATCAAAGTGGGTGCCGAACAATTCCTCACCAAGCCGATCGAGCTTCCCACGTTGCTGGTGGTCATCAAGCGCCTGCTGGACATGGGGCGCATCCTGCACAACGAACAAGCGACGCAGCGCTCGAACCGGCGGCGCAAACCCGATCCGTTTGCCGGCACGAGCACGGTCATCCGGCGCCTGGAGGAAGAAGCGCGCGCGATCTCCGCCTCGGACGCCGCGGTCCTGATCGAAGGAGAGACCGGTTCCGGCAAAGGCGTGCTGGCCCGCTGGCTTCACGAGAACAGTGCCCGCGCCTCCGAGCCGTTCGTCGATCTCAACTGCGCCGGACTCTCGCGCGAATTCCTGGAGAGCGAGCTGTTCGGATTCGAGCGAGGGGCGTTCACCGGAGCGGTCACTGCGAAATCGGGACTGCTCGAAGTCGCGCACCGCGGCACCGTCTTTCTCGATGAGATCGGGGACATGGACCCGGGAGTGCAGCCGAAGGTCCTGAAGGTCCTGGAGGAGAAGCGCATCCGCCGGCTGGGTGCCGTCCGCGACCGGCAGGTGGACATCCGGCTCGTGGCGGCCACCCATCAGGACCTCGCCGCACTGCAGCGCGACGGCCGTTTCCGGAGCGACCTCTATTACCGTCTCAACACGATCGCGCTGTACGTACCGCCGTTGCGACAGCGTCCCGAGGACATTCCGATCCTGGCTCAGTCCCTGGTCGCGGCGCTGGCCGAGGACACGGGGCGCGGTAAGGTCGTGATCGCGCCCGGGGCCATGGAGGCGCTGAAGATGCACCCCTGGCCGGGCAACATCCGCGAACTGAGAAACGTCCTCGAGCGCGCGCTACTGCTCTCGCGCGGGCCGGCCATCGAAGAAAGCCAGCTCCTCCTGCGTCCGGCCGCCCGCGCGGAAAGCGGATTCGGGCCCACACTCTCTCTCGAGGATGTGGAGTCGAAGCACATTCAGCTCGTGCTCGCCCATCACGACGGCAACGTCGAGCGCGCGGCCTCGGTGTTGGGCCTGTCGCGCAGCTCGCTCTACGAGAAGATCCGCCGCTACAACCTCTCCTCTTCGCGCCGGACGAACTGACGGCCGGTCGTTCGTCCAGCTTCTGGAACCGCGGTCCGAAAAGCTGGACCGGGCAGCGCTCGCGCGCCGGGTCAGCGCGGCCAACTCACTGATTCAAAGCACCTTCCGCGCATGCCCGGCCAACGTTCGCCATGGCCGCGTCGTTGCTCTGTCCTGCCTCAACAGGACGGTGCCATGCGAAAGAAGATCCTCTGTGTCGATGACTCGAACGTCGTTCTCCTGATGGAGAAGCTGATCCTCGCCAAAGCCAACTACGAGCTCATCACGGCCGGGACCGGACGCGAGGCGGTGGAGATCGCGAAGCGCGAAAAGCCCGACCTGATCCTCCTCGACATCGTCATGCCGGTCATGGACGGCTTCGAGGCCTGCCGCCACCTGCGCGCCGACGAGACCACCCGCAACATCCCCATCATCATGGTCACGACGCGCTCGGAAGCCCCGAACGTCGAGCAGGGCTACCTCATCGGCTGCAACGAGTACGTCACCAAGCCGATCGACAGCATCGAGCTTCTTTCCAAGGTGAAGAACTATCTCGGAGAGAGCGTCTGATGAAGGACGAAAAGCACCAGCGCACCTACGTCGAAGGTCTCCGCGATCAAACCGAGCAGTACGCGCAGAACCTCCTCCGCGAAAACGAAAAACTGCGCGCGCTGGCGGTGGCGGTGGAAACCGAGAACGTCCGGCTGCAGGAAGAAGTGGCCTCGGCACGGGAGATCAGCGACGAAGGACGCGCTCTCCGCGACCGCCTGGAGACCGCCGTGCGTGAGAAAACGCAGCTCTTGACCCGCGTCGACGAGCTCACCGCCGAGCTGACCGGATTGCGCTCGGATCGTGCTCACGTCGTCGAGCAACTGGCCGGCATCGAGCGAGAGAGCCGCGGGATCGCCGAGCAGTACCAGACCGCGATGCGCCAGAACGCCAGTCTGGCCAACCTCTACGTCTCCAGCTACATGCTCCATTCGTCGCTCGACCGCGCCGAAGTCCTGAGCGGCATGGCCCAGATCATCATCAACATCGTCGGCTCCGAGGATTACGCGGTGCTGGAGCGGGAGGGCGAGGGGCTGCGTGTGGCCAAGGCCTCCGGAGGCAACGCGGCCACCCTGCAGCGGGCCGAGAACGGCAGCGGGCCGATCGGAGCGCTGGCTCGTGAGGCGCGCGTGCGCGTGTTCGAGACCGGAGCCGGAGCGGACGGCCTGACCGCCTTCATCCCCCTGGCCATCGGCGATTACGTCACCGGAGCGATCGCCATCTTCAGCCTCCTTCCGCACAAGCCCGCGCTCACGGAAGCCGACGGAGAGATCTTCGAGATGCTCTCCGCGCACGCGGCCACGGCGCTCTATTGCGCCTCGCTCCACCAGCAGTACGGAAGGGAGGTGTCGCCGTGGGCCTCGACCATCCATCCATGATCGAGAACGGACGTCCCGGCGACCAGTCACCTTTCATCGGCGCTCGGGCCGCGCACTATCTGCTGCCCGGCTTCCTGCACATCGGTGAGGCCACGACCATCACCACCATCCTCGGCTCGTGCGTGGCCGTCTGCATCTGGGACGCATCGCGACGCACTGGGGGCATGAACCATTTCCTGCTGCCGCGCGGCACGGCCTCGCGGGGATTGGAAGGACGGTTCGGAGAGCAGGCCATCCCTCACCTGCTGAAGCAGTTGGTGGAGAGCGGCGCCGAACGAGGCCGCCTTCAGGCGAAGGTCTTTGGCGGCGCCTGCGTCAATGCCGCCTTCCAGCGGCCGGATCACCTCGGCCTGAAGAACGCGCAGGCCGCACTCCAGTTTCTCGCCGTCGCAGGAGTGCGCGTCGTCTCCCAGGACGTGGGCGGCACCCGCGGCCGAAAGCTGCTCTTCCACACTGACGACGGCACCGCCTTCGTGAAGTACTTGTGAGGCCAACGTGACCGACGACCCGATCCTCGTACAACTCCTGGAAGCCTTCACCACCGAGGCGGACGACAACCTCGCCGAGATGGAGCAGGCCATCCTGCAATTGGAGCGCTCGCCGGAGGACATAGAGCTGGTGCGGATCATCTTCCGCGCCGCGCACAGCGTCAAAGGCGATGCAGCCTGCGTGGGAAGAACCGCGGTCGC
This sequence comes from Acidobacteriota bacterium, assembly GCA_039932995.1. Taxonomy (GTDB): domain Bacteria; phylum Acidobacteriota; class Thermoanaerobaculia; order Gp7-AA8; family Gp7-AA8; genus QHVT01. The sequence goes on along the minus strand of JBDTOZ010000187.1, from coordinate 7,383 downwards.
CGATTGCGCTCATGCCCTCGAAGACCTCATGGAAAAGATCGAGGCGGCGGCGGTGGAAGTCAGCGGCGGAACGACGACCTTGCTCCTGCGCACGGTCGATGCGCTGCGCAACCTCGTGGAGGCGGGCGAAGCTCCCACGGAGGATCGCCACGAGATCATCGGAGAGCTCCAGCGCGCGGCCGCCGCCGTGGCCGGCGCACCGATGGAGCCCGTCACTCCGGGCTCCCCTTCCGCCGCCAGAGCGCCGGTGGCGGCTCTGCCCCGCCGCACGCTGCGCGTCGAAGTGAACCGTCTCGACCAGTTGCTCGACCTGACCGGAGAGATCACCGTGGCCCGCGGCCGCGTCGAGGCCATGCTCCAGTCCGGCGAGAGCCTGGAACGGATCCTGGAAGCCTTTCGCGAATCGGATCGTCTCCACACCGACCTGCAGGAGATCGTCAGCCGCGCGCGGATGGTGCCGGTCGGCCCGATGTTCCGCCAGTTCGCGCGCACCGTGCGCGACGTGAGCGCCGCGAATGGCAAGTTGGCGGAGCTCATCCTCGAAGGCGAAGAGGTCGAAGTGGACACGAACGTGGTCGAGCATCTTCGCGACCCGCTCACGCACATGATCCGCAACGCCATCGATCACGGCCTCGAGGCTCCGCACGATCGTCACGCGCTCGGCAAGGACGTCGTCGGAAAACTGATCCTCAGCGCGACGCACGAGTCGGGAACGGTGGTCATCCGCCTGACCGACGACGGGCGCGGCCTGGAGCGGCAGAAGCTGCTGGAGCGCGCCCAACGCCGAGGGGTGATCCCGGCCGGCGTGGTGCTGTCGGATCTCGAGATTCAGCGCCTGATCTTCGAGCCCGGATTGACGACCTCCGACGTCGTCTCCGAGCTGTCCGGACGCGGACTGGGGATGGACATCGTCCGCCGGAGCGTGGAAGCGTTACGGGGACGCATCGACACGCTCAGCATCGAAGGAACGGGAACCACCTTCACCATTCGGCTCCCCCTGACCCTGGCCATCATCGACGGCTTCGGGTTCCGGGTCGCGGGCGAGACGTACATCCTCCCGCTGGACACGGTCGTCGAGTGCGTGGAGCTTCGTCGGGATCTGACCACCTGCGATGGCCAGTCGTCCGGGTTGCTCAACCTCCGCGACAGACCGTTGCCCTACATCCGCCTGCGCCATCACCTGGCCACCGGCGGCACGCAGCCCGACCGCGAATACGTCGTCGTCGTCGATCAGGGAGGCCGCTCGGGAGGCCTGGTCGTCGATTCACTGCTCGGCGAGCTGCAGGTCGTGATCAAACCGCTGAATCGCATTTGCCGGCCCGATCGATCCATCACCGGGTCGGCGGTCCTCGGCGACGGCCGCGTGGCCTTGATCGTCGACGCGGCAACCATTCTCGATGAAGCCATCTCCGCGGAAGCGGCCTCGACTCCCGTTCACGCCTGAATCCCCTCCATCGACAACACCAACGTAGGCAAACCACTTCGGCAGCGACTTCCCCAAAAACGAAACAGACCCCAGAAACCCCCGGAGCGTTGCTCCGAAGAAAAGGATCGACCATGAAAACGAGTCTCATTCTGTCTGCTGTACTGCTATGCCCCTGGGCCGCCGCGAGCGCGGACGACGTCAGAACGTCGGTCACGCCTGTGACCCAAGCCGAATCCGCGGCCGCGGACAAGGCTGAACCGGCGGACGCCGAAGAACGCGAAGAGTCGCAACAACTCGTCCAGGAAGTCTTTCAGACCGAGCTCGTCTACCCGCAAGAGAAGGGCGAAGTCCAGGTCACGGCAGCGGTGAACTGGAACGAGGAGCAGGACGGCCGCACGAAGGAAGTTCCTCTCTCCCTCGAGTACGGACTGACCGACGCGTGGCAGATCGAAATGTCCCTGACCGGAGTGGACCGCCGATTCGAGGGGGGCGACTCCTCGCAGGGCGTGGGCGACCTCGAAGTCGGAACCAAATACAGCTTCATGAACATCGGCGGCAGACCGCTTCACGCGGCCGTCGGAGTCGAGGTGACCCTTCCCGTGGGCGATCCCGATCAGGGCCTCGGCGAAGGGCTTCTGCAGGTCGAGCCCTTTGTCGCGGTCGGCCGCGACTTCCCCGAGCTGAACCGCATGCACGTCTTCGGTCAGGTCGGACTGGGCCTCGTTCGACGCACCCGTGGTGGGGATGACGAAGGCCAGCCCGCGCACGAGTTGAGCGTCAACACCGGTCTGTTGGTTCCCGTGCAGAACTTCCGTCTCGTCGCTGAGCTGAACTGGGCCAGCAATCGATGGAATCACGATGGCGACGAAACCTCGCTCTTCGTCACTCCCGGCGTGGTTTGGGACCTCCCCGGGACCTGGGAGCTCGGCGTCGGAGTCCCGATCGGACTCATGAACGAGGGAGACCGCTACCGGGTCATCACCCAGTTGATTTACGAGTTCGGTGGCCACTGACCACGGACCTCTGCCCGCAAGAACGTCGAACGAGGAGAAGAAGACATGATCACCAGAATGGTCCTCACGGCCGTGCTCACGGCCACTCTTGGCGGAGGCCTGTTGAGCGCCGCCACTGCCCTGCCCTACAAAGTCGTCATCGACAAAGAAGGGCCGGAAGAAGCGGCCTTCGACACCATCAAGACCGCCCTGACCGAAGCGAAGGTGGACCAGGCCCTGGCCACGGTGGCCTTCAAGGGCTTCGACCGGTACATCGACCACAGGATCGGCGACCGGAAGAAGGTCACGTTGTATCCGCAAACGATCTTCGAGATCACCAAGACCGCCGCCGCGAAGAAATGGCCGGGCGTCGAGATCGGCGACCTGTTGATTCACATCCAGAAAGAGATCGACGAGGAAGACGGATCGGGCACGAAGCTGAAGCGCCTTGCCGTCGCCGAGATCGAAAAGGGCAAGAAGTTGCCTGCCGTCATCGACGCCCTCGAAGCAAGCGAAGGCGCGGCTGACGACGACAAGCCGTAAGGAGCCATCCATGTTCAGAAAATTGCCCATCTTTTGGCAGATCTTTTCGTCGTTCCTCATCCTGACCCTGCTGATCGGCGGATTGGGGATCGGCATTTCCGTCAGTGCGCGCCGGGCCACCGCCGACGCCGCGCCGAAACGCGCCGCCTTCAATGACTGGGGAGTGAGCGTGCTGGGCCTTCTGTCCGAAATCCGCGAGTATCCCTATTCGCAAGACAAGGACGAGACCAAGGAGTCCGTCGAGACCCTGAGCCAGGCCGGCGAGGGAGCGAGACGCCGGTTGGAGGCTGCCTTCGGAGGACAAACCGAGCTGCTCAAGCGAATGAACGGCCTCTCCCAGAACTTGGTGAAGACCGCCGGAGAGGCGATCTCCATGATCGACGCCCTGCCGGAAGGGACCATGGTCACTCCCGATGTCCTGCAGCAGTACGAGAAACTGGAGACCCTCGATCGCGACTTCGTGGCCGACAAGCTGCGCGCGTTGGAAACCTTGGACGCCGAGGTCGATGCGAACCAGCGCAAACAACTCTACGGCGACGTCCTCATCATGGGCCTGCTCTTCCTGCTGCTGCCGCTGCTCGCGGCACTGGCGGCCAAGGCCGTGGCCAGCCCCATCCGTCAGCTCAGCCAGACCGTCGATGAGCTCAGTCGCTCCGGAGACCTGCATCGCAGCATCGACCACACCTCGATGATGCTGGTCACGGCTACTGCCAATGCCGAGGCGGAAGGCGGACAACTGCGATCGAAGAATGAAGTGAAGGCGCTGGCGGACAGTCTCAGTCGTTTGATCCGCGCCGAGCGGGAGCTGGCCACGGTGGCCGAAGAGGTCGCGGAAGGCAATCTGGCCATCACCGTGAAGCCGCGATCGGAGAAAGACAGTCTCGGCAACGCGCTGGCCTCGATGGTCCGCGCCGAGCGGGACATGGCTGCGGTGGCCGAGGAGATCGCCGGCGGAAATCTGATCGTGGCCGTGAAACCCCGCTCCGAAAAGGACACCCTCGGCAATGCCCTGGCCGCGATGGTCACGAAATTGTCGGAAGTGATCGGGGAAGTTCGCGTCGCCGCCGACAGCCTCAGCTCCGCGGCCAGCCAGGTCTCCGCTTCCTCCGCGAGCGTCGCCCAGGGCACGAGCGAGCAGGCCGCATCGGTCGAAGAGTCGACGTCCAGTCTCGAAGAGATGAGCGCCTCCATCACCCAGAACGCCGAGAACGGTCGGCAGATGGCGCAGATGGCCAACAAGGGCGCCCGCGACGCGGAAGAAAGCGGCACGGCCGTCAAGGAATCCGTCGGTGCGATGAAGTCCATCGCCGAGAAGATCTCCATCATCCAGGAGATCGCCTACCAGACCAATCTCCTGGCCCTCAACGCGGCCATCGAAGCCGCACGCGCCGGCGAGCATGGCCGAGGCTTCGCGGTCGTGGCCACGGAAGTGCGCAAACTGGCCGAGCGCAGCCAGACCGCGGCCAAGGAGATCAGCGGGCTGGCAGGATCGAGCGTGGCCGTCGCGGAACGGACCGGCGCGCTGATCACCGAGCTCGTCCCGGCCATCCGCAAGACCGCCGACCTCGTCCAGGAAGTGGCCGCCGCCTCGGCCGAACAGTCCGGCGGCGTCGGACAGATGAACCGGGCCATGAGCCAGATCGATCAGGTCACGCAGCGAAACGCTTCCGCCGCCGAAGAGCTCTCCTCGACCGCCGAGCAGCTTGCCTCCCAGGCCGAGAGCTTCCAGCAGCTCATGTCCTTCTTTCGCGTGAAAGGCTGGACGGATGCAGGACGCTCGACCGCCCGGGCAACGGCACCGCCGATGCGCGTTCCAATCAGCGCGCACGCCCCACTGGCCCGCCCCCATGTCCAGCCGGACAACGGACGCGGAGGTCTTCGCGGCTCCGGATCCGATCCGGATTTCCAGAGGTTCTGAGGAGTGTCCATGGAGCAGATGGAAACACAGCAGTACCTCACGTTCACCGTGGGGGGCGAAGAGTACGCCATCGGCATCCTCTCCGTGCGCGAGATCCTCGCGTACGGAGCGGTGACGACGGTCCCGAAGGCGGCCGCGTGGATCCGCGGCGTGACGAACGTCCGCGGCAGCGTGGTGCCGGTGGTCGATCTCGGCATCAAGCTCGGCGTGGGGCAGACCGTCCCCACGCCCTGGACGTGCATCATCGTGGTCGACGCGCTGGCCGACGGAGAGACCACCCGACTGGGACTGATGGCCGAGTCGGTCACCCAGGTCATCGATCTGAGCGCGGACGATATCGAGCCCCCTCCCACTCTCGGCACGCACATCGACACGAGCTATCTCCTCGGCGTCGGCCGCACCGGCGGCGCGAAGTTCGCGCTCATCCTCGACATCGATGCCGTGCTCACGCGCAGTGAGACGGCCGACGCCGTCGAAGTGGTGGATGCCCACGCCGCCGCCGAGGAGTCGTTGGCGGAGCCCGCGTGACCGGAGCTGAGGCGTCTAGGGCCACTGTGGCCGGTCGAGGGTTCTACGATGCCGTGACGCCTCAGCTCAACGACCGCGACTTCGCCCGCTTCCAGAAGCTGATCCTCGACGAGACCGGCATCTATCTCGCGCCGGTGAAGAAGGCCCTGCTGGTCGGTCGCCTCGGATCGCGCCTGCGGCATCTCGGCCTGACGAAGTTCCGCGACTACTTCGAAGTCGTCATCGGCGACGAAGCCGAGCTCGTGGAGATGCTCGACCGCGTCTGCACCAACGAGACGCACTTCTTTCGCGATCCGCGGCAGTTCACGTTCCTCCGGAAAGTGGTCATCCCGGAATGGCAGCGGCAGGCTGCCCTCGGCCTCCGCAATCGGTCCATCCGCATCTGGAGCGCCGCCTGCTCGTCCGGAGAGGAGCCCTACTCCCTGGCCATGCTGCTGAAGAACGAGCTGGATTCGTGCCGGCCGGCGTGGCAGATCGACATCCTGGCCACGGACCTCTCGACGCGCGTCCTGGCGAAAGCACGCGAAGGAGTGTGGCCGGCCGAGAAGGTCACCGAGATTCCCGACGCGCTGCTGAAGAAGTACATGCTGAAAGGTGTGCGAGCCCAGGCGGGAAAGATCAAGGTGGGACCCGAGATCCGTGAGATCGTCCACTTCGATCGTCTGAACCTGATCGACGAAGCGCCCCCGGTGCGATCCGATTTCGACGCCATCTTCTGCCGCAACGTCCTCATCTACTTCAACGCCGAGACGAAGAAAGATGTCCTGACCCGGCTGCTCAGTCGCGTGGCGCCGGCCGGCTATCTGTTCCTCGGCCAGGCCGAGACCATGAACGCCATCAGCGACCGCGCGAAGATGGCCGGACCGGGCGCCTACCAGCCGCTGGAGCCTCGCCGCACCGGCGCGTGATGCCATGCACGTCCTGGTCGTAGACGACTCCGCGGTCGTGCGGCAGGCCATCCGCGAGATCCTCACGCGCGAGCGCGACATCACAGTCGACGTGGCCCCCGATCCCGTCTTCGCGTTGTCCAAAATGAGCCAGCGCCGGCCCGATGTCATCGTGCTCGATCTGGAGATGCCGCGCATGGACGGGCTGACGTTCCTCCGCCAGCTCAATGCCCGCGATCCGATTCCCGTGGTCATCTGCTCGGCGCTCGCCGGAAGGGGGACCGAGACTGCCATGCGCGCGCTCGAGGAAGGGGCGATGGAGATCGTCACCAAGCCGAAGCTCGGCGTGAAGGACTTCCTCACGGAGTCGTCGGTGGCGATCGTCGATGCGGTCCGTTCCGCGGCACGCGCGCGGCGGCGCACCCGCCCGCGTCTTCAGGACGACCGGGCCAGGCTCACGGGCGAGGTCCTTTCGCGCCGGGTCGCGACCGGGAAAGTCATCGCCATCGGCGCCTCGACCGGCGGGACGGAGGCCCTCACCTACTTCCTGCAATCGATGCCGGCCCACGCACCGGCCATCGTCATCGTGCAGCACATGCCGGAAGTGTTCACGGCCGCCTTCGCGCAACGTCTCAATCAGATCTGCACGATCGAAGTCAAAGAAGCCGCCGCCGGTGACCTGGTCACGCCGGGACGCGCGCTCATCGCGCCGGGCAATCGCCACATGGAGCTGCAGCGGAGCGGGACGTGCTACTCGGTCCACCTCACCGACGGGCCGCTCGTCTCGCGGCACCGGCCGAGCGTCAACATGCTGTTCCGCTCCGTGGCGCGCGTGGCGGGCCCCAACGCCGTCGGCATCATCATGACCGGCATGGGCGACGACGGCGCGGACGGCATGCTGGAGATGAAAACCGCCGGAGCCACCAACCTGGCCCAGGACGAACACTCCTGCGTCGTCTTCGGCATGCCCAACGCCGCCATCGAACGCCACGCCGTCGACCACATCGCCCCCCTCTCCGACCTCCCCCGCCTGGCCCTGCAAAAGATCGCCATGATCGCCGAGCCGCGCATCACGGCCGGAGCGTAGGC
>JBDTOZ010000186.1:0-3189 GCA_039932995.1 Acidobacteriota bacterium | reverse complement strand
TAGTAGTACAGAGAAGATCTGCGCGTCGCGCGAAGAACTTTTGAGGCACTGCGACGATCGGGAGGACGGCGTCCCAGTGGAGCGGTGGACTTTAGTCCACCGAGGCTCTCGCGAGGACGGCCCCTCTGCCCTTCGCGGCTCTCGAGCGCGAGCGTGGCGAGAAACTCACACGTCTCACGGCTCACTCCTCGCGAGTGCCCGGTGGACTCAAGTCCACCGCTCCATCTGACGAGAGTCCACCGCGGGCAGGATGCCCGCGGCCCCTTACGGAGTGCCTTGGCGCCAGCAGAGATTGATTCATCACAGCGGCTCGCGCAGGGGCAGCTTCTTCATCTCCTGCAGCGTGATGCGCAGGACCGAGCCGAGGGTGAAGCCGGTGGGAAAGCAGTGAGGGATGCGCACGCCGGCCCCGGAGAGCTCCAGAAAGTCGAGGGGCGGACGGCGGCGGGCGCAGACGTAGGCCAGCTTGCGGGGCAGGTCTTCGCGATCATCGACATTGAGGTGCAGCGGCTGGAGGTAGTAGCCGAAATGCATCTCCCGTAGCGCGGGCGTGCCTCCTGCGAACTCCGGCAGCGTGACGCTCAGGGTCAGCGAGCCGAAGATCCAGTTTTCCTGCGCGAACTCGCTGCGCCAGAAATCCTCTTCCTCTTCGGTCAGGTGCTCGAGTCTCATCGCGCGCGCTCCATCAGGCGCTCGAATGCCTCACGCCCGCCGTAGCCTTCCATGCGGGCGCGCTCGGAGCCCTCCTCACTGGCAAAGACGACCGTAGGAAATCCACGCACCGTGTACCTCCGCTGCAACTCTTCGACCACGGGCGCATTCTTTCCCTCTTCCTGCTGCCGGTCGACGACGCGCACGGCCAGAAAGCGCTCATTGATCTCGGCGGCCAGCGCCGGATTGCTGAAGACCTCTTCGTCCAGCATGTGACAGGGCCGGCACCACGCCGCCGTGAAGTCGTAGAGGATCGGCTTCTTCGTCGCCGCCGACAGTCGCACCGCCTCGGCCGGCTCGATCCAGTGAATCAAACCCGTCGTCGCTGGTGCCGGCTTCGTGAGGAACAACGCCACGCGCGCCACGAGCAGTGCCAGCACGATCACGATCAGCGTGATCGGAATGGCGCGCTGGCTCACGACCCGCCCCTGAGGGTCAGTCTGCTCCATAAGGCACCTCTCTCCGGCGGAATGCGAGACACGCCAGCAGCAGCGCCACCGCGGCGTTGGACAGCACCATCACCATCCACCTTGGCTCCAGTGATGTCGGAGCGTCGGGAAAGAGGTTGCTCTCGATCGCGATCACCACGCGGTCGATGCCCGTATGCTGCGCGAGAAACTGCCCCAGTGCGTTCCCCGACTGGCGGATGAAGCCCAGGACCACCTCGGTCACGCTCAGGCCGATGAGCACGAAGAGGTAGATGGCGATGTTGAAGTAGGCGCGCGTGATGCTGCCGAGGAGTGCCAGGAGCGAGACGGCCAGCACCGTGTCGGCCATGACGTTCAGCAGGCCCGAGCCGATCGCGGTGATGGGAGCGCTGTGGCCCCAGAACGCGCGGCCGGCGATCTCGAAGACGGCGCAGACCACCGCGGCCAGCCATATCACCAGGACGATCCCGGTCACGCGGGACAGCAGATAGGCCACGCGGGTGAGCGGTTTGACCAGGATCAGTTGCAACGTCCCGGAGGAAAACTCCGGCCCGATGGCGCCGCTGCCGGTGACCAAGGCCAGCAGCGTGATCAGCGATGGCCACGCCGCGGCCGGCCGGTCGAAGAGGGAGACGCCCATCGAGAGGAGGGCCAGCAGTCCGAGATAGCCGAAGTAGGCCAGACTCGTCGCGTGCCGGCGAAACGTTTCGGCAATGACCACGAGACTCATGTCGCACCCCGGAAAATCCCTTCGAGATCCGCCGTGTGCCGGCGCACGTCCACGATGCCGGCGCCGGCGCTCACGAGCTCACGCACGAGTGAGGCGATCGCGGCGTCCGTTTCTACCGAGACGATGATCACGTCGTTCTGCGCCGCAACACCGGCGATCCGCTCGACCTCCCCGGGGTCGATCGATCCCGGGAGGAGCGTCACGGCCACCACGATGTGATCGTCGTGACGCAGGGTCTCGGAGCGCTGAATGACCCCGCGATGGAGAAACACCACGCGGTCACACACCTTCTCCACTTCTGCCAGTTGATGGGAGTTCAGCAGGACCGCCGCGCCGCGCTGCTTCTGCTCGGTGATCAGGTCACGCACGAGCAGCACGCCGTTCGGATCCAGACCGGACGTCGGCTCGTCGAGGAAGACGAAGGAGGGCTCATGGATCAGGGCCTGGCACATCCCGATGCGCTGGAGCATGCCCCGCGAGTACTGGGACAGCCGCTTGTCCGCGGCCGCGGTCAGGCCGAGGCGTTCGAGCATGGCCGTACAGCGCGCATCCAACTCGGCATGCGGCAGGCCGGCCAACCGCGCCATGTAGCGGAGAAGGATCCCGCCTGTCGCGCCACGGTCGAAGTTCATCCGCTCCGGCACGAAGCCGGTCCGGCGCCGGACGCCGAGGTCGTCATTCGCACGGCCTCCGATCGTGATCGTGCCCGAGTCCGGATGGAGAAAGCCCAGCAGGCAGGACATGAGCGTGGTCTTGCCTGCCCCATTCGGACCGATCAGCCCCACCACTTCCCCAGGCGCGACCACCAGGTCGATGCCCTGCAGCACTTCCTGAGTACGCCGCCGCGAACGAAACGACTTTCGTAACGACAGGACCTCGACCCCGGAATCGCTCATGGCTTGCGCGCGCGCAGCCCTTCCACGATCTCCTGGACCCTGGCCTTGTGAAAAGCATCGACGCGCTTCTGGACGTCCTCTTCGGACGGACCCTCGAGCTGCTCGGTGTAGACCTTCTTGAGCTCCCCGCCGAGATAGACCTTGGTCTCGATCCGCATGGAGGGCCGCGAGAACACTTCGGTCTGCACGGTCAGTTTCTTTGCGCCGACGTCGAAGGCGTCGAGACGACCCATCGGTTCATCCATCGGACGTAGTCTAACTTTTGTCGTCGTTCGTGGAGCAAGTTGCTGTGTTGCTGGTTGCTGGTTGTCTGCGGTTGGAAGCGAGTTGGCGGGACTGATTACCTGGGTCAGACGCACAGCGCGGACTGCGCCCGCCAACCCAAGGAACGCCGGCGTCTCGCCGGCTGGCTGTGCGGCGTCCT
>JBDTOZ010000185.1:0-1843 GCA_039932995.1 Acidobacteriota bacterium | reverse complement strand
CAGGAAGGCAACATCGGCCTGATGAAGGCCGTGGAGAAGTTCGAGTATCGCCGCGGCTACAAGTTCTCCACGTACGCCACGTGGTGGATCCGCCAGGCCATCACCCGCGCCATCGCGGACCAGGCCCGCACGATCCGCATCCCCGTGCACATGATCGAGACCATCAACAAGCTCACCCGCACCTCGCGTGCGCTCGTGCAGGAGCTCGGCCGCGAACCGCAGGCCGAGGAGATCGCCGAGCGGATGGACATGCCGGTGGCCAAGGTGCGCAAGATCATGAAGATCGCCCAGGAGCCGATCTCCCTCGAGACTCCCATCGGAGAAGAGGAAGACTCGCACCTCGGCGATTTCATCGAAGACCGCGGCGTCATCTCCCCCATCGAGCACGTCATCGTGGCCAACCTCAAAGAGCAGACCTCCAAGGTCCTGCGCACCCTCACTCCCCGTGAGGAGCAGGTCCTCAAGATGCGCTTCGGAGTCGGCGACGGCGCCGAGCACACGCTCGAGGAAGTGGGCCGCTCGTTCAACGTGACCCGCGAGCGGATCCGTCAGATCGAGTCGAAGGCCCTCCGCAAGCTGCGCCACCCGTCGCGCAGCAAGAAGCTGCGGCCGTTTCTGGACGCGACGTTCTAGGCGAATCCCCCAGTTCCATGCTCGAAAGGCGACCCGCGAGGGTCGCCTTTTGTTTTTACTGCCCGGACGAGCCTCAGCGGCACACCGAGTCGTTGATCGCCGCGATGCGATCGACGAGCGGGAGGATCCACGGAACCTCGCTCTCATCCACATTGCTCAGGATCACGAGGGCCAGATGCTCGCGTGGGATTCGATAGTGGAACGCCCGAAATCCGGCACCGGCGCCCGTGTGGTACTGCAGAAGGCGGCCGGCCGCGCTCGTGCGGAGGAACCAGCCGTAGCCGAGGGAGGCACCGCGCGTTCCGGTGACGTGCGGCGTCAACATCGCATCGCGCATCGACGCCGGGAGGAAGTGGTCGTCGTCGAAGGCGGAGTCGAAGCGCAGCAGATCGTCCGCGGTGGACACGAGATCGCCGGCGCCGACGATGTCGACGGTCTTCTGCTCCGCCAGCGTCAGCCCGCCGTCCTTGCGCGTGTAGCCGCGGGCGCGCCCGGCCACGCGGGTGGCGCGCTCGGGCTCCGTGTGCTCGAGGCGGAGAGGCTTCAGCACTTCGTCGCGCAGCAGTTCGTCGAAAGGCCGCCCTCCCGCCTTCGCGGCGATCATCGACAGGAGCAGGTAGCCGACGTTGGCGTACTGATAGGCCGTTCCGGGCGCGGCGCGCAGAGCCCGCGGCTCATACGGCGGCGGCTCGACGCCTGGCTCGGCCCAGTATTGGGGATGGTGCTTCACCAGCCAGAAGTAGGTCGTGTCGATGTCGAGCCCGGAGGAGTGGGAAAGGAGGTGGCGGATCTCCACCTCATCCCACTCCGCCGGCCAGTCCGCGAGGGAATGCGAGACGCGATCGTCGAGCCGCAGCCTGCCCCGAACGGCCAGGCGCGCGATGAGGGCCGCCGTGAACTGCTTGGACACCGACATGATCATGAACGGAGTGTCCGGCGTGTGGGCGATGCCCCCTTCCCGATCGGCCAGTCCGTAGGCCTTGCGCACCAGTGGACGGCCCTCACGCGCCACGAGCACGACGCCGGCGAAGCGAAGCTCGGCGACGGGAGCGCGCACCGCCTCTTCGATCGCACTCTCGATCTGCGCGGCGCGGGCATGGTCGCAGTCGGAGACCATCGCGGTCCTGCAGCCGATCAGTGCGCCGCAAAGCAACAGGGCCACCCTCGCGCGATGCATGTGCCGATTGTGCATCAGGAGCAGAACGACCGC
>JBDTOZ010000184.1:0-2565 GCA_039932995.1 Acidobacteriota bacterium | reverse complement strand
ACCAGCAACCAGCAACCAGCAACCAGCAACCAGCAACCAGTAACCAGCAACCAGCCCTGGACTAGATTCAAGTGAGATCGTTGTTACACTAGCGCATCCCCGAATGCCGAGCACGCAAGAAGTCCTCGTTCTTCTCGTCGCCCTCCTCGTCCTCTGGGTCGTGTTGAAGACGGCGAAGCTGGCCATCAAGGTCATTTTCTATCTGATCGTGATCGCCGCCATCGCGGGTGCGTTCTGGCTCTTTTTCCCGAGGTGAACCTTTGAGTGATGATCGCAAGTACAAACATCGTGGCTACCAGGACGGAGGTGGCTACTCCGGCGGAAAGACGTCCCGTCCGCCACAGGGTCCCCGTCCGGATCCGCAACGTCAGCGTCTGGAAGACGCGCCCCGCGGACGGACCGCGGGCGGGTTTGGTCCCGACGCGTTCAAGTGCAACAAGTGCGGACAGATCCGCCACAGCCTGGGCGAGCTGACGTCCGAGGACGCCTGCATGGCCTGCGGGGCCGACCTCCATACCTGCGGCAACTGCCGCTTCTTCGACGCCACCACGCTCTGGGAGTGCCGCGAGAACATCACGGTCCGCATCGTCGGCAAGCACGCGAAGAACGAGTGCACGCTCTTCCAGCCCAAGATCGTCAAGGATCTCTCGGCCGACAAAGGCAAGCAGCCGATGACCGAGAACGACGCCCGCAAGGCCTTCGACGCCCTGTTCAAAAAGTAGCTGGGGACGTTCACCACAGAGGCACAGAGACACGGAGTAAGTCAAAGACAAGAGTTCTTTCTTACTCACCACGAGTTTCTTCGCGCGACGCGAAGCCGAGGTGCGCCAGCGTTCCGCCGCCTACGGCGGCTTTGGTCTAAGCTGCTCTGTGTCTCTGTGCCTCTGTGGTGAACGTCTCCCCGACCCGATCACCGAGAACCGAGAACCGACAACCCAAACATGCCCGTCCGCTTTCTGCTGGCCCTTCTCACCGGTGTGCTGTTCGCCTTCGCCTTTCCGTCCGTGGGGCAGGGGTGGCTGGCGCTGATCGCGCTTGCTCCGCTGCTCGTGGCCATCGTGCGCGCGAAGTCGGTGCGCGAGGCGTTCTTTCTCGGCTGGGCCTCGATGGCCATGGCCTGGCTGATCATGGTGCCGTGGGTGGTGCGGGTGATGTCGCACTACGGCGGACTCCCTTACGTGACCGGGGTGGCCCTCTTCGTGGCCATGGCTCTCTACCTGGGACTCTATGGCGCGTTGTTCGCCGCCGTGGTCAAGCGTCTCGGACTGGGCGCCCGTTTCGCGCCGTGGCTGCTGGTGCCGCTGGCGTGGGCGGCCGTCGAATACCTGCGCACGTTTTTTCTCACCGGCTTTCCGTGGAACCTCATCGCCGCGGCGTTGATCGACTTTCCGACTCTGATCCAGATCGACCGTTTCGCCGGCCCGTACTTTACGGGTGCGTTGATCCTCATCCCGGCCGTGGTGGTGGCCTGGCTGATCACGCAGCGCACCGTGCTCATTTCGCGCGTGCTCGTCATCGGTGGTGCGTCCGTGCTGCTGCTGGTGTGGTGGGGAACGGGCCTGGTGGCCTCGAAACTCAATGCCCGGCCCCGCGGCGGGGCCACGTTCACCGCGGCGCTGCTGCAACCGAACATCTCCCAGGAGATGCGCTGGAACGAAGAGAACGTGGTGACGCTCTACAAGAAGATGATCGACATGACCGTCGAAGCGGCCGATCGCGGGGCCACCGTGATCATCTGGCCCGAATCGACCGTGCCGCTGTCGTTCACCGAGACCGCGTTCTACCGGTCCGCCATCGAGGAGCTCTCGCGCGAGCGCGGCCTGGACATCATCCTCGGCTCCGTGGCCACCGACCCGGCCCGCCCGGAGAGCCTTTGGAACTCGGCCTTTCTCGTCAGCGGCGGCCGCACCATCGGGCGCTACGACAAGATCCGCCTCGTGCCGTTCGGCGAATACGTGCCGTTGCGGCGACTGCTTTTCTTCGCCAAGAAGCTCGTGCACGCGGTGGGGCAGTTCGAGTTCGGCACCAACGAAATGCCGCTGGCCGGGAAGGCAAAGTACGGACCGGCCATCTGCTATGAGATCGTCTATCCGCAGATCACGCGCACGCAGATCCGCAACGGGGCGGACGTTCTGGTCACGATCACCAACGACGCCTGGTACGACGGCACGTCCGCGCCCGAACAGCATCTCCGCCAGGCCCGGCTGCGGGCCATCGAAGGGGACCGTTACCTGCTGCGCGCCGGGACGACCGGCATCTCCGCCTTCATCGATCCCACCGGCCACATGCTCTCCTGGGTCCCGATGGGCAAGGAAGGCATCCTCTACGCGAACTTCGAATTGCGCACCACCGTCACGCCGTATGTTCGCTTTGGCGATTGGTTCGCCTGGAGCGCTTGCGTGGTGATCGTGGCCATGCTGGCCATGGGGATGCGCCGGCGAACGACGGCGTAATCGGCGCGGTGCAGTTCCCAGCGCGGCGGAGCCGCAACCCAAGGAACGCCGGCGTCTCGCCGGCTGGCTGTGCGGCGTCCTCGCCGCGGGCGGGGGAAGGCGTGCGAGGGAC
>JBDTOZ010000183.1:0-20355 GCA_039932995.1 Acidobacteriota bacterium | reverse complement strand
ATGTGATGGTTCCCCCACTGATCGACCACTGATGGGTGATGCCCGCGCTGGCCTGCACCGAAGCGGTGCCGGTCGCCCCAGGACAGATCGTGTCTGCGGCAGTGATCGTTGACGCAGAAGGCGTCGGACAGGAGGACGTGCCCGGCAACCTGATCGAGCTCGGTCGCGACATCCCGTGCTGGATGTCGTAGGAATCGATCGCAGCCGGAGCTGAGGTCGGATGGCTCACGCTCTTGACCATGCCCGATGGGTGGTATGCCAGCGTGCCGAACGTTCCGACCGAAGTCAGCAGCCCGGCATCCCGTGCATACCCGATGCTGGTGAGGCCTTGCCCGGCAGCACAACTGCCGACCAGACATGCGGGCATGGACACGGTCTTCGGCAACCCCAGCTTGTCGTACTCCTCAATTGTGTGCTCGAAGCCCTGGATGACCGAGCGCACGCCGCTGCCAGCCACCTGTTCGACCAGAGTGGTCCGCTTGGAGAGTTGCCCGCCCGGGTTCTTGCCGTCCGGATTCTTGTACTCGTAAGATTCCGTGACTTCCACCGTGCCGGCATAGGCGAGATCGTTGCTGCGGATGGCCGTGACCAGCTTGCCCTTCTGATGATCGTCGGCTCCCGTGTTGGAGTCGGCGAAGACGAGCTCCTTGAGCGTCCGGGTTCCCTCCTCTACCTTCCTCAAGCGCTCTGCCTCGTCGAACTTGAACGTCAGGGTTCTCCCGCCCATCGTCCTCGTTCTGGCGTGGCCCCGCGCGTCGTAGAATGCGTAAGAGGTGATGCCACTCTCAGGGTGGTTCTCGCTCGTTAGGAACCCTCGCAGGTCGTACTGGAAGGTCCGAGGCAACTGTGTGGTCCCGGAGCCTATTTTGACTTCGGTGAGTCTTCCGCCGACGTCGTAGCGGTACGCCGTCTCCACCGGAGCTCCCTGTGGAGACTGGGCACTGGTACTCCCACCGCTCTCGATGACCTTGATCAATCGGCCCTGTGCGTCGTAATGCTCGGTGACGGTCGCATTGGTCTCGCTCGAGGCCGACGTCGCCACCGACCTCGTTCGTGCCGTGATCCGGGAGCCTTGATACGAGGTCGTGGTCGATTTCCCATCCGGAGCTGTGGCGAGTGTCGGGCGTCCGAAGATGTCGTAGACAAAGCTCGTCTTGTGCGGAGGCGTGAACGACAGTTCGTTAGTCACTCCCTCGAGCGACGCCGGTTCCGACACCGAAGCGGTCCGGTCGAGCTTGTCGTAGAGGGTCTCGCGCACACTCCACTGATTCCCGGGGAGGCGTCTCTTCTGTCGCCAAAGCCGGCCGAAAGAGTCGTACTGATACTCGTGCTCGCCGAGCGTCGTGCCCGCGAACTTCGTCTCTTCCAGGACCTTCGCGTGCAGGAGCGTGGTCGCGGTTCCAGTGGCGTTGGAGTAGGTGTACGTCGTCTGAGCTTGCCCGAACGGCGTGGCCGAGGACAGACGCCAGCTCCCGTCGTATGCATAGTCCGTCTGCAAGCCGCTCGTGTCGCGCGAGGAGGTGACCAGCCCGTCGAGATCAATGGTCAGATCGCGGGAGAAGAAGGTCATGCCCGCATGCTGTGACCTCGCCAGTTGCGCGTTCTGCCATTCGTGATTGATCCGGTAGGCCGGCGTCGTGACGGCGATCGCGTTCAGCGCCGTGCAAAGCGTGGAGGCATTCGATGGCAGCGGGGTCGTGTCGCCGCCATAGTACTTTTCGGCGGACACATTCCCATTCACGCTCTCATACAGGACTGCCAAATCGTTGGATGCCGGGGTGAGCCCGGCCAGCTTGCGGGTGCTCTCGAGGAACCCCGTGTTCAGGTCGAAGCACGCCTGCTCCAACGAGCTCACGCCACCCTCGGTCGTGGTGGATGATTCGTACGTATTCAGAACCCAGGGGTCCGTCGCCGCGAACGTCCGGGGCACGCCCGCCACCTGGTTCCACGCGGTTGTGACCGCGCGAAGATCTGTCCTATTGTCGAAACGGACGTTCGAGACGACCTGGCGATAGTGGCCATACTTGTCCCAGCCTGAAGAGTCGCTGAACGAGATTCCGCACGTCGCCTGCAGTCCCTCAGGCACGCATTCGTTCGGATCGTCATGGAACACCGTGCTCTGAGACCCAAGCTTGAAGGCGAAGGGGTCGGGTGTTAGGTCGTGACTGACCTGCGTTGGATCGTGTCGGACCCAACTCGTCCGCTTCAGCGTGCAGGCACCTGTGCAGTCGAACGTCTCTTGTGAGAGATAGCGATTCTGTCCCGGGTCATAGCGGCCGTGTGGGAACCCATAATGCAACGACTTGAACCCTGACGGAGACGTTTCGGGATTGGGAATCCGCCCTGTGTCGTCTCCCGGCCAGACACTGAAGTGACTGGCCACCTTGTGTCCCAGGGGATCCGTGATCGTCACGACGAGCTCGTCGTACAACTGGATCTGCATGGGAATGGGCTCCTCGTTGGGAGTGAGCTGGACGTCGCACAGCCTCACGGACATATACCATGGCGCTCCGGTCCCGGTTCGAAGCGCGCGGGCATACTGCCATGTGTGACTGACCGGTGTCTGGCCAGCAGGCACAGCCGGCGTGAAGGTCCTCTGCGCCACACCACGCGCGAATCCACCCAAGCCGACTCCGGGCACGTAGGTGCTGTCACACATGTCGCGGGAGGGCACGTTCCAGAATTCGTACTGGTAGGTGATCTTTCCCTTCGTAGGCAGGGTCATCGCTATGAGTCCATCGGTGATGAGATCGAATTTGTATGCGGACTGGTCGGGCTGAGTGAGTGTGTCGAGAACCTGCACGTCATGGGTCTGCCGCCAGTTCGGAGTCGTATTCGTGTCCTCGTTGGGCTTGGCCAGCGTGACCGGCTGGTAGCCGAACTGGTAGACGAGTTGCCTTCCCTGTGCCTGCCGGGAGAGCACGACTTGGTTGACCATCGGCCGCGAGATCGAATCCACCAGAAGGTTCGTGAAACAGACCAGGTGACTTCTCGCCTTGGTGTCGTTGATCGTCCAATACGAATTCGTACCGTCGGGACACGCGGCGGTCGAGCCCGTGACGTAAGCGATAAGGACCACATCACTGCTCTTGACGCTGCGGATCTCCCGAAGCTCCCAAGCCCCGGAGGCATTCTTGACGAATTTCTTGATCTCCCCATCCGGAAAGTCGATCTCCCTCACATCGGGTGCCGGATTTCGAAGCCTCAGATTCGTGCCGTCATCGGTGTACTTGGGGAAGATCAGGCACGGAGTTGGACATCCCGCGCCTGGCGGGAGAACGGGTCTGAACGGGTGGTCACCGCCGTCAGGAGATTCGTAGACATCGACTTGCTGCGTGTTGGTGGGGTGGAGATCCGGGATCAATCGTCCCATACCCAGGATCCAACCCAGGCCTGCGCTCGACCTGGGATCGGGCGAGGCGACAATCGTTCCGTCGTTGAATGGTGAAAAACTCCATATCTTGCTGTTGAAGCTCAGGCGGAGGCCGTAGGACAGTCCCCCGTCGAGGGCGTAGTCGGGACCAATCGGCAGATTGACCATCAGCGCTCCGCTGAAGACGTTGACGCTGTCGAGGCCTCCGAACTGGTAGAACTTGTCTGCCCGGAATCCCTTCTCCAACGCAGGGAACTGCTGCTGTGCCGAGGCGCCGACGGTGATCAGCAGGGCGGCGATCGACCAGAAGAGCAAGCGGCCTCTCATCGTCCCACCTCGAGAATGCCGTATTGCATCTCGTACCGGTCGATCACGGCCACGATGTCACCATTGCGGAGCCGCCGCGGTCCCTCCGGCGAGTTGCCGACCGGGGTCATGTTCGACAGGTCCAGACGCAACGCGTTCTTTCCGTTGTCTTTGTTCTCATCGAACACGCTGGCCTTCGACGCGTAGTGCCGCCAGGCTCCCTCTCCTGGGCGGACGACGAAGATGTCCATCTGGCTGAACGGCCATTCGACCTTGCTCAGTTGTCCGGCATTGTCATTCCGTACCAGATCGGGAAGAAGCGATACTCTGCGCGGCTCGTACCCGGGCGTCGGAAATGCCGCGTGTGCTCCGTTGGTCAGACCCACGGCGGCCCACATCGCCTGGATGGGAACGAGCGGAAGCTCGAAGCGAACGATCCCGTCCCCATCCGAGTCGGAGAGAATCTCCGCCCGCACGACCGTCTCCAACACCGGGACCTTTCCCCTGGCCTCGCGGGACAGGGCAAACAACGCCAGTCGCTCACCTGGTGCAAGTCCGCTAAACGTGAGCAATCGGTCGTTGAAAGTCACCGATATCGGCGTCACCGACGGCCCGGCATTGGCTCCGGGCGTGAACGCGATCCGCGATGGTGGAGAAATGGCTTCGTGCTGTGCGGCCAGCAATGGACACACGATGCACAGCATGACCATGACCAGAGCTCGCGTCGCGCAATATGGACGGTTCATCAGTATCTCCAACCCATTTAGGTCGATTCTTCGGGCTACGGCGCCCGATGGTGGTGAGCTCTCGGCGCTGGTGATCCAAGGCCCTGCATTCAAGAAGAACAGGCGAGACGGATACCTCCGCGATGTCTGTTCTCATGAGCTTCCTGCTATTGCAGCGACAGCAATACCAGAATCTCGCCCTCGCCACCCGAAAGAGGCTCGAGGGCCTTGCCGATGATCGTGCCCGGCTGGTGGAACTTGCGGCCCTGGATCTCGATGGCCTCCGAGCGCATGGCGCGGCCGGGCTTGTCGCTGGTGACGAGGAGATCGCCGACGCGAATCGGCGCGGCGCTGGCGTCCACTTTCACGCGAACGCGGCCTGTCGTGGCGATCTGTTCCTTCGCGTCCCCTGCGATCCCCAGAATGATGCCGGGTTGTTCGGAGACCACTCCGGCCACTCGCACATCGTATTCACCCAGCGAGGGCATCACTTCGTTGCCGGCCTCCGGATTCAGGATCACCACGGTGCCGGGCATCATGTCGGACGAAGCCGGAACCCATTCGGCGAGATCCTGATACATCGCACCGATGACCGTTGCCCCAGTGATCGCGCCGCTCACTTTGAGGTTCCCCTGCACGTCGAGCTTGACATCCGCCGCGGCGATCTTGCCGATGCCGACGTTTCCGCTCACGTACATGTCCGCACGCGTCTGGCTGATCCCGTCGAAGTTCGTGGCCGCCTTGACCCAGAACGTCTCTTTTTGCTCGACATTCGAGTACGCGCGGAAGTGGTACTTGGTGTACTGCGGGAAGTGGTACCAGATCTGCGAATCGAAGTTCACATCAATCTGGTTGTAATAGCCCATCGTAAACGCCTGGAACTTCGTGGTCGCGGGAGACCCGACCTCGTCGTCGGAGCGGGCATTGAAGAACGTGACCCGGTTCGTGCTGCCTCCGGCCGCATCACGGGGGTTCACGACCTTGATCTGGGTGAAGACGTTGTCGAGCGGGCTGACCACTTCGCGGTAGTCGGAACGACCGCTGAAGTAGGTGTTCGTCGTGAGGCGCAGAGGTCCATTGGAGGCCAGCCGGAGCAATTCCGTATGATTTGAGTTGAAGACCGCAAAGCCGCCACCGCCACCGGAATCGCCCGCCTTCAGGATCGTCCAGGGCTTCAATGCGCTTGCGACCGCGAGCACTCCTGTGGCGGGATAAATCGAGCCGTCCAAATACACGTCTCCATACGGTCCCGTGGGGTTCGCGTCGGAGCGGGGAATCGAAGGACGGAGCGCACTCTCGGTTCCGGACTCAGTCGCGGCCTTGTCCGGTTCCCCCTTCACTGCGGAGGTCGACGACGGACCTGGATCGGTGATCGCATCCGCCGGTACATAGTAGCCTTCCAGGTCGACGGCGATGTGCTCGGTGGCTCCCACCGGAAAGTCGATCGGCGCCCCAACGGGAAACCTCAACACGGGCGAGGGCGCCCTCGCCGCCGGCGGCACGTTGCCAACGGTCCGATCGTGCAGGTTCACGCGAATCGCGTAGGCGGTGGCCACAGTGGGCACGATCTTGCCGCAGCGGTCCGCGGCCACTTGGACGCGGCGCCGGGACTCCTCACTCGCGTCTTTCGCCGCCGTGACTCTGGTATCCACGAGGCGGCAAGGAGGCATCGGCACCAGCCGCTCTCCGGCTGCGGCCTTCTGCTGCGCAACGATCATCGATGCCAGACAAACGTAAAACACAGCGAGGGTCACTCTCCACTTGTTTCGAACAATCACGATTCTGCCTCCATGAATCCTGTGATGCGGACCACTTCTCCGCCGATCGGCGACTACTGCAGCACTCACAACGAGAGCGGCAGCGGCATCCAGCACTTCGAGCATCCGGGACTCGGATCACCGGGTCTCCACTCCGTCACTGAAGCTCCAATCGGCCGGTGCCGATCGCCCGCTGGTAGCTCTGGTCGGCGAACCAGGGTGCGTCGACCAGGAGGGACCGCCACCCAGGTGAGCAGCAACCGGTTCGCGCGGTGCCAGCGCAGCGCCGACGTCGCGACCACAAGCTCGATCTCCGTTGATGCGATGCGTCCGCGATGGTGCAGGACCTGCCGGAGCTGGACCAGCAACTGTGAAAAGCCGGCCTGGTCGGCGCAAGCGGGGACGACGCCCGGCAATCGCACACTGCGTCGTGATCGATCGCCCGCACATCGAATGCGCCAGATCGCCGCCTGATCGAGAACGGTATAGCTCTCCTGCGGGTCCAGATCGAGGCGCCTGATCGCGTCGAATCGAGCTGCGTCAGAAGTCATGGCGACCTCCGCCCGGCGCCGGAACGTTGTGGGGCCGGATGTCCTGGCGACGGTCATGCGATCACTCTTCGTTCCCGGGCATTTCCCTGTAGAACTGCCAGTGCAACCCGTCCCGCGCTGACATCAATTTCGGCGGTCACTCTCGCAACCGGGCGGCGTTGCCTGTGTCGTTGCGGCCTAGCTCGCGTGTCGGGTGAGCGGGGGCCAATGCGTCCGGACATCCATCCTGCCATGCAGGCGCAATGTAGGGTGGCCTACATAAACAGTCAAGATTTTATGTGGTGCTGCCGGAAGAGAATAGCTCTTGCGTTTTGCATCAGCCGTCCCGCTCCCCTCCCGGACCCGCGGCTCTGTCCACAGTGCCGCAAGGAAACGATGCGCCGAATGGCGCCGGTCGAACCTCAATGCAACCGGACCTGGTTCGACACCTCATGAGCACAACGAATCGCTCCGACCTCGTCGTTCCGGCATCGTTACCGTTGCCTGAGGGAGGGTTCGTCTACTCGTCGAGAATCACGGGACCATCGCGTCATCCACGCCCTGGAGCATCGATTTTCCGCATTCGCCGCCCTCCGAATCTGGGCTTCTCGTCGCAATCCAGGCCGTCAAACCTCTCTTCGCGACTGTCCATCATCACCACCCACCCGGCTCCGATTCATACTTTCCCCAAGAGGCCCGCGGCTTCGTCCAACTGAACTCATCACCGCATCCGGTTCACTTCTCAAACACCAACATCGGCCTCACACGGGGTTGCGCGGTCAGCTCGATCCTCGCGTCGGGGGATGCGGTATAGAGTCCTATGCATTGGGCGCCACGTGAGGCCATGGATGCCCGCACGGGTCATGAGAAAACGACGTAGAACGGCCCACCACGACGTAGTCTGGCTTCCGCGAAGAAACCGTGAACTCGATGACGGTGCTGTGCGACGGACGGCGATCGAACGGCCGATGGGCGCGCGCTCCGGGAACGTCGGTGGATCGAGTAGCCGAGTCTTTCGACAAGAGTATCGATTCGTCCGACTACCATCTCCCACTCGACGCCGTCTGCCGCGAGGGTTCGGCCGAATTCTCGTTAGTCCTCGTCTGGCGCAATCGTAGCCACTTCTCCCATGCGGCCGTAGAACCACACCAAGGGAAGAAGGAATAGCGACGCGAAGACGGCGCCAAGGGACTTTCCGGTTATAGCCAGCCAATGACCGTGCTTGGGTGCGATGTAGTAACCGAAGCCACGTCCCCATGACCAGGAACGACGTAATGGCTGCCGTGGCGTCAGCGTCAGCGAACTTTCACCGGGCGGGAGCGGCGGGGGCGGTAGACGAGCCTCGTAGTCGCGGTTCTCAGAATCGGTAAACACCGCAACTTCCCCCTCATTGCGTGAGTATCGCAGCGTCAGGGGTATCGGTGTTTTCGAGATGCTCCAACTCCGCAAGGAATGTTCGTCGTTCACATCTATTGAAAGGGCGAAGGGGCTGGTCGCCGTCACGGCGAAGAACCAAAACGTGGCAGCCGGAATGGTGATGAGAACTACAATCGAGACGACCGTCAAGCCCACCGATCTGCGGGAGGCCATACCAAGAACGTTGATCGCGAAACCGCATAATATCAGGCCGAGACCGATGGCGATCTCCACCCCAGCGCTCAGGATTTCTTTCATGTGGTTCGCCTCCTGTCTGTGGGCCAAACGTAAACGTTACTGTGGAGCGTGGCAGCTTGTGGGGGGTCAAGAGGTCGACGAATTCGTGTGGCGCCCAACGGACCCGGCTCACCCGCGTGGACCCGCACGGAACGAATGATAGCTCTTGCGACGACCGAGGCGCGGGTCCACGTCGGGTGCAGCGAGGAGTTGGGGGGAGATCGTGCCGAGTACCCGCCGCCGTGACCGTGCCACCGGCGAGACGCGAGCGAATGACCGATTCACGAACTGCGTCATGAAGCGTGCGCGCGAGATGCGCCGCCATGACGTGGCGTGAGCGACCGTGCCGGAAGCGATGCAAGATCCCGCCGATCCGCGGTCGTGGCGAGGACCCAAGTTGCTCGAGTAGCCGACGTCGCGAGCTTACGCGCCGCTGGTATCCTGAGGGTTTCGGCCGCTCCGCCCAACGGCCTGACGCTCACCGGCGGCAACCGCACGCGAGATCGTAGCACCTACGAGGACGAATCAGCGGTTGCCGTCGGCAAAAGCGGAGAGTTAGTGTCGGGCGTCATCAATGCCTCTGCACGTATCCAAGCCGAGATCACAAGTCTTCGCGGCTTCCGTCCTGGTAAAGAATGCTGGCGACGTCGAAGAACGCCATCATATCCTCCAGTGCCGTCGCGTTGGCCCACTGATGGGGTTGCATGAATTGGTTGTATTGGAAACCTTGAGCTTTATCGATGTACATCTCACCTGGTTTCAGCGGTCGATCGATCGTCCAACCAATCGCCATTTTGGTCTCTCCGAACAGGTCGGTGAGCCTGAACTCTCCTTTGATGGCGCGAGTCGGACGCTTCACACCGACTGCGACGAATTCCGTGTCGAAAAAGATGTACTTCTGGTGGCTTCTTTCCGCAAACTGCTTCTTGAGAAGGCGAACCTTCACGATTACGGGCGCCTTTGGCCGTTCCGGTGGGGACGGAACCGGCGAAGTGTTGGTGGACCCACTCTGTGCTGGCTCAGAGGTCCGGGAAGCGGGAATGTGCAGCCCGTACCGAGCTACGAGATAGCGTTGGCGCAGCATGCTAAGGCTCTGCTCCTGGGTTGCGACGGTGGAAAGTTTCATAGCATGAACGAGACCTCCGGTGAAACGGGCTGCATCGGCGCGGGCGAGGTCCACGGAGCGTTGTTGTGCCTCTATCTCCAGTGCAAGAGTCTGCGCCATCCCCGGATCGGGCGTTGTAGTTGGAATCTGAACGCTAAGCGGAGCGCCGCTTTCGCCAGCCATGATCCCTTGTCGCAGCGCCGCGCGAGTGATTCGTAGAATCTCGAGACGGACGGCAATCAGTGCTTTCAGAAGTCCACCCGAAATGGTGGCATCAAGGGCTCTCGCTTCCGCGATCTCGTCTTCGGCCTGCTTTAGTTCAGCAACCATGTCGGTGCTCATTTTGCAGTTCCTCTCAAGGCGGATTCTACGCGGTGCGCCCAGCGGCTAACGTTGCATCGGCTGCACCGCGGCGTTAGCCGCCATTTGTTAGGCGTTTGTTCAACTCTCGCCGAGTCTCGCAGAGCGTCTTGTGCGTCTCGCGCGCTTGCCACCGGAAGAACAAGACTGACACTCCAAGCGTCACAATACCGGCGATCACGATCCACATCCTGGAACCAGGAAATCGAAGCATCGCTAGCAAAGTCGCGCCAGCCAGGAATGTGGGCGTGGCAAACATCATGGACAGTTCAAAATAAAGCGTCGTTGCCAGCCGACTCAGATACCGATAGCCGACTGGCTCATGCTCCAAGATTCGACTGAGGTAGGAGTACCAGTTCTCGTGGACAGCCAGCGCGTCCTCCCGCTCGCGATCCCAACGAACCTCGACGAAGCTGCCGAATTCTTGGAGGATCGTACCGACAACGGCGGCCGCACCGAAGAGCACCAAGTTGCCAAGCGATGTGTAGCTGTCGAATCCGAGGGTTGCCCTCGTGTACTGAACAAGCGCGAGCAGCCATGGCGCCACCGCGACGGCGCCAGGAATCAGGATCGTGAGAGCGCTCCGGCTGAGGTCTGTCGGCACTCGCGCTACCTCCGGCGCCCAACTCGTTGTTGAGAGGATTGTAGACCGACCAAAGGTCGCGGCCAGACGCGGATTTCGTGGCGTACGGTTAAATTTGATGGAAGTGGTTGAGGGAAGGGGTTCGGTCGGGGCGAGGCACATCGGCGTTCGCTCCCCGGTCCGTCTATCCTCCTCCACAGGCGCGTTAGCCGGAACGGCAATCCGGCTATTCTTCCGGGGATAGGCGGATTCACGGGCTTCCCAAGGGACTGCGCACGCCTCGTCCTCCGGCTTGATTCAACACGTGGGTGTCGATCATGGTCGTCTTCACGTCGGCGTGGCCCAGGAGCTCCTGAATGGTGCGGATGTCATCGCCAATCCTCGAGCAGGTGCGTCGCGAAGGAGTGACGGAAGGTGTGGCGGCTGGCGGCTCGTGCGATCCCTGCTGTCCGAAGCGCGCCTCGCACCGCCTTGTGGACTGTCGTTTCGTCGAGATGGTGGCGCCTCACCACTCCTCCCGCGGGTCCCGGCTCCGGTTCGCCGCGGGGAAGACGTACTGCCAACTCCACTCTCGGTTTGCTTCCGTGTATTTCCGTTCCAGAGCATGCGGAAGCCACACGCGTCCTGACCCCCAACAAGCCCGCGGCTTCGGCCAACTGAGCTCACGATGAGTTACGCTGCCTGGCGATGCACGACGGGTCTCTCCTCATCGACATCGCCATCATTCTGCTGGCCGCGTTTCCGCTTCTCTTTCTGGGGCGTCGATTCCGCATTCCCGAGGTGCTCAGCTACATCGTGGCCGGCATCGTCATCGGACCGCACGCGCTGGGACTGATCCGCGATCCGGAGAGCATCGATGCCATCGCGGAGCTGGGCGTGGCCCTGATCCTCTTCTTCATCGGATTGCACGTTCCCCTGGGCCGGCTGAAGGCTCTCGGACGCACGGCATTCGTGGGCGGTCCGGTGCAGATGGGACTGACCACGCTCGTGGGGATGGGTGCGGCCCTGGCCTTTGGGACCCCCGTGAAACTGGCCATCTTCTACGGCATTCTGATCTCCCTGGCCTCGACCGCCGTGGTGCTGCCCATCCTGACCATGCGCGACGAAGTGGCCGCCCCTTTCGCGCGCCGGTTTCTCGGGGTCTCGCTGTTTCAGGATCTGGCCGTCATTCCGTTGATGCTGCTCGTGCCCGCCTTCGCCGCGAGCCGCGCGGGAGCGCCCGGAATGCCGGCCGTCCTCATGCGTGTGGTGTTCGCGGTCGGCGCGGTCATCGTGCTGATCCTCGTGGCGCGCGTGGTCGTCCCGCGCATGTTCACGGCCATGGCCCGCGTGGGACGCGAGGCGTTCACCGCCTCCGCGGTCGTGCTCATGATCAGCACCATCGCCATCGCCTCGCGCATCGGCATCTCCCCCGCACTGGGAGCCTTCGCGGCCGGCCTGGTGGTGGGCGACACGGAATTCATCCACGAGATCGAAGGCATCCTTCGTCCTTTTCGCGACTTCCTTTCCGCACTCTTCTTCACGTCCATCGGGATGCTCCTCAACCCGGCCTTCGTGATCAGCCAACCGCTGCTGGTCGTGTCCATCGTCGTGGTCGTGCTCCTGATCAAAGTGTCGGCGGCCTATCCCGCGTTCCGCATCTCCGACGCCATGAGCCGCACCTCCGTGCGCGCGGCGTTTGCCATCGCTCCCATCGGCGAGTTCTCGTTCCTGCTGGCGCGCGCGGGAAAAGAGGCCGGCGTCATCAACGACTCGGTAGAGCAGGCCTTCGTGGCCGTGGCCGTGACGACGCTGGCCGCGACGCCGCTCCTGGTGAGCGCCGGGAAGTGGCTGTCCGAGCGCATTCACGAGACCTCTGCCGAGGAGGATGCCCCGCACGGCGAGCTGCCGTTGCACCGGCACATCATCATCGTCGGCTATGGTCTCAACGGACAGAACGTGGCCCGCGTGCTCGTCTCCACCGGAATCCGCCACGTGGTGCTCGACGAGGATCCGCAGCGCCTGGCCGCGGCCCGCGTGGCCGGGAGCCGGGCCTTGCTCGCCGATGCGGCCGACCCACACGCGTTAGAGCTGGCCGGCCTCGAAAAGGCTCTGGCGGTGATCGTGGCCATCTCGGATCCCGACGGCACGCGGCGCATCGTGAGCTTTTGCCGGAAGATCAACCACAACGTGCACATCATCGTGCGCACGCGTTATGTGGCCGAGGTGGAGCGGCTGCGGACCCTGGGGGCCGACGAGATCATCCCCGAGGAGTTCGAGACCTCGCTGGAGATCGTCACGCGCACGCTGCGCATCATGGCCGTCCCTGGGAACATCATCGCCAATCAGCTTCGACTGCTGCGTGACGAAGGCTACCGAATGCTCCGCGACCCCGCGGTGCGGGCCACGGATGGACGACGACTCTCGGCGCTCTTTGCGGCCGGTACGTCCCAGACGTTTCTCGTCCTGCCCGATTCGTATGTGGAAGGGAAGACCATCTCCGACCTGCACATGGCCGAGGACGGGGTGGCGGTGGCGGCGCTGCTGCGCGAAGGTCGCGCCCTCTCTCCCCTCCCCGTTGGCGAACCGCTGCTGGCGGGAGACACGATGCTGCTGGTGGGCGCCCATGAAGATCTCACGCGCGTGGTCGCACGCATCGAGCACGAAGGCCCGGGAGGATGACCGGCACGGGACGCTGGTGCGCTCACACCCCGCCCACGCCCTCCATTTCCAGGTCATTCAGCCCTTCGCTCCCGCTCGCATAGCGGGGCTGGCTGTCGTAGATGAAGACCTCGGTTCCGACCTGCGCCTCATTCCAGAGCATGGCCAGCATGTCGTTCGGGAGGCGAATGCAGCCGTGAGAGACGCGCTTCCCGATCGACTTGGGATCGTTGGTGCCGTGCAACATCACGCGATCGCCGAGGTCGAGAGCGTATTTCCCCATCTTCCCGCGTTCCTTGCGCAAGGGAGACTCGGGCGGCGGCACGGCCTTTCCCTCTTCGATGAAGGCCCAGTCGGGCTTGGTCCAGACCGGATCCACGACCTTGCGGACGACGGTGTGGCGTCCGCGTGGCGTGCGGAACCACCACACCCGCGTCCCTTTGCGGAGAACCTTGTCCGAACCGGTCGCAGCCGCTGACTTGCGGATGAGTTGTCCGTCGCGGAACAGGTAGGCCTGGTTGGTGGAGACATCGACGGTGATGATCGTTCCCACACGCGGTGCCTCAGGCGGGAGCCCCTCCTCGGTCATCTGCGCGTGCATCGGTACCGCAAGCATCGCCGCGAGCGCCAGCGAGGCCAATGAGATCGTTCCGGTTTTCAAAGCTCACTCTCCCCTTCACAGTGATTCGATGAATAACCACTGCGAAGGGAGGGCCAAGTTTCTGCCTGGGACGGCTCTCGAGGTTCGTCCGCTACTGCCGCATCCGCCCCAACAGCTCCGCGAACCGCTTGTCCCTGCGCAGTGACGCAAAGTCGGTGTCGGCTTCGAGAGAGGCGGCGTCTCCAAAACCGGCGGCGATGGCTTTGTCGAGGGCGCCATAGGCTTGGCGGGAGTTGCCCAACAAGGCGTACGCGGCGCCGAGGTTGTACCAGCAGCTCCAACGCTCGGGATGGATGGTGGTGGCTGCGCCGAGGATGGCGGTGGCCAGGGCGTACTGCTGGCGCGAGAAGAGCTGGGCGGTGATGCCGTGCACCAGTTGCGCGTAAACGGACTCGAGCAGCCTCGTGGCGGCGGCCCCTTCCGCGCCGGGCCGGGAGGCATGGCGGAGCAGATCACCCACGCGGAAGGCGCGAGCGGCGTCGGACGCAATGGCCGGACTCTCTTCCGCACGGAGATCGGCCATGATCGAAGGAACCTTCGCCAGCACGTCGAGCTGGTAGCGCCGTTCGAACTCGTCCCATTTAGTCTCCTCCGCCAGCTCCTTCCTCACTGAGGCATCGGCCTCCAGCGCATTCACTCGTGAACGCACCTCATCGAGAGGAACCAGCCCCTCATACGTGCGAACAATGGCGCGGTAATGACGCAGCGCGGCCAGACCCTTCAAGTCCCTGGCGGCCGCGAGGTCCTCGCCGAACACCTTGGGAACGACGGCCCGGTTCTTGGCGACCACTTCCATCCAGCCGATGGCGTCGCGCGCGAGCTCGGGACTGATCCAACTGTGAACGCCGGAGAAGCTGCGGAAGCGGTGCGGCCTCTTGCCCTCTCGATCCAGGATGGTGTCGATGAGCCGCATCTCGCGGTTGTTGAAGTCCCGATCGCCCGAGAACCCGTAGTGCGCGAACGAGAACTTCGCAGGCTCCGCGCCGGAAACGACGCGCCCGCCTACCGCGATCACGCCGGCCAGCTTCCCCGTGACGATGCCCAGCAGGTACGACAACATGGCCGTCCCGGAGAATCCGGTTGCGTACAGCCGGTTCGGGTCGGTGGCGTAGACTCCGGCCTCCGGCACCAACGCGCGAAGTGCGCGTTCATTGGGCTCGTTCGATCCATCGCTCTGCGTCTGATTCGAGCTGATCAGGATCCATCCATACTCCTCGGCGGCGGGACGAAAGATCTCCGCGGCCGCGGTGCCGCGCCCCCGCGGGTCGAAGACGAACAGCAGCGGCTGTCGCTTGGCCGGGTCGTACGCGTTCGGCAGGTAAAGCGTGTAAGTCTGCGTGGCGTCGGCGCGCGCCGAGAGATTCTCGATGAGGCGCCCACGGACGATCTGAACCTCCCCGCCAACCGCGGCGGAGGAGAGGAACGTCAGGGCAAGGGCCAGGACCAGGCGGCGCATGTCCGCAGTATCCCCGCGTCCATCACGTCCTCAGTCACAGTTCGGTTCCGGTGGAGAAACCCTCGCGTGAAGATAGCGGCAGGGAACGGCCCGAGCCGCTGCGGATGTTCTCTTTCGCCGGCGGCGCCTCCCAGAGCGGCAAGAGCCTGAGCATCCGGTGTCCTTCGATCTGTCCGCGAAAGAACTTCTCATGCTCCCACTCCACCTCGGCCATGGTGAGCAGACCGTCGATCATCTCCGGGTGGCCCGCCTCGGCCGCATAGCGCGCCGCGTCCACATACTCGACGATGTTGGTACTCTCCAGACGGCCGGCGCCGTACATGGGGATGAACCACCCGCCGAGGTGGCAGAGGATTCCGATGCTGTGGCCGATCACCCAGAAGATCGCCTCGCGTACGCGATTCGGCCGGGCACCGAGCTCGGCCAGGAGCGCCAGCACCTGTTCGCGGTGATGCCACTCCTCCGCCTCGATGGATCGAACCAGCTCCCGTTCCGGAGCGGAGGCCGGAAGACTCCGCCAGTGTCCGCGATACGCATAGCCCGCGGCCAGCTCGCCCGAGCACGCGCTCCGCAGAAGGTGAATCAACGACTCTCGCGCAGAAACGACGCCCGGCACGAGGTCATCTTATACTCCGCACATCCAAGTCCAACCGCTCACTGCGCTCGGCCAACCCTACCCTGAACACGCATCGCGGCCACCGCGTGTCGTGCCTTCGTGGTACATGGTCTGCCCGAGCCGCGAGCTGCGACCCGGCGCGGTGCGGCGATTCGCGCTCGGCGACCATCCGATCGTGCTGTTCCGCGGCCGGGAGAATGGAACGGTTCACGCGCTGCCGGCCCATTGCGAGCATCAGGGAGTGGACCTGGCGCGGGGCACCGTCGTCGGTGACCGTCTCCGTTGTCCGCTGCATCATTGGGAGTACAGCAACCGCTGCGAGCACGTCCCTGGAGCGAACACTCTGCCGCGCAGCCTTGCCGCTCCGCGCTACGTCACGACCGAGCGCTTCGGCATGGTCTTTCTGCACGCCGGACCCGAACCGGGAGAGCCGCTGCCGGGCTTCTCCACGCCGGACGGGGAGCTCTCCTTTCGCGCCGGTACGCCCGTGAACATCGACTGCCCGTGGTACGTGCCGGTGGCGAACGCCTTCGACATGACTCATCTCGAGACCGTGCATCGCCGCCAGCTCACCCGCACGCCATCGATCCACACGCCCACGCCCCTCACCTTCCGCGTCGACTACGCCACCTCGGTCACCGGCGACGGCTGGAGCGATCGCGCCATGCGCTGGCTCTCCGGCAACGACATCCGCGTGGACGTGACCTGCTTCGGCGGCACGATGATCCTGGTGGAGTCGTCGATTCGAAACCGGCGCGGCTACCTGATGGTGTCCCTGCGTCCCACCAGTGGCGGCGTCTCCATCCTGCCCATGTTCGGCGTTCCGCGGCGGGCGGCCGGTCTGCATCGCATCCACGGCCGGTTCTCCGCCGCACTGTTCATGGCTTTCCTGCGACGCGACGTCGAGACGCTGAGCGGCATCCGCTTTCCGGACGGCTATCTCGACAATCGCGACGCCACCATCAACGCCTGCTACCGCTACCTCTGCACGCTTCCTTCGCTCGACTCCGAGGAGGTCTCATGACCCGCATGCTTTCCGTGCTCCTGTCCGCCGCATTCCTGTTGCCCCTCGCCGCGCAGCCCGCCGAGGACCCGACCCATCAGCAGTTGCGCGGTCTGAAGACGACCATGGAGAAAGCGCTGAACGAGCGCGATCTCGACACGATCGTGGCCAACGTCGATCCGAACGTGGTCTTCACCACCATGAACGGCGACGTCTGCCGTGGACCGGAACAGATCCGCGCGTACTTTCACAAGATGCTCACCTCGCCGGGGCACATCGTGAAAGACGTCAAGGTCTCGTTCGAGGTCGACGCGCTGACCACCCTCTATGGTGGGGATACCGGCGTGGCCTACGGCAGCTCGAAAGACCACTACGAGCTCACCAATGGTTCCACCTTCGACATCCAGGGACGCTGGACCTGCACCATGGTCCGCAACGGAGACCGGTGGGTGATCGCGGCGTTCCACTACTCCGCAAACATTTTCGAGAATCCGCTCCTGGAGCGGCTGAAGCGCGTGATCTGGACCGTGGGCATCGTCTGCGGCTTCTTGGGCCTGGTCATCGGAGTATTCGCGGGACGAATCCTGGCGCGCCGCAAAACGGTGGCGTGAGCATGCGCGCTCCCGGCACGCTCAACATCGCGCTCCTGGCCGTCGTGGGGACGGCCTGCGCGATGCTGCTGTGGGCCGCCTCTCACGGGAGCTCGTGGCAGGTGCTGTTGGCCGTACTCTCCTTCTCTTTTCTGAACAACACCATGTTCTCGCTGCTGCACGAGTCCGTGCACGGCATCGCACACTCCGATCGCCGGACCAATGAAGCGATGGGTGTGATCGCGGCGGCCTTCTTCCCGACGGGCCTTTCCCTGCAGCGCGTCTTTCACCTCGGACATCACGCGCGGAACCGCACGGTCGAAGAGCAATTCGACTACATCCGCCCCTTCGACAATCCGCTCCTGAAACGCGCGCAGTGGTACGCCATCCTTACGGGTATCTATTGGCTCTTCGTTCCGCTGGGGGGCCTGCTCTACCTGCTCTGGCCTTCGTTCTACCAACGACCGATGCTGCGCTCCAAGACCTCGGAGATCGCCGTGCAGACCGGCGCGTCCTCGATGTTCGCAGGGATCGAGAGCGCGCCCAGGACGCGCGTTCGCCTGGAGCTCCTCTTCACCATCGTCGTGCAGATCGCGCTCTTCCGCCTTCTCGATCTCAACGCTTTGGGCTGGCTGCTCTGTTACGGCGCGTTCGGGGTGAACTGGAGCTCCTTGCAATACACCGATCACGCCTTCTCGCGTCTCGACGTGCGCGAGGGCGCGTGGAACCTGCGCGTGAATCCCGTCACGCGGCTGCTCTTCCTCAACTATCACCATCACCTCGCCCACCACCGCCATCCGCAAGTCCCCTGGATCCACCTGGGCCGCTTCGTCAGTGAAGACGACGAGCGGCCCTCCTTCTGGTCCATCTACTGGAAGATGTGGCGCGGCCCGCGTCCCCTGCCGCCGTCATGAGCACGCTTTCCACGGATCCGGCGGATCGCACGTTGCCCGTCGTCCGCCCGGCCCGCTCTGCATGGCGCGAGACGATGTGGGTGGAGCTCTGCTGCCTGTGGCAATGCGCGCGCTTCTCGCGCCGGCACCGCCGCTACTTCGTCATCTTCCTGGCCATTTACGGTCCTTCGCTGCTGCACTGGCGGCGCTTGCGCGCCGTGCGCACGGGCTTCTGCGCGGCGCAGTGGATCGACGACCTGCTGGACGGCGACCGTCCCTCGAAACGCGAACCGCTGGAGGTGATCGAAGAGCTGAGGACCGAGATGGCGAACGGCCGGTTCTCGTCGCAACCCCTCTCCCGGCTCACCGCCGCGCTGTTCGCCGGCATGGCTCCGGACGGGCAGCGCGAATTCATGGACCTCGTGAGCACGATGCAATGCGACCGCAAGAGAGTGATGGAAAAAGAGGTGTGGTCCGAGGACGCACTGAGGGACCATCACCGAACGACCTTTCGCCTGTCGGTGAATCTCCTGTTGCGCACGACCCGTTGTCACGCCAGAGCCGAAGACGTTCCGTCGCTGATTGCGGCGCTCTCCTGGTGCTCGGTGTTTCGGGACCTCGACGACGACTTGCGCAAGGGGCTGATCAACGTGCCTGGGCCGATCTGGAACGCGGCGTCGACGGACGAGCTCTCCCAGTGGGCACGCCAGTCGCGTGTCCAAGCGGCAGCGTGGATCGCTCGTGCCGCGGAAGAGGTCGGGGCATTGTCCGACCCCCGTGCCCGTCGAATCCTGGGCATCTTTCAAAGGTCTGTGGCGCACTTTGAAAGAAAGCTTCGATGAGCGGCGCGAGCCTGCCCGCGGTGGCGCAACCCGACAACCTCGAGAAAACTCGAAGCCGATGATCGATCTGGCCGCGGCGTTCCGTTCGTAAGAGCAAAGGACAACGCCCACCCCGTCGAGAACACGTCGAGAATCACTTCGAGAAGAACAGGAAAATCATGAAAAAGAAACTGCCTCTGTTTGCTGCCCTGGCCCTCGTGACGATGGCCTCCGTTCCGCTCAGCGCCCGCCCCCCCATCTACATGAAATTCGACGGTGTCGATGGTCAGGCCACCGCGAATGATCCCAAGCACGGCGGGTACATCGAGCTCGAGAGCTTGAGCGTCGGTTCGTCGAATTCGACCGGAATCGCCGTCAAGGGCAGCCGCACCGGAACGGATGCCTCCTGCCCCACCTCCCCGGTCCGGTTCGTCGTGAAAGGCACGCCCCCGGCAGACCTGATGAAGCTCTGTCAATCGCGCCAGCGCATCGGCAGCGTCAGTGTGGACATCAACGGCGTGATGCACCAGCTTCAGGATGCGTCGTTCGAGTCCTGCCAGAGCGGAGCCAGCCCCGTCCCTGCCAACGGGTTCTCGCTCAACTTCACCAAGTGCACCTTCCCCGGCCACAGCCATGGCGGAGTGAACGTGGCCATGGGCGATCTCAATGCAAGCGCGAACGTGCAGCCGAATGCGCGCCTCATCGGCCTCCCGACCGGGCCCGTTCCCGTCCACCTGGAGTCCCTCACGCTGAACCCGGACGGCACGAGCGGAACGATGGGAATCACGAAGCTGGGAAGCGGACGGCTCAACCTCGGCAGCGCCAGCGCCACGCCGCTTCCGAAGCTGGAGCTGGAGCTCACCAACGGAACGAAGTGGACGTTTCTGAAGATCAAGCTCACCGACATCCTGATCTCCGGCGCCACCGGCCAGACCTCGGGCAAGCCAATGGAGCAGTTCTCGCTGAACTTCTTCAAAGTGGAAGGCCCGGTCGCGGGCTACCCGACGCGCTGAACACGCACACTTCGCAGAAGTGAAAACGGCGGCCGCAAGGCCGCCGTTTTCACGCTCGCTTCGCGCGGGCAACGGTGGACTCCGAGTCCACCGCGGGCAGGATGCCCGCGGCCCCTCACCGGAGTACCTTGGCGCGATGAACAATGGGGCGCGGGCATCCTGCCCGGCGCACTTCCCGCGACCAATGGCCAAGCCTTCAGTGGAGCGGTGGACTCGAGTCCACCGTCGCTCTCGCGAAGATCGGCCCCTCTGCCCTTCGCGGCTCTCGAG
>JBDTOZ010000182.1:0-1777 GCA_039932995.1 Acidobacteriota bacterium | reverse complement strand
AGTGTGACGATGTACGTAGCCCATAGTCAGCCGCGAGTGGCGGAGTGGTCGTCAGGCATCTCGAATTTATCAGTAGGCAGCGTTCCGTGGTTGGTGTTGGTTGGACTGTCGCGTGGGAGCCTATTCACCGCGCGCGACTCGTGCGTGAGTCAGACGGCGTCGAGTATTCGAAAGAATGTCGACTGCCATTCGTTCCACGCCAGGATGCGATAACGGATTCGCCGGGCTACTCGAATGATCTGACACGGGATGTGGATGATCGCGGCCACGAAGGTGCGGAAGTCCATGGTCAGAAGGCGGCGGCGCTGCTCCAGGTGCTGCGCTGCCCAGCGCGGAGAGACCGGCACGAGCAGAGCAATCCATGCCTTCAGGGACCAGGCCAATGCAGCCATGACCATGTAGGCCCAGTTGGCATGGAGAGAGTTGACCGGCGCGTGAAGGGCGCGCACACCACCCTTGAGCTGCGCGATCAGATTCTCTTGATTGCATCGTTGCCGGGCTTCCTGCACGACCTCACTGCATGACAGGTTCCGATCGTTGGTGATGTAGAAGAAGTAACGGACATCATCGAAGAGCGCGGCCTCGCCCTTCTCGATCGACAGGTTCTTTCGGAGCACCACGATTCGATACGGTCGCTTGCATTTGACCGGCTGGTACTCGAACTCGAACACTTCCTCGCTCGTGGTCCGGATGACCTTGTACTCACGCTCGCGGACGATCCTGTCCTTGACGTTCTCCGAATGTGCACGCGGACGGGTCTGAACTTCGTAATCGGCACGTCGCACCAGATCCTGGTACACCGACGCATCCACGCTGTCGGCCTGGGCGATCATGTTCGCTCGCGCGTCGTAGCCGAACACGAACCGCACTCCATCGTCTGTCCAACGGTCCAGCTCAGTGGTGAGCGAGAAGTCAGTGTCACCACGCAGGAGCACGTCGCTGAACCCTCCGCGGCGGCAGAGGTCGATGGCCTGATCGAACAACCCGATCACTCCCTCGTGCGAGGGACGGTTCCCGGGCCGATTCGTCACAAACAGCGGCTCGCCCGTGTTGGCCAACGAGACCACCAGAGCGCTGTAGCCCCAGATCCCGTTGTACGAGATGTCCATCCCTTCCTTGTGCTCACCCATGGTCGGAATGATTGACCCGTCGGCATCAATCCGGGCCGTCTGCTCTCGAAATGTGTCGGGTTGCTGCTTCCAGACCCCGAGCCTCGTTCCGTTGATCCCCTTCATCAGCCCGAAGATCGATTCGCCGTTGAAGCGCCGGCAGAAGTCTCCGGCTGTGGTTGGATCGGGCAAGCTTGCCGTCCCCAGGGCATCGAGCATCACTCGATCGTTCCGCCGCAACTCGATGTCGTCCAGCCGCTCACCGCCACACAGGGCGTTATAGGCGATGTTCAGCACGTGGTCGGACTCGTGATACGGCTTGTGGATCTTCAACACCTCGACGTTGGCGTCGATCGCTTCCGCCAAACCGATCCGGCGGACCATCCGCTGAACCAAGCCCATCCCACCGTGCGCAACACCGCTCGACCTGGCCGACAGCTCGTACTCGATGTTGCCACCGCGAAGCACCGGCCCGCCGTCGTTCACTATGACGGCAGCCTTCAATCTCTGTTCGATCTGCCTCTTCTCACGCGCGATTCTTTGACGTACGATCTTCTTCACTCGAAAAGCCTCTTTCCTGTTTCTTTCGTTCTTAGACAAAACAATTGAAACACGGGGCTTTTCGAGTCTCTACCTTTTTCTCATCTCAGCTCTTCGCTTCTTTCAGG
>JBDTOZ010000181.1:0-6366 GCA_039932995.1 Acidobacteriota bacterium | reverse complement strand
GGGGCCGTCAGGCGCGCCTCGACCGTGGGCGGGAGCCAGCCTCGCTCCTGTCCCAGCATCTTGCGGATGGCGGGAGCGACGAAGAGATGGAAGGAGACGAAACACGATCCCGGGTTGCCGGGCAGGCCGAAAATCACGGTGGGCCCGCGACGCGACAGCACGACCGGCTTGCCGGGTTTCATGGCCACGCGCCAGAACCTGGTCTCCGCGCCGAGGGCCTCGAGCGCTTCCTTGACGAAGTCGTAGGCGCCGACCGAGACCCCTCCGGAGGAGAGCACCAGGTCCGATGTGAGCGCGGTCTCGAACGCGGCCATGGTGGCCTCGCGCGTGTCCCGCACGATGCCGAGAGTGCGCGGAATCCCGCCCGCCTCGCGCACCAACGCTTCGAGCTGCGGTCCGTTCGTGTTCACGATCTTGCCCGGGGCCGCGGGCTGCCCGCTCTCGATCAATTCGTCGCCGGTGGAGAGGATGGCCACCGTGGGACGCCGGCCCACGCGCACCGTCGTTTTCCGGGCCCCGGCCAGCACCGCGATCTCCGCCGGTCCGATGGCGAAGCCGGAACGCAGCACCTCCTGGCCGGCGCGCATGTCTTCGCCGCGACGACGGATGTTCGTGCCCCGAGGAAGCGCCCGCTGGATGGTCACCCGCTCCATACCCGCATCCGTCAGCTCGACGTGCACGACCGTATCCGCCCCCGCGGGCACGAAGGCGCCGGTCATGATGCGCATGGCCGTGCCGGGACGGAGATGCGCATCGGTGGGATGCCCGGCCGGGATGTCTCCGATCACCTCGAGCGCCACCGGCGCTCCTAAAAGATCTTCCGCTCGCACGGCGTAGCCGTCCATGGCGCTGTTGTCCGCGGCCGGAGCATCGTCCGCGGTGATGATCGCCTCGCGCAGGACGCGACCCAGCGCATCCGCGAGAGGGACGTCCTCGGCCGCGCCAGCCGAAACCTCCGCCATCACGCGCGCCTGCGCCTCTTCGACCTCGAGCATCAGCGCGTCTCCTGCAGCATCGAGCCGGTGGCCATGAAGGTGCGCGAAGCGCTGCGGCAGCGTTCGTCGACACTCTTGCGGAAGACCACGGCATCATCCCGTGAGCCCACCGGCGGAGCCCACACGAGGTTCTTCTTCACATAGGCAATGCGCACTTCCGCTTCCGCCTCGGGACCGGGCTGGGTCTTCCTGCGCAGGATCTGCGTCAGCGCGGCGGAGTGCGATTCGACGTAGGCATCGATGACCGCTCCCTCGAGGGCGCGATCCAGCGTCACCGAGTCGCCGAGCCGCAGGTGCCGTTCGACGACGCACCCGGCGCGCTCGAGGCGCCTGGCCACGCTCTCCGCGATCGCCGTGGAGCGGTCGTCGCTCTTCGAGCCGATGCGCACCGGCTCCCGCGACACGCTGCGGTTGCACGCGCTGAGAAGGAGAGCCGCCAGAAGGAACCGCCGCATCGTCGCCGCATCATAGAATCACTTTTGCAAGGGAGCCCATCCATGACTGCAACCGTGCCTCTCGAATCCCGTCAGCCCGCCACGCGCACCGAGCGCATCCCGGTGGCGATTCTCGGCGCGACCGGATCCGTCGGCCAGCGCTTCATCCAACTGTTGGCCAACCACCCCTGGTTCCGCGTCCACGAGCTCGTGGCTTCGGATCGGAGCGCCGGCAAGTCTTACGGCTCCGCGGCCGACTGGCGTCTGGAGTCGCTCGTGCCGGACGAGGTCGCGCGAATGACCGTGCAGGCGCTGGGCGGCGAGCTGGAGTCGCGTCTCGTTTTCTCCGGTCTCGATTCCTCGGTGGCCGGCGAAGCGGAGGATGACTACGCGAATCGCGGGTGCGCCGTGATCTCGAACTCACGCAATCACCGAATGGACGAGGACGTCCCGCTGCTGATCCCGGAGGTGAATGCCGATCATCTCGACGCGATCGCACAGCAACGGCGGCGCCGCGCCGGCTACATCGTCACGAACCCCAACTGTTCGGTGGTGGGACTGGCCATGGCCCTCGCTCCCCTGGAGCGCGCCTTCGGCATCGAGGCCGTGCAGGTCACGACCATGCAGGCCATCTCCGGCGCAGGGTTCGCCGGCGTGGCCTCGTACGCCATCCTGGACAACGTCATTCCCTACATCGGCGGCGGCGAGGAAGAGAAGATCGAAGCCGAGCCGCGCAAGATCCTGGGGCGCTGGAGCGAGGGACGCTTCTCCGACGCACCGATGAAGATCTCCGCGCAGGTGAACCGCGTCCCGACCATCGACGGACATCTGATGACGATCGCCGTGAAGCTGCGCGAACGCGCGGAGCTGGCCGCGGTCCGCGAAGCGATCGAGTCGTTCTCCGGCGAGCCGCAACGGTTGGGCCTGCCCACCGCCCCCAAGCACGCACTGCACTACGTCGACGCCGGCGATCGCCCGCAACCCCGTCTCGACCGCGACCGCGAAGGCGGCATGGCCGTCTC
The DNA here is from genome assembly GCA_039932995.1 of Acidobacteriota bacterium. Classification (GTDB taxonomy): domain Bacteria; phylum Acidobacteriota; class Thermoanaerobaculia; order Gp7-AA8; family Gp7-AA8; genus QHVT01. The sequence goes on along the minus strand of JBDTOZ010000181.1, from coordinate 3,915 downwards.
CATCGGCCGCCTCCGCCCCTGCCCCATCCTCGACTACCGCCTCGTGGCCCTCGTTCACAACACGATCCGCGGAGCCGCCGGAGCAGCCATCCTCAATGCCGAGTTGCTGGAAGCGAAGGGGATGCTTTGAGTGGTTGGCGGGTCGGTTGGCGGGTCGGTTGGCGGTTGGCGGTTGGCGGTTGGCGGGAGAACGCCGCGAGCGACCTGGCCTCCGTCGCATTGTGGATTTCATCGGACGCGTGTGGTGAGGCTCGCACGATCCTGAGCTCGAAGCGTAAACCCGCAGACAACCAGCAACTGACAACCAGCAACGCGTCAACGCGGACGCGGATCCTCCGCCAACCGCCAACCGTCAACCGCCAACCGCACCCATGATCGTCATTAAATTCGGCGGCACTTCCGTGGGGGACTCGGATCGAGTGGCGGAAGCCATCGACATCGTGTCCGAGCGGCGGGAGCAGAAGCCGGTCATCGTCGTCTCCGCGTTGGCGGGTGTGACCAACGACCTGGTCGCGGCCAGTGAGGCCGCGTGTGCGCAACGACCGGAAGAAGTGAGCGAGATCATCCGCCGTGTGCGCGAGCGACACGAGGAAGTGGCGCTGCGGCTGGTGCAGCACAAATCCGATTTTCTGGAGGCCTTCCTCCGCCAGCTCGACAAGCAGGTCGACGAGATCGACACCATTCTCCGCGGCATCGCTCTACTGGGCGAGATCACTCCGCGCGCCCGCGACAAGGTCATGTCCATCGGCGAGAAGCTCTCCTCGGTGCTCTTCGCCTCGTCGATGAAGATGCGCGCCCTGGCGGGCGAGCATGTGCATTCCGAAGAAGTGATCTGGACGGACGAGAAGTTCGGCGGTGCCTCGCCCGACATGAAGAAGACGGGCCAGGAAGCGCGGCGGGTTTTACTCCCGCTCCTGGAGCGCAACCTCATCCCGGTCATGGGCGGCTTCATCGGCCGCACCCAGGCTGGGGCGACCACGACGCTGGGCCGCAACGGCTCGGACTACAGCGCGGCCATCGTCGGCGCGGCCATCGGCGCGGACGAGGTGCAGATCTGGACGGACGTGGATGGCCTGCTGACTTGCGATCCGCGCCTCGTGCCGGATGCGCGCGTCATCGACACCCTCTCCTTCGACGAGGCCGCGGAGCTGGCGCAGTTCGGGGCCAAGCTCCATCCGCGCACGCTCGAGCCGGCCGTCGCCGCCAACGTGCCCGTGCGCGTGCTGAACACGCACAACCCCCGGTCCGCCGGAACGCTCATCACCCGCACCGGCGCCGCAGCAGCGCAGGGGCCCCGCTCCATCGCCCGCAAGAAGCACATCACCATGGTGCACATCTCCTCGAACGAGATGCTCGGCGCCCCCGGCTTTCTGGCGAAACTCTTCACGATCTTCGCGCAACTGGCCATCTCGGTGGACCTCATCGCCACCTCCGAGGTCTCGGTCACGGTGACGGTGGATGAGAAGCACGACATGGAAGAGCTCGTGCGGCAACTGCATACGATCGCGAACATCGTCGAGACCACCGACCAGCAATGCATCATCGCCGTGGTGGGCCGCAATCTCATGGCCGACGCACGCACCGGGGCCCGGGTGCTCGATGCCCTGCAGGGCATGCCTGTGAAGATGATCTCGCTGGGACGATCGGGCCTCAACCTGAGCACCGTCGTCGACGATGCGAACGCGGACGCCGCGGTGAAAGCGATTCATCGGGCGTTGTTCGAAGGGGTGACGGGATGAGCGTGGTTGGCGGTTGGCGGTTGACGGTTGGCGGTTGGCGGTTAGCGGTTGGCAGTGGACGGGAGGAGGAGCCATGAAGCTCGCCCTCCACGGTTACGGCAAGATGGGCCGCACCATCGAGCGGGTGGCGCGCGAGGCGGGGCATGACGTCGTCTGCATTCTCGACGTCGGGCGCGAGGAGCCGCTCGCGGGAGCAGAAGTGTTGATCGACTTCTCGCACGCCAGCGCTCTGGACCGCGTCTTGGACGTTGCCTCCGGCAGCGGAATCGATCTCGTCATCGGCACCACCGGCTGGAACGACAGGATGGACGAGGTGCGCGGACGGGTGGAGCGGGCCGGCATCGGCTGCGTCTACGCGTCGAACTTTTCGCCGGGAGCGAACGCGATGTTCGCGCTGGCCCGGCGCGCCGGAGAGCTCTTTGCACGCTTTCCGCAGTACCAGTCGGGCATGGAGGAGCGCCACCACTCGCAGAAGCAGGACGCCCCCAGCGGCACCGCGCTCAAGATCGCCGCGGAAGTGCAGGAAGGAAGCGGCGGCAAGCTCGATCCTCCCATCGCCGCCTCGCGGGTGGGCGCCGAATTCGGTCTGCACACTCTGTTCTTCGACTCCCCCGACGATCTGGTGGAGATCTCTCACCGCGCACGCGGCCGCGAAGGATTCGCCCGCGGGGCCGTGTTCGCCGCGGAACGCATTCGCGGCAGGAAGGGGTTGGTGCGGTTTGATGAATTGCTCTCTTGAGGGTGTTGCTGGTTGCTGGTTGCTGGTTGTCTGCGGTTCACGGCTGACGGCCAGCTCCTTGTATTCAATGTCTTCGAGTCTTCGAGTCGTCTTGTTCGAGTCGCCTTGTTCGAGTCGTCGAGTCGTCGAGTCTCCGAGTCTCCGAGTCTCACAGTGGTCTCACAGTCGCACGGTCTCATAGGTGAGGACCCTCGACGACTTGGCGACTCGACGACTCGACGACTAGCAACAAGGCGACTAGCCCGACAAGGCGACTCGACGACTAGCGACAAGGCGAAGGCACGACGAGAAACCGCAGACAACCAGCAACCAGTAACCAGCAACCAACCCAGAGGTGATCACTATGTTTCGTGGAGTCGGTACCGCACTCATCACCCCTTTTCGGGAAGACGGCTCGCTGGATGAAGACGCGCTGGCGAAGTTCGTCGACTGGCAGATCACCGAAGGCATCAACTTCCTCGTGCCGTGCGGGACGACCGGGGAGAATCCCGCGCTGACCGCGGCAGAGCACCGCCGCGTCGTGGAACTGACGGTCCGGACCGCGAACGGACGAGTGCCGGTGCTGGCGGGAGCCGGCTCGAACGCCACACCGCGCGCCGTGGAGCTGGCCCACGAGGCCCTCGACGCCGGCGCGGACGGCATCCTCACCATCACGCCCTACTACAACAAGCCGACCCCCGACGGTCTGCGCCGCCATTTCGGTGCACAGGCCGAAGCGGTCGAGAAGCGGAAGGCCGGCTTCCCGATGATCATGTACAACGTCCCCGGCCGCACGGGCGTGAACATGACCGCCGACACCACCTTGCGCATGGCCCACGAGATTCCCAACATCATCGGAGTCAAGGAGGCCTCGGCGAACATGGATCAGATTCTCGACATCCTGCGCCGCCGCGCCCCCGGCTTTCTCGTCCTCAGCGGAGAGGACTCCTGGACGCTCCCCCTCCTCGGCGCCGGCGCGGACGGCGTCATCTCCGTGGCCAGCAACGAAGCGCCCCGGTGGATGCGCCAGCTCGTCGACACCCGCGAGGTGGCCCTGCACAACCGCTTGCTGCCCCTGCTCACCGGCAATTTCATCGAGTCCAATCCCATCCCCGCCAAAGCAGCATTGAAGATGATGGGCGTCCTCGACAGCGACACCGTCCGCTCCCCCCTCGCCCCCATCTCCCCCGAGAATCACGACCGGTTGCGTGCGATTCTGGTGGAGTGTGGGTTGCTGGGTTGACGGTTCTTCTCGTCGCCTAGGAGTCTGCGCGGTAGAAGCGTTTTCCATCGGGTTTCACGCCGGAGGCGTGTCGTAGATGAGCCGGTGGCAAGCGCCGAAGGCGTGCGGCCACCGGACGCTGTCCGACAGACATTCGACCCTGAAAGGGTCGCGGACTCCGGGCACCCCTACTATCTTGACATATGGCAACCTCCAATCGGAGACAGGAGGAATGT
>JBDTOZ010000180.1:0-1897 GCA_039932995.1 Acidobacteriota bacterium | reverse complement strand
CGGAGACGGCCGACGACAGGAAGCAAATCACTCCCACCCGATCCACCGGTCCGCGAACACCTTCGTCCTTCCCTTCCGATCCGTCACCTCCACCTGCACATCGGTCTGGCGCCACACCTCCGCCGGTCGGGTGGGGAAGGCCAGTGCGAAACGCACAGGCGGCGAGCCGGGGCAGCGCTCGGGGGGCAGCGTCCGGAGGAGAGCCCGGTGGCGGATCTGCCGGTTGTTCATCCAGAGATCGACCGTGGCAATGCCGTCGGGAGACGAAGCCCAGCCGCGAAACTCTGCCGGACCTCTGAGCGTCGCACCGCCGCCCGGCCTCTCCAGGACTCCGGCGATCGACGACGTGCAGGTCGCCGCTCCCGCCAGAAAAACCTCCAGGTCGCGGGAACGGGTCCCTGCTCCTCCGCGCAGGGAGAACACCCAGTCCGCCTGCACCTGGGCGTCGAAATGGCGTACATAGCGCAGCCTGCCGCGATCCAGCTCGCGGCGCAGCCACTCCCGCATCACCGGCGATCGCGCGCCGTACCAGTCCGACCGCACGATCACCAGCTCGACGCCGGCCGTGCGCAACGCATCGACGAACGCATCCGGGATCGGCGTGGCATTGGACAGCCGCGACAACTCTTCGCGCAACGGCGGTGAGAAACCGGAGATCCCATTCACCATCCGCTGCCGGTGCGTGGTCGCATGCAGCATCGACTCGTATTCACTGGTGGACGTATCCATCGGCAACTCCGCGATGGCCGAGACGTGCTGCATCGCCAGCCAACGGTCGACGGCCGGCGGCTCCGGATCGAGCAGGAACCAGCGCACCGGCCCCCTCCACACCGCGGCCAGCAAAGCCACCGGCACCATCCAGCCCAGCCAGCGCCGGCGCCGCCCCATTGCCGCCGTCGTCAGCGCGATCAGGATGGCCAACCCGATGTAGGCGATCACGGCCCAGCGCGCCGGCACGCGCAGGGCCCGGAATCCCGGCACCGCGCCGAAGAGGAACTCGTGAAACAGAAAGTGCAGACCGAGCGAGCCCGCGAAGCCGACGGCGATCCAGAGCGACGCCAGAGCGAGCTTCGCCTTCTCCCTGCGCGCCACGACAAACGCCGCCGCCGCAATCCCCAGTGCCAGTCCGCCCGGAGCCAGCATTCGCTCCGGCTCGGTCGCCCCGCCCGGCAGCCAGTCCCGCGGCACGGCCGAGAAACGCAACACCTCTTCCGCACCGCGCTGCATGCCGTAGAGCTTGGCCACCACGAGATACGGATAGAGAAAGGGGGCCAGCAGGAGCAGCGCCACGAACAGCGGAACGGCCAGTTCCCGCCACGCGCGTCGTGGGATCAGCAGGAGCGCCGTGACCGCGGAGACGAACGCTCCGAACAGCAGGAAGTGAATGTTCGTCAGCCCGTTCATGAGGAACACCGCCCCGAACACGATCCCCCGCTTCCAGGACGGACGCTCCGCGTACCGGAGCAGCGCCAGGAGCAGCAGCGGAAGCCAGCCACCCCAGATGAGCTGGATGTGCGAGAGGTGCACGAAGCGATATGGCAGGAACGCGTAGAAGATCCCCGCCGCCAGGCCTGCCGCAAACGACCCCGTCAGCTTGCGCCCCAACAGGAAAGCGCCAAACCCACAGAACGCGAAGCCCGCCAGCAGCGAGAGATTCTGCGCCGCCACCGGTCCCACACCGAGCGCGCGAACGGGAAAGAGCAGGAGCGCGATGCCGTAGAGGTTCTCGGTGTACGCCAGAGAGTACTGAGAGGGAAAGAACGCGTTTGCCTGGAACAGCGACAGTGGCTGGTGGAACGTGGCCCACCAGTCCCAGTCCAGAATCCAGGCGGTGAGGAGCGGATCGCCCGGATCCGAGACCGCGCGCCCGAGGTTCCGGATCAGCGGCCAGGTCATG
>JBDTOZ010000179.1:0-6039 GCA_039932995.1 Acidobacteriota bacterium | reverse complement strand
TCAAACGATCCGCCGATGACACCCGTACCTCCTGACTCCATGCCCGCAAGGCACTTCACGCTCTGGCTCGCGCTGCTGGTGGTCTTCACGCTGGGCTTGGTGATGACCACCCATCGGGTCTTCAGCCAGACCGCGGACGAGGGATGGCACCTCATCACCGGCTACGACGTGTTGACGCGGTGGGACTTTACGGCGGACCTGCATCATCCGCCCCTGGCGCGTGTCTTCTTTGCTCTGCCGTTCCTGGACTCACCCAACCCGGAAGGGCCGCGCGGCGATGCACGCGGCAATCTGCTGCTGCTGCGCAACGATCGCTACACCCAGAATCTCGGCCGCGCGCGGCTGGGCAACCTCGTCTTCCTGGGCCTGGGGATCATCGTCGTGGCGCTCTGGGGACGGCATCTTTTCTCCGACGCCACGGGCCTCGTGGCAGCGCTGCTCTTTGCCACGCTGCCGCCCATCCTTGCGCATGGCGGCCTGGCCACCACCGACATGGCCATCGCCGCGACCCTGCCCCTCGCGCTCTACGCGCTGATTCTCTTCGTCGAAGCGCCCACCTGGAAGCGGGCGATCCTGCTGGGCCTGGCCATCGCCGCCGGGGCACTGTCCAAGTATTCGTTCCTGCTCTTCTTCCCCTGGACTGCCTTGGCGCTCCTGGTCATGCGGAGACGCAAGCCTTCGCCGCGGATTCTGGTCTCGCTGGCCATCGCCTTCGTCCTGGTGTGGGGAGCCTACGGGTTTACCTTCGGCACGATCGACTCGGTCGACGGCCGAGGCAGCGATGCGGCGGCGGAGATCTTCCACTGGAGACAGCTCGCTTTCGTTCCCATCCCGGCGCCGCTTTACGCGATGGGCGCGATGGAGGTGAAGCTGCACGACATCCACGGCCACCGCGCGTTCCTGTTCGGAAAGGTGCGCGTCGAGGGCTGGTGGTACTACTTTCCGCTGGCGCTCTTCTACAAGACGCCGATCCCGTTTCTCATGCTGGCGCTGGGCGGTTGCGCATCCATGATCGTGCGCCGGCGCGGAATGGAGGTGGTGCTCATCGCCGCCGCGATCCTGGGTGTGGCCATGACCGGACACATCAACATCGGCGTGCGCCACGTCCTGCCGATTTACGCACCGTTGGCTGTAGCCGCCGCCTTCGCCGTCGTGGAACTGCGACGCGTGCGATTGCTGAGCATCGCCCTCGTGGCCTGGCTCCTCATCGGCACGTACAAAGAACATCCCGACTACCTGCCGTGGTTCAACGCGTTCGCCGGCCGGCACCCGGAACGCATCCTCACCGACAGCAACATCGACTGGGGGCAGGACGTGCTGCGCCTGGTGCGCTATGCCCGCGCGGAAAAGATCCCCCACCTCACCATCTCGCTGAATCCCGACAACACGGATTACCACCGCATCGGCCTCCCTCCCGTCACTCTGCTCGAAGCGTGGAAACCGCTGCATGGATGGGTGGCCGTGAGCGAGTTCCAGCTCACGCAGGGCCGCGCCTACAGTCCCGAACTGCGCAAATGGGTGGACGAATGGTTCGATGAGAGCAAGCCGTTCACGCGCATCGGAAAGTCGATCCGCGTCTACCGCTTTCCTTGAACGAACCAGCGACCCCAGACCGTCAGTTGACCGTGGCCGCCTCCGGTTCGAGCGACAACTCGATCTCTCCGGACGGCGTTGCGTTTGCGAAGACCGTGTCCCCCGGTTTGAACTTGCCTTCCAGCAGCCGGATGGCCAGGGGATCGATGATCAGCCGCTGCAGTGCGCGCTTGAGCGGGCGCGCACCGAAGGCGGGATCGTAGCCATCCTCGGCGATCTTTTCCTTCGCCGCATCGCTGATCTCCAGCGTCAGGCCACGCTCGGAGATCATCTTCGCCAACTGCTGAATCTGCACGCCGATGATGCGCTTGATCTGCGGCAGGTCGAGAGAATGGAAGACGATCACGTCGTCGATCCGGTTCAGGAACTCCGGGCGGAACCGCTGGTGCAGCTCGCTGTCCACCGCCTTGCGCATCTGATCTTCCGACAGTTCCCCTTTCGAGTAATCGTGGATGAACTGAGAGCCGACGTTCGAGGTCATGATGATCACCGTGTTCTTGAAATCGACGACACGGCCCTTCGAATCCGTCAGGCGTCCGTCGTCCAGGATCTGCAGGAAGACATTGAACACTTCAGGATGCGCCTTCTCGATCTCGTCGAACAGGATCACCGCGTACGGCCGGCGACGGATGGCCTCCGTCAACTGGCCGCCTTCTTCATAACCGACATATCCCGGAGGCGCCCCGATGAGCCGGGCCACCGAGTGACGCTCCATGTACTCCGACATGTCGATCCGCGTGAGCGCGTGCTCATCGTCGAAGAGATACTCCGCCAGGGCGCGCGCCAGCTCCGTCTTTCCGACGCCGGTCGGTCCCATGAAGATGAATGACCCGATGGGACGATTCGGATCTTTGAGGCCGGCCCGCGAGCGTCGCACCGCGTTGGCGACCGCACGCACCGCATCTTCCTGACCGATGACGCGCCGCTGCAGCTCGTCCTCCATCTTCACCAGCTTCCGGATCTCCGACTCGAGCATCTTCGTGACCGGCACGCCCGTCCACTTGGACACGATCTCGGCGATGTCCTCCTCGGTCACTTCCTCGCGCAGCAAGGAGCCGCCTTTCTGCATCTCGGCGAGCCTCGCGGTCAGCGCGTCGATCTCGCGCTGAATCTGCGGAAGCGTGCCGTAACGCAGCTCGGCCACGCCACTGAGCTCCCCTTCGCGCTCCAGACGGGCGGCCTCCTCGCGCACCTCATCGAGCTTCTTCTTCAGCTCGTTGATCTCCGCGATGACGTTCTTCTCCGCTTCCCACTGCGACTTGAGTCCTGCGATCTTCTCCTGCAGCTCGGAGATCTCGGAGCGGACGCTGTCCAGACGGGCCACGGCCACCGGGTTGTCTTTCTCCTTCTGCAGTGCCTGCTCTTCGATCTGGAGATGCGTGAGTCGCCGCTGCAGCTCGTCGATCTCCTCCGGCATCGAGGTGAGCTCGATGCGCAGACGCGACGCCGCCTCGTCGATCAGATCGATGGCCTTGTCGGGCAGAAAGCGGTCCGTGATGTACCGGTTCGAGAGCGTGGCCGCGGCGACGATCGCGGAATCACGGATCGTCACCTTGTGATGCATCTCGTACCGCTCCTTGAGGCCGCGCAGAATGGCAATGGTGTCTTCCACCGTCGGCTCGCCGACGAACACCGGCTGGAAGCGCCGCTCCAGCGCAGCGTCCTTCTCGATGTACTTCTGGTACTCGTTCAACGTCGTGGCGCCGATGGCCCGCACCTCGCCGCGCGCCAGGGCCGGTTTGAGCATGTTGGAGGCATCCATCGACCCTTCCGCGGCTCCAGCCCCGACGAGAGTGTGCAGCTCGTCGATGAACAGAATGACTTCCCCGTCGCTCTCTTCGACTTCCTTCAGCACTGCTTTGAGCCGGTCTTCGAATTCGCCCCGATACTTCGCGCCGGCGATCAAGGCCCCCAGGTCCAGTCCCACCAGTCGCTTGTTCGCCAGACCCTCGGGGACGTCCCCTTCGACGATTCGCCGGCTGAGCCCTTCCACGATCGCGGTCTTGCCGACGCCCGGCTCGCCGATGAGCACCGGATTGTTCTTCGTGCGGCGGAGCAGCACCTGGATCACACGCCGGATCTCCTCGTCGCGTCCGATGACCGGGTCCAGCTTGCCGCGGCGCGCCAACGCGGTCAGATCCTTCGCGTAGCGCTCCAGCGCCTGATACTTGTTCTCCGGATTCTGATCGGTGACTCTCTGCGTTCCACGCACCGACTGCAGCGCCTTCAACACCGCCTCGGGTACCACGCCGTGCTTCCTCAGAATCTGGGCGGCCGTCGTGCTTTTCGACTCCGCGATGGCCAGCAGGAGATGCTCGGTCGAAACATATTCGTCGTTGAATTTCTCAGCCGCCGAAAAGGCCTCGTCGAAAACCTTGCGCAGCGAGCTGGAGATGCCGGGCTCGGCGGATGCTCCCCCCACCTTCGAAAACTTCGCCGCCTCGGCGGCCACCTCAGCCTCGACCTGTCCGGGAGTCACTCCCAGCTTGTTGAGAATCGGAGCGACGATCCCGCCGTCCTGACGCACCAGAGCCAGCAGGAGGTGCTCGGGGGAGACTTCGGGATTCCCGGCTCCACGGGCGAGATTCTGTGCGGCAACGATCGCTTCCTGAGCCTTGACCGTAAGTTTGTTGAAATTCATAGTTTTACCCAACCATGAGTCCCTTAGACTCAGATCCATCAAACGGCCACGGTTTGCCTTTCATTCCGAATGCAAGAAGCCGGCAAGTGCCGCCCAGAGCAAGAAGGTCAGCACCGTTCAACAAACACCGGGACTCGGAGATGAGGACCGAGTCCAGGAAACCACGCTCCCCTGATAGTCTGCGGCGCGTGCTGCAACGGCTCACCCCTCGCGCCGAGCTTCTGCTCGTCAATCTCATCTGTTTCGGCCCCTTCGCGGCGCGGAGCCTGATCGAGCTGGGGAACCTCCGCTCCGTCATCGTGTTCGACGAATCGCGGGCGCTTTTCATCCTCGGGATCGAAATCGTCTGCGGCACGCTGGCCGGCCTTCTGTTGCGGGCCAGGGGTTGGACGCCGGCCAAGTTGGGGCTGCGCGTCTCCATGCCCCAAACGATCGCCGGCATGCTGCTGCTCATTGGGACCAACCTCTTCATCGCCGGTTTCTACGAGCTCGTCCAGGTCGCGACCGGTACCGATCCGGGCGGGGCCACCACGCCGGTGACGCACATGACCTGGCCCGTTCTCATCGCGCTGACACTGATCAATCCGCTCTACGACGAACTGTTCGTCGTCGCCTACAACATCCAGGCATCCCAGAACAGCGGGGCCGCCTTCGCGATCACACTCAGCGCGGCCATCCGCTTTCTCTGCCACCTCGACCAGGGTCCGATCGCGGCCGTGACCATCCTCCCCCTCGGCATCATCTTCGCGCTGGTCTACTGGCGCTGGCGTCTGGTGTGGCCCCTCGTGGTAGCTCACGGCGTGATGGACTTTCTGGGATTGATGCCGGGGTAGACAGTCTGCCGAGTTGCACACGATCGCGATAAACTCACCGACCGGAGATCCTCATGACCGCACTGCCCCTTTCCGAGGCCACGCCGCAGACTGCTTTGTTCGAGAGCATCCTCGAGCTCATTCGCCGCACGTCCACGCAACTCCCCGAGGACGTCGTGAAGGCCGTCACCGGCGCGCGCTCACAGGAGGTGCAGGGCTCGAACGCAGACGTGGCGCTCGACGTCATCGGCTGCAACATCGTCCTGGCGCGCGACAGCTCGCTTCCGCTCTGCCAGGACACCGGCACGATCCTGTTCTACGTCCACACGCCGGCGGGCTACGATCAGATCGAGTTCGAAGAGATCGCCACCGAGGCGGTGCGGGCGGCCACGAGCAAGGGTTATCTGCGGCAGAACAGTGTGGATAGCGTCACCGGCAAGAACACCGGCGACAACACCGGACCGGGCTCGCCGGTCTTTCACTTCCATCAATGGCGGGAGCCCCACGTCGAAGTGAAACTGATGCTCAAAGGGGGCGGCTGCGAGAACATGAACGCGCAGTATTCGCTGCCCCACCCCGACCTCGGCGGCCGCGATCTCAAAGGCGTCGAGAACGCCATCCTCGACTGCGTCCTTCAGGCCCAGGGTCAGGGCTGCGGCCCCGGCATCCTCGGCGTCTGCATCGGCGGCGACCGCGGCACCGGCTACGGCCACGCCAAGGAGCAGCTCCTTCGCGTCATGGAAGACGCCAGCCCCGATCCGGAGTTGGCCGCGCTCGAAGCGCGCGTGGTCGACAAGGCCAACCAGTCCGGCATCGGCCCCATGGGCTTCGGAGGCAAGACCACTCTCCTGGCCTGCAAGGTGGGCAAGCTCAATCGCCTGCCGGCCTCGTTCTTCGTTTCCATCGCCTACATGTGCTGGGCCTTTCGCCGCCGCGGAGCCAATCTGGACATGGATGGGAACGTCACCGGCTGGCTGTACTGAGGGGCCGCAG
>JBDTOZ010000178.1:0-2000 GCA_039932995.1 Acidobacteriota bacterium | reverse complement strand
GCAGCCAGCTTCTGCGCATCGGGGAAGAGCGAGAGAGCCTTCTCCACTTGCGCGTCGCCCTGCAGACGGTATGGATACGAAGCATCGAAACCGAACTTGGCGGCGATGATCTCCGCCTTCAATGCACGTTGAATGTAATTGCGGTCTTCCGGCTTCTGTAACGCTTCGCGGATGTCGGTCTCGCTGGCGATCTCCGCCGCCGAAGCATGGTGCACGAACTCTTCGACCATGGCCGGGGTCACCACCACGTCCTTGGTCACGTCGGCGTGCTTGGCTGCGTACTCCACCGCGTAGTTGAAGATGGCGCTGCGCACTTCCAGAAGCTGCGTGGTGCGGGAGAGCGTGGGCTGCTTGACGATGACGTCGGGCGTGATGCCGCCGCCGCCGTACACCGTGCGGCCGGTGTCGGTCTTGAACTGCTCGCGATTGGCGAGCGGCACTTCCGGGCCGTTCTCGGTCTCGTCGGCCATGTAGTAGTCGTAGACCGACGTGTAGTCGCGCTGAATGTTGCGGCCGGAGGGCGTGTAGTACTTCGAGGTGGTGAGCGCAAGACCGGCGCCGTACTGCAGCGTATAGACGCTCTGCACCAGACCCTTGCCCCAACTGGTCTCGCCGACCACCAGGCCGCGGTCGTGGTCCTGAATCGCTCCGGACACGATCTCCGAGGCCGAGGCGCTGCCGCGGTTGACCAGCACGACCACGGGCAGGTCGAACTTCTCGTGCTTGCCGGGAGCGACGAACTCCTGCATCGAGTCGGCGGTGCGTCCCTTGGTGTAGACGATCATCTGCCCCTTGTCGAGGAAGTGATCGGACACGCCCACGGCCGCGTCGAGCAGGCCGCCCGGATTCATGCGCAGGTCGAGCACCAGCCGCTTCATGCCCTGGCTCTCCAGCTTGGAGATGGCGTCGTCGAGCTCGCGCACGGTGGTGGAGGTGAAGTCCTTGATCCGGATGTAGCCGGTGCCCTGGCCCAACATCAGCGTGTTGGAGATGGAGTTGGTGGGGATGGCCGCGCGGGTGATGCTCAGCGGAATGGGCTCCTTCATTCCGATGCGCTTGATCTTGATGTTGACCGTCGTGCCCTTCGGTCCTTTGAGCCGTTTGACGACCTCGTCGAGCGAGAGGTCGTCGGTATTCACGCCCTCCACTTCGGCGATGACGTCGCCGGCACGGATGCCTAGTCGCGCCGCCGGCGTTCCCTCCAGCGGGGTGATGACCGTGACCTGATCGTTGCGTTTGGTCACCAGGATGCCCAGCCCGTAGAAGGTGCCCTTCTGGCGGTCCTGCATGTCCGAATACTCTTTCGGCTCCAGGAAGGACGTATGCGGATCGAGCGTGCGCAGCATGCCGTCGATGGAGGCGTAGACGAACTTGTCCGAGCCGATGTCCTCGGCGGACCAGTTCGTGACGGCGTTGAGGAGGTCGGTGTACTCCTTCATCCGCTTGGTCAGGTCGGCGTTGGCCGGCGTGGCGCCGAACAGGAGATTCCCGTAGAAGCCGCCGAACAGCGTTGCTCCCGCGATCGCCACGATCAGCGTGAGGGAGAAGGTCCACTTTTCAGTCTTTCGCAATTTCGCCATGGTTGTTCGACGCCCCTTCAACGGCTCGCGTTACACTGTGGAATCGTAACCCCATTTTCGCGGCGGAGTATTCGCCGCGGGGGTGGTGTTCACGTCGCTGTCACCATTCCCCAGGTGCGAGGTCCGCTGGTCAGACATGTTTGGTTCACTCGGAGTTCCAGAGCTCCTGCTCATCTTCGCCGTCATCCTCATCGTCTTCGGGCCACGCAGGATCCCGGAGATCGGACGCACCCTGGGCAAAGCCATGGGCGAGTTCCGCAAGGCCACCGACGACCTCAAGAACACCATCGAGCGCGAAGTGCGCCTCGAGGAGCTCAAGCAGATCGCCCCGGTCTCGATGGCTGAATTCACCACGCCGTACGCGTCCGTATCAAGGACTGAGCCAGCCCTGGTCGCGGCCCCGCCTGCGTCTGTCGGATC
>JBDTOZ010000177.1:0-3651 GCA_039932995.1 Acidobacteriota bacterium | reverse complement strand
CCAGCAACCAGCAACCAGCAACCAGCACCTCACCGACCCGGGTGTACAATCCCAATCGTGCGTAGTGGGCGGGTGGGATTCGTGGGTAGTCTGGTTGCGGCGTTCACCGTCGCGGCCGCCCCTGTCTCGACGCAAGCCCCCATCGCCACCGCTCAGATCTCTCCCGAGTTGCGGGCCACGCTGACGCGTGACTACGAGATCGACGCCAGAGTGCAACCTCATCCCGGGGATGCCTGGACCCGGCTGGCGCTTCGGGTCAGCGGGGATGCCGGCAACTGGGAGGACATCGCCGCCTTCAACGAGGCGGACGAGACTCTCAAGACCCATCACCCGGTGCGTGTCCCGTTCGCGCTCCTCCGTCCGGCACTGCAGCGCGAGATCGCTGCCACGCTTTTTCCTCGTGACCAACTCACTGGCGACGGCTGGAAGCACGTCGTCGTCGGCGCCCGCGGCATCGAAGGGGAGTCGCTCTGGAACATCGCCGAATGGTTCACCGGCGACGGCGCGAACTACACGCTGATTCGCAAGGCCAATCCCTCGCAGAGACTCTCCACTCGCAAAGGTGACGTGATCCTCGTTCCCAAACGGTTGCTCACCGCCGCTTTCGGCGGGAGCGCGGAGGAAGAGAATGCACCGAAGACGGCAGAAGAAGGTCGGAAGCCCGCGGACGATGCGACTGAGCGTGCAGCAGCGGATGAAAATGTTCCGGAGGCGGCTGCGGTCGCGTCTCTGGCGCAACCGTCTCTGACTTACGTGCGCAATGCGGGCGGCGACTATGCCGTGTACCGGCTGCAGAAGGGCGAGGCGCTCTATTCGTCCGTGGCCATCCGCTTCACCGGGCGGGTCTACTCCAAAGACGTCGGCGATGTGCTCGAGCGCATCGTGACGTTCAATGGCATCGAGGACGTGGCCCGCATCCCGGTCGGCCGTCCGGTGAAGATCCCCATGGAACTGCTGCTCCCCGAGTATCTGCCGCGGAACGATCCGGCCCGCGTGGCGCGAGAGGCCAACAAGCGCGAGAGCGCCAAGGTGGCCCGGCGTACGCGCGCGGCCGGTCTGGCCGGCGTGACGGTGGTGCTCGATCCCGGTCATGGGGGCAACGATCCGGGGACGGAGCACGAGGGCGTGTGGGAGTCAGCCTACGTCTATGACGTGGCCATGCGTCTGAAGAAGATTCTGGAGAACGACAGCGCGGCCCGGGTCTCGGTCACGACGCGCTCGAAGAAGAACGGCTTTGCCGTCGCGGACAGGAATGTTCTGGCCGGGCTGACCGACCACTTCGTGCAGACCACGCCGAAGTTCACGCTCGACGATGCCATCGTGGGGGTGAATCTGCGCTGGTATCTGGCGAACTCGATGTTCCGCCGGGCCATGAAGGACGGAGTGCCGAAGGAGAAGGTGGTTTTCCTTTCCATCCACGCGGACTCGCTACATCCCTCGTTGCGCGGGGCCATGGCCTACATCCCGGGCGCGAGCTTCGTGACCGGGACGTATCACAAGGACGGGGAGATCTACCTGACGCGCGCCGAAGTGCGGGAGCAGCCGGTGGTCACGCAGACGCGGCGGGAAGCGCTGGTGGCCGAGGGGCTCTCGCGCGAGCTGGCGGAGTCAGTGATGGAATCCTTCACCCGCAATGGGTTGAAGGTCCATCCGTTCGGGCCGGTGCGGGACAACGTGATCCGGAACCAGCGTGAATGGGTCCCTGCGGTCATTCGCCACAACCAGATCCCCACGCGCCTGCTCCTGGAAGTCGGCAACCTCGGCAATCGCAAGGACCGCGACCTGATCCAGACCCGCAAGTACCGCCAGCAACTCGCCGAAGCCATCTACGGAGGCATCGTCGACTTTTATGCCGCGCATGAGACGACCAGCTCGGTCGTGGCTTCGCGTGGCGCGGCGAAGTAGGGGCCGGTTGGCGGTTGCCTGCGAAGGCCGAGGGAGCGCCGGCGTCTCGCCGGCTGGCGGTGCGGCGTCCCGCCGCGGGTGGGGGAAGCGCGGCAGAATCGACGAGCTTCCTTCTCGCGAGATGAGCGTTTCACCGCGACGGGCACGCGGCGCAGGCGAGGACGCCTGCGGGCCAGCCGGCGGGGACGCCAGCGTTCCGAGAGACCGTGCTGCTGACGGTGGTCCTGGTGCGGGCCAACCGCCAACCGCCAACCGCCAACCGCAGGCCGCGGTGAAGTAGAGACTCTGCTCGCGGGCCGCTGCCGAAGACTAGGCGAACGAGCAGATCGGACAGACCGCGGCGTCGTGGCCGCGGGCGGGACAGTGCTCGCGGCCGAAGTAGATGATCTGCAGATGCCGGCGGGCCCACTGGTCGCGGGGAAAGAGCTTCTTGAGATCGCGCTCGGTCTGCTCGACATTCCTGGCCTTCGAAAGGCGCCAGCGTCCGGCCAGACGGTGAATGTGGGTGTCGACCGCAAAGGCCGGTTCGCCGAA
The DNA here is from genome assembly GCA_039932995.1 of Acidobacteriota bacterium. Lineage (GTDB taxonomy): Bacteria > Acidobacteriota > Thermoanaerobaculia > Gp7-AA8 > Gp7-AA8 > QHVT01. Next base: position 1,212 of record JBDTOZ010000177.1, on the reverse strand, counting down.
GGCCTGAGTCATGACCACGCTGGCGGTCTTGTGGCCCACGCCCGGGAGCCGTTCCAGCGCTTCCATGTCCCGCGGCACCTGGCCGCCATGCTCCCGCACCAGGGTCTCGGCGAGGGCCTTGATGTTTTTGGCCTTGGTGGGAGCGAGGCCGCAGGTACGGATGAAGGAGAGGATCTCTTCCACGCGCAGCGTGGCCATCGCCTCCGGCGTCGAGGCGCGTGCGAACAACGCCGGGGTGACCATGTTCACGCGGGCATCCGTCGTCTGCGCGGAGAGCAGCACCGCCACGAGCAGCGTGAAGGGATCGGCGTGCGCGAGCGGGATGGGCGGCGCCGGATAGAGCTCATCCAGGATCTCTCCAATCCTCTGCGCCTTCTCCGCGCGCCTCATCGCTCATCCTCGGCCGCCCGCCACTGCTGGACGAATTCCGGCAGCGCCGGCGACTGGCGGTCCTCCATCCCCATCAGCGCCAGAAGAGCGCTCGGATGCACAGGACCGCTCTTCGCTCTCAGGAGCGTGCGCGAGTGACCGATCGCTGCCAGGGAGCCGTCGTGGCGATCGAGGACGTGCTCGATGTAGAACCACTTGTCGTCCCATCCCAACACGCGGGAGGTGACGCGGAAACGTTCGAAGGGAAGGACCGAGCGCCGGTAGCGCACGACGATCCCCCCCACCACCGGCCGCCACCCCTGCGCCACGATCCGTCGCAGGATGCGCATCCGCGCCAGCAACTCCACGCGAGCGATGTCCATGAAGCTGATGAACCGCCCGGCATTCAGATGAATGTTCAGATCACAATCGTGAGGCAACACCGTGAACCGCACCACGGAAGCCTCCAGGGGATCGATCCGCGGCCGGAACCGGCTGGAGAGGATCGTGATCAGGAAGCGGAAGAGGAGGAGCATCGGGCTCTAGGGTACGTCTCTCTTCCTGTCTTGTCGCCTCGTCTTGTCGCTTCCAGTCGTCGAGTGGTCTCGTCGTCGAGTCGTCGAGTCGTCGAGTCGCCGAGTCGTCGAGTCGCCGAGTCGCCGAGTGGTCGAGTCGCCGAGTGGTCTCGTCGTCGAAGAGTCTCATAGGTTCATAGGCTCACAGTCTCATAGAGGCTCGTGGCACGTGCACCTATGAGACTAACCTCGAGTTTCTTCGCGCGACGCGACGATTGCAGGCGGAGCATTGGAGCGCCGGCGTCCTCGCCGGCTGGCCCGTGGGCGT
>JBDTOZ010000176.1:0-3418 GCA_039932995.1 Acidobacteriota bacterium | reverse complement strand
GGGGGCCGTTCAGCGAGGGTCCGGGTGGGGTCGTCGACTGGACGCGGGAGAGGAGGAGATCGTAGCGAAACCGAAGGCTCTCGAGGGTCTCACCCTCCACCGGCGTGGCGTCCCAATGTTCGATCTGTCGGCGGATCTCCGTTACCTTCCGTGCGAGCCCCTCGCCCCCTCCGCTGGACGGCGTTTTCCGTCCGTTCCGGCCGCGCAGTAATCCTCGGGCACGAGCCCTTTCCGTGACTTCGAACGCTTTCTCGTCGTGATGATCCCGGAGCAGAGCCTCGATCAGGACGTCGTAGTAGGCCCGGTGTTCCCGGCTGCCCAGGAAGGAGACCAGCATCGACTCGGCTCTCAGATCGTCGACGATCTCGTCCAAGGTCTGCGCCGCCGCGGAGAACCACTGAATGGCCTTTTCGACGTTTCCGTCCCGCCAATGGCAGGCGCCGATGGCTGCTTCATAGCGCGCACGCAATTCACCGGTGGCGTTCTCTTTGAGCGCCTTCTCGAAAAACGCCCGTGCCGCAGTGGTATTGCCGTCTGCGAGCCGGCTCCAGGCCAGGTTGGAATACGCGATGCCGGTGAAGAGCCCGAGCGCCGGCATGGATTCCGTCGGGGCGCCGGACGTCGCGGCGTCTTGGAGCGACAGACTCTGGCGCAGCGCTCGCTCGACATCTCCGCTGATGTCCATGCTCGTGAACTGCCGATTCGCGCTCAGATGCTGGAGCGCGGCGCGCAGGTCCTGCTTCGTGGCCGTTCCTTTTCGAAGATCCTGCAGGGTCTCGAGGAATGTCGTCAGGTCACCGGCGATCTCGAGCTGGCTGGTTTCCGCGAGAGAGAGCGCGTGAGCCAGCAGAGGTCCCGCAGCTTCATCCTTCGACATCAGGATGTAGCAAACAGCGAGGCTGGTCCAGAGGAGGCCTTCCGTCGCCTGGGGATCCGAAATTTGCTGGAGCCGGATGGCCTCTTCGAGATGAGTGATGGCCGTGCCGTACTTGCCCATGAGAAGACCCAGATCGGCCAGGTGCCTCTCGACCGAGGCGCGGCGTATGGTGTCGGTGTTCGTCATCGCGATCGCGAGAGCCTGTTGAAACGCGGCGTCGGCGTCCGTCAGCCGGTCGCCTTGCAGAAGGAGGAGACCGCGCTCCTCGAGAATGCGGCTTTCGAGCGGGATCTGGGCGCCGCGCAGTCCCTCGAGAGACTGCTCATTCAGGGCCAGAGCCGCCTCGAGATGATTCTCCGCCATTTCCAGGTCGGCCAGGCGGCTGTAAATGGCCACTTTGACCCACTGATCGCTGAGGGGATTCATCGGCAGACGGAGCGAGCCAAGCAGAGCCTTCTCGTAATACTCGCGGGCTTCATTGAAACGACGCTGGCGATAGCGCAACTCGCCGAAATGAGCAGCCACGGAGGATTCGTACGCTCCGGCAAAGAGGGCGGGGCCCGCGAGTGCTGCGCGCAACTCCTTTTCCGCTCGCTCGTATTGCCCTACCTCGATGAGGATTCCTGCGAAGCCGTCATGGGTGAGCGGCATGACGATGGTCTCCAGCAAGATGGCCTGAACGTACTCGTCCGCGCCTGTTGGCGCTTCTGACCAGTCGATGGTGGGAAGTCCGAGCGCCGAGGCCATGAGGTCGAAGGTGTCGAGGGTCAGCGGCAGATCGGTAGCCTGCGCTTTCGCCACGACGTTTTGCGCCTCCTCCTGCCGCGCGAGGGCCGTGCCGTAATTGCCGATGGACCGTTCCATCTGAGCGAGATTCGAGAGGGCCAGCCACGTTCCGATCGCATCGTTACGCTCACGCAGGATCTCGAGCGCGCTCTGCAAATGGCTGCGTGCCGGACCCACGTGGCCGCGGCCCGTTTCCGCAATGCCCAGGAGCAAGAGGCTCACCGCTTCGCCCTCGGCGTTCGACGTTCGCCGGAATTCCTTCACTGCGCCGTCCAGGTCCGTGATTGCGTCGTTGAGACGCCCGCCCGCGATGTGCCGGCCTCCGGCGAGAAGTTGGTCACTCTTCGCCGCGGCCGAAGACGGCACGGCCATCGAGAGAAGGATCGCTGCCGTGCATGTCAGTCGAAGCTCCCTCTGCATATCTTCGTTCGCTCCTCGTCGATACAGACACAAAAAACGGGAAAGGGGCGTAGGCCCACCGGCGCCGGTTTGGTTCGTGTCTGTAAGGACCAGGAGAAGACTCGATGCGGAAAGGGATGGCGTTGGCAGTACGACCGCTCGGCGTTGCGGCTTTCGTTTTCCTTGGCGCCACTTCCTGCCACGGCCGTTCCGTGGACGACGCTCCGCTGGTCGCGGAGAGCACCGCAAGCCGGGAGAGCGCTGCTCGTGAAGAGAAAAAAGCTCGGATGGTCGAGGAGCGGCGACGTTTGGAAGGCGAGCTCGGAGCCTTGGAAAAGCGTCAGGCGGCTTTGAAGCAGTTGCTCGATGAGCAGAACGGCGCCGTGGCGAGATCGAAGAGTCGGATCGAGGACCTGAGTGGGGACCTGGAACGGAGGAAAGCAGAGACCTCCACGTACATCGACCAGCACCAGCTGCCCGTGGCCTGTGCCTATGCCAGTGACGCGGCCAGCGGGGAAGGGGAGTACAGCGAAAAGAGCAGGGAATGCGCGCGAATTGCGGCCTTCTACTGTGCGTTTGCGATGGTGAATCCGGCGTTCAGACGGAAGGTCGTCGCCGTACGGCAGCACGTGGACGATGCCGAGGGCGACGCCAAGTCGATGCGAGCGCTGATCTCCGCGGAGAGGCAGAAGAGCAAGGCGCAAGAGACGGAGTTGCAGGCCACGCGAGAGTCGCTGGATGCAATGACTGAAGAGATTGCGGCCCTCCGTCAACGGCTGTTTGTGCCCGATGGATTGCAGAATCGCGTGGCGCCCCCGGAATCAACGGTCAGTCCATGAGGGGAGTGGGGCCTTTCGCGAATTTGTCGCCGCCATCTGAGTGAGAGCGGGTCGAGCGAAGTTCCTGACGTGATCCAGCGCACGTGCGCTGAATCGTCGCGTACCTATATTCCTGGCACCGCGACATACGTCCTTCGGGCAGGCATCGATCGATGCCGGCAATCCCTCGAACTCTCTCTCGACCGACAGGAGGCAACATGCGTTCGATCCACCGGTTCTCTCTCCCGTTCCTGGCAGCGGCAATCCTTCCCCTCATCGCTTTGGGCGCGGACGTGGAGCCGCGCGCGGCGCGGCCCGTCACGACCCCCCGAACGATCGAGTGGCAAGGCACCGCTGATTCCGCGGTCACGCTTCTCTCCGTGCAACGACCGGATGGGGAAGTGAGTGTGGAAACCTTCGCTGCCGGCCGGAATCCGATGCTTCGGCTGGAAGGCCTGGCCGACGGCGTGTACTCGTACGAGCTGCGCGCGTCGCAGACGGACGCAGGACCGCTCGTGCAGTCCGGCTCATTCACGAT
>JBDTOZ010000175.1:0-13453 GCA_039932995.1 Acidobacteriota bacterium | reverse complement strand
CGGACAACACCGGAGGGCGAGGGTCGGGCATGGCGGCGCGCATTGTAAGGCGGGAAGAGCGATTCGTGGGTGACTGCGCGGCCCTCTCGTGAATGTTGCTGGTTACTGGTTGCTGGTTGTGTGAGGTTTCTCGCGAAACGCGCTGCCGACGAGCCGTTGCTGGTTGCTGGTTGCTGGTTGTGTGAGGCTTCTCGCGAAACGGGCAGCCGATGATTGGTTGCGGGTTGCTGGTTACTGGTTGTGTGAGGCTTCACGCGAAACGCGCAGCCGACGATTGGCTGCTGGTTGCTGGTTACTGGTTGTGTGAGGCTTCTCGCGAAACGGGCAGCCGATGATTGGTTGCTGGTTACTGGTTGCTCGAGGCTTCTCGCGAAAAACCGCAGACAACCAGGAACCAGCAACCAGCAACAATCGGGAGTGGTTGTGTGAGGCTTCTCGCGAAAAACCGCAGACAACCAGCAACCAGCAACCAGCAACATTCGCGAAAAACCGCAGACAACCAGCAACCAGCAACCAGCAACATTCACAAGTCCCGCTTTACGATTCATCATTCATCCTTCATCCTTCCGGCTCCGGGATGCACTCCACCAACGAGACACTCCGCAAGTGCCTGCACATCGCGTTCGGCCTGGGGGCGTTCGCCCTGAAGTGGCTGCCCTGGTACGTCGCCGCGGGCGTGTGCGTCGTGGCCATCGCCAGCAACTGGCTGGTGTTGCACAGGATCGTGGGCAGGTCGGTGGCGCGGCACGAGCGAGGATTCGACGCAGGCATCGTGCTCTACCCGGTCATGGTGCTGGTTCTGGTGGTCCTCTTCCGCGCGGAACTGCACTTCGCGGCCGTGGGCTGGGCCCTGCTGGCCTTCGGTGATGGAGTGGCCACGTTGGCGGGCAGAGCCATCCGCCTCGCGCCGCTGCCGTGGAATCGCGACAAGAGCTGGGGCGGCTTTCTGGCGTTTCTCCTCGCCGGAGGTGCAGGAGCGTGGGCGGTGGCGGTCTGGATGGGCGCTCCGTCCGCGTGGGTCGTGCTGCTGGCCACAGTGGCCGCGGCCATCGCGGAATCGCTTCCCACCGGTGTCGACGACAACGTGACCGTGCCGCTGGCCGCGGCCACGACGATGATCATCGCCAGCATCGACGTGGCCACTCCCTTTCACGTCTGGCCGGCCATGCTCCCGTGGCTGATCGTCAATGCGCTGCTGGCCATCGGCGGCTACTTCACCCGCAGCGTCAGTTTCTCGGGCGCGGTCGGAGGGTGGATCCTCGGGGCCATCCTCCTCTTTGGCGCCGGTTGGCCGATGTACGTGGCCCTGCTGGTCTTCTTCGTCATTGGCTCGGCGGCCACGAAACTCGGCTACTCGCGCAAGGCCCGGCTTGGACTGGCCCAGGAGGGGGGAGGGAGACGCGGGTTCAGCCACGCGTTCTCGAACGCCGGGGTGGCCGCGATCTGCGCCATCGCTGTGTCCCAGCTCAGCAGGATCGCCGAGGCCCCGATGGAGGCGATGATCGTCGCCTACGTGATGGGAATCGCCTCCCTGGCCACGGCCGCGGCGGACACGACGGCCTCGGAGATCGGCCAACTGGCCGGCCGGCGAGCCTTCCTTCCCTTGACGTTGCGCAGCGTCCCGGTCGGCACCGAGGGGGCCATCTCGGTCGAGGGAACCGCGGCGGGAATCGTGGCCGGGCTCGTCGTGGCGCTTGCGGGACTGCTCGCATTCGACTACGGTCTGCTTCGCCCGCTGGGACTCGAGACGGGTGGGGAGGCGATCGCCCTCGTCACCGCCTGCGCATTCGCGGGCTCGTACCTCGAGAGCATCGCCGGGAGTTGGAATCGGAAGAGCAGCGCACCCATCCCGAACGGCGTGTTGAATTTCTTCAACACCGCGGCCGGCGCGCTGCTGCTCTACATCGCATGGCAAATCGCACACTGAAAAAGATCGTCATCGTGGGCCGCCCCAACGTGGGCAAGTCCACCCTCTTCAACCGTCTCTCCGGAAAGCGGCGTGCCCTGACGCACGACTTGCCGGGCATGACCCGGGACCGTCTCAGCGGAATCGTCGAGCTCGACGACGGCCGGCGCTACGAGCTGACCGACACGGGAGGACTCGAATACGGCGATTCCCCCATGTCCGCGTACGCGGGGGAGATTCGGGAGCAGGCGCAGCGCGCGTTGCGCGACGCCGACTTCATTCTCTTTCTCGTCGATGGTGCGGCCGGTCTGCTGGCCGAGGACCGCGACATCGCGCAGGATCTGCGCGCGGAGTCTGCGCGCACGATCCTGTTGGTCAACAAGATCGACCGCAAAGACGCCGAAGAAGCGGTGAACGAGTTCTGGGAGCTCGGCTTCGAGCGCATCTTCCCCATCTCTGCCGAACATGGTGCGGGGACGGACGATCTCGAAGATGCCATCGCCGAAGTCATTCCCGCGGAGTCGGTGGAAGGGGAGGAGGACGACGAGAACGCGCCCGCGCGTGTGGCCATCATCGGCCGCCCCAACGTCGGCAAGTCGTCGCTCCTGAACCGGCTCACGAAAGAAGAGCGGGCAGTAGTCTCGCCCATCTCCGGCACCACCCGAGACGCCATCGACTCCGAGATCACGCGCAACGGAAAGCAGTACGTACTCATCGACACGGCGGGGATCCGCCGCAAGGGGAAGACCACCGACGAGGCCGAGAAACTGGCCGTCATCTCTGCGCGCAAGGCCATCGAGCGCTGCGACATCGCGTTGGTCATGATCGACGCGCAGGACGGCGTGACCTCGCAGGATGCCACGGTTGCGGGCTACGCCGACGATGCCGGCAAAGCGGCGTTGATCCTGGTCAACAAGTGGGACGCGCAGGACCACGAGCAGGACGACTACAAGAAGTTCGAGGACCAGGCTCGCCAGAAGCTGAAGTTCCTGGCCTACGCGCCGCTGCTCTTCATCTCCGCGAAGACGGCACGCAACCTCGAGAAGATCTTTCCGAAGATCGACATGATCATGGAGGGCTACCGGCGCAAGTTCCGCACGTCGGAGCTGAACACGATCCTGGAGCGCGCCGTCAGCTCGCACAACCCGCCCTCCGTCCGCGGCAAACCGCGCCGCTTCTACTACATGACCCAGCTCAAGTCCTCACCCCCCACGTTCGCCCTCTTCTCGAACGTCGACGAGCCCCTGCACTTTTCCTACAAGCGCTACCTCGAAAACCAGATCCGCGACGGCCTGGGCCTGGTGGGAAGCCCGATCCACTTCGTGATCCGCGCGAGGAAGGGGATGAAGAAGTAGGGCCTTTACGGTACCTGCATCCTCAACAGCTCGGCGGCGATCATGCCGATGGGGCGGGCGATGCTCTCGAGCTTGAGGCGGCGGTTGGCGCCGCAGTGAACGGCGAGCAGGTTCAGGTCGAGGTCGAAGCAGGGGGCGCCGCGGAAAGCGTCGCGGGGGCGAATGGGGAATCCGAGCTCGGTCGGGCTCGGGTGAATCACCCGCGTCGCTCCTCCGATGCAGAGATCCTTTTCGTACCAGATCCAGACCACGGGTTGCTCCGCGGCCACGACGGCTCCCTCGGGCTGAGCGAGCGCGAAGGATCCCCGGGGAAGTCCCGCGGCATCGCCACGCACCGGCTCGAAGGAGATGGGTCGCTCGAGGTGAAGCACGGCCGGACGGGGATCCGCGGTATCGAGAGACGTCACTCTCAGGACGCGCACACTCGTGCCCATCGCATAGATCCGTCCCTCGGTCTGTCCCGAATCGAAGCGCACCGAGAGCGGGTACCCCGCGGCCGCATCGCCACTCGTGAGCACCAGATCCGGCGCGATCAGGAACCCGGTCCCGGTGAGTTGCCCGGACTCGACCCGGCAGATGCGCGTCTCGATCGAGGCCAGCTCAATCCGGCGTGAGTCCAGCAGCGTCGCCAGCCGCTTTCGTGAGAGCGACTCTCCGCGGAGCTCCTTGGGGGCGAACCCGACACCGATGCGGTCTGCGAAGCGGAGGAAGTCCACATTCGCGCGCGCGTTGCTGCGCAGCGCGTGGATGAGCGTCGCCAGCCATCCGTTGCGACGGGCCGAGTCGACGACATGCCGCAAGGCGGCCTTCGGTTCGAGCTCGAACGTGAGCGAGTCGATGGAGTAGTCGACACTGGAGAGAATCCTCCGCAGTGTCTCGCGGTCGATCTCCAGCAAGGAGACGGCCTCGTGCAACTCCTCGTCGCTCACCGCGACCGAAAGCTCACCCACGCGTGGAATCTCTTTCTCGCCCACCTCCGCCACCGTGTCGTTGCGCAGGATGTCCGAGAAGGTGGCCAGGACGAAGCGCCTGTTCGGATGCGACTCCGCGAGAACCGCCAGACCTTCGTCGTCGAACCCGAGCTCGATGTACTCCTTCAGCGCCACCTGCTGGCGCACGCGCAGACGCGACAGGCCCGCGGAACGAATGGCACGGCCCATGAGCTGTCCATCCATCGATAACGCTCCGGCCAGCCGCAGCAGCACCGGATCGTCGCGCCAGGTCTCGTCGCTGATGCGCGCGGCGCAGGCCACGATGGCCTGTTGCGTCGGTGCCGGGTCACTGGTCGTCGTTTCCATCGCCAATGCCCGCGCCACCAGCACGCGCATGAGTTGCATGTCGTTCTCCGTGGATTGTGCGATGGCTTCCGCGCTGGCCAGCCTGGTCACGGCAGCGGGGACGTCGCCCTGGCGCCGCGCCAACTCCGCGGCGGCGAGTTGCACTTCGAACACACCCAGCAGATTCCCTTCGGCGGCATACGCTTCGAGCGCCTTCTCGACGATGCCGGCCGCATCGCCGAAGTGGGCCGCCGCGATGAGGACGTTCAGCTCCTGCACGTAAAGCAGTGTCTGTGGAGTGCGTTCGCGGCGCTCGCTCAGCACCGCCAGGGCCGCCTCGAGATTGCTCACCGCCAGTGCCTCGTCGATCTTGCGAATGGCGGTGCGCTCCCACACTTGTTGCGTCGCGCCGGCCCAGGCGTCTTCCGGCAGCTCCACGCCGAGGCGCTCGGCGAGGAAGGCCTTCTCGGGTGCGGCCAGTTCGTCGATGGCGCTACCGAGGTAGCCCTCCACGCCGTCGAGGAAGAGAGCTTCGATCTCGTCGTGTGGCTCGCCGAGGACCAGGCGGTGATAGATCTCCTCGGCGCGGGCGGTCACTCCCGGTTGCTGCGCGTAGTAGCTGGCGGCCAGCTCGTCGATCTCGCGCGTCTCCCGCGGCCGCGTTTCCCGCAACGGTCCGAGCATGAGGCGCCGCACGTCGGCGCGGTGCTCGAGCACTCCGGCGCCGGCGGGGGAGACCAGCGAGACTTCTTTCTGCAGTTTGCCGAAGAGATCCTGCGCGCGCTCCATCGTCGGCACAGCGACCCCGCACGGCCCGGCCAGCACTTTCCAGATCAGGTCCGGCGTCACGCGCCGCAGGACCAATCCGGGATGGGCGATCTTCTCCACGTCGTCGTCATGGATGTGATCGAGGATGCGCCGGAACAGTTGTCCCTGGAGGTTGCTGGTCTTCACGCGGATCAGACCGAAGGCACGATGCGTGTCCAGCGAGCGGATGCCGTCACGCGTGACCTCATCCTTCTCCGCGGCCACCGCCGCGGCCAGGCGAAGTGTCAGCGGATTGCCACCCACCTGTTTGACGATGGCCCGTGCGATCACCGAGTCGGTGAGGCCCTGCTCCTTCTGCATCAGGAAGCCCACCGCGGCGTCATCGTCAAAGTCCTTGAGCTCGATGGGCGTCTGGAGATCGATCTTCGGAACCGCCGCCCGACCGGACAGCACCGTGCGCAGACGGGGCACCGCGAAGACGAGCTCCTCGAGAAACTTGAAAAGCTCGCGGACATAGACATCACTGCGATGCTGCACTTCCTCGAACGTGTCCAGCACCAGCAGGAGCGGGCCGCGGATCACCTCGAGGGTATTCAGGAACTGCACGAAATCCTTCAGCACCCGCTGGCGCGTGGCTGTATCCGCGCTGCCCGCGGCCTGTTTCGTGCGCACGGTTCCGGGCGAGGTCTTCTTCGACCCTCCGGAGCGCACGGGGATGCCGGCCTGCAGAAGCTCAGTCCATTGAATGCGCAGCCGCTCGGCCGCTTGATAGGCGACCGGATACTGCAAGCCGATCTGACGCACCGCTTCCACGAGAATGGTAGCCGGCTCGCTGGCCAGCAAAGCCGGCCGATCGAAGTCGAGATAGGCGAACGGAAACCGGTCGGCGTCCGGCAGCTTTGCGTGCGTGAGGATGAACTTCGCCACGAGTGTCGACTTGCCCACTCCGCCCACTCCCCAAATCAGGAGTGGCGCCTTGCGCGTGGAGACCAGTCGGGAAAGCGCTTCCCATTTAGAGCCGGGAGGGAGTACCCCGACGTAGTCGCTGAGCTGCTGCAGCTCCGTCTGCCTCCCCGCGAAGTGGGCTCCCACCAGGCGCTCGAACGGCTGGAGCAGGCGCAGGAGCTCGAGTCGGCGTTCCACATCGTCCCGACTGGGAGCGTCGGTCAGCACGCTCTGCAGCGCAGGCATCACGGGAGACAGACAGATCAGCGAGGGGATGTCCAGCGCTTCCAGCGAACCGCCGTTTGGGGCGATGAGCACCTCCAGCGCATGAGTCAACGGATCGTCCGCGACGACGCCGCGCGCGGCGTTGATGGCTTCGCGGATCTGCCCGGCGTTTGCCATCCGGGCGAGAACGGTTGCGCGCACGTGAGGAAGCAGCGCCCACAATTGACTGGCCGGAGCATCTTCGCGCGGCGCAGAGTCCGAGAGCAGGGCATCGAAGTCGCTGGAGTGGGGATCGACTCTCCGCAATTCCTCGGGGCGGAAGCCGGAGAGGACGGCCGCGGCCCTGTGCAGCTTCCCATACGCGCGAGTGGCCCCCGCGACGGGCGCGGCCGCGCTCTGCCGAGTCTCGCCGATCTTGCGCAAGGCAAGCGCGGCGATCCGCTCCAGGCGATCGTCGGTCATGCTTCCTTCCCGATCGCGTCGCAGATGCTGGCCAGCTCCTCTTCCATCGCCGCGTAGCGTCCTTCGACGCCGGCCTCCGCCATCTTCGCCAGGACCTTCGGAACGTGCCCGGCGATGCGGTCTCCGAGCTCCTCATCCTCGAGCTCGGGGCCGTACTCCTGGTAGAACTGGGCAAAGAAAAGGGAGAGCTCGCGGGCAGTGATGTCTTTCGTATCGTCCTGTTCGAGGATGCGCTTCGCCGTCGTGGTCAGTGGCTTCGCATAGCCGAGGAGGACCAGGCGCATCTTCGGGAGCGAATCCGCGATCTGCGTGGCCAGCTCGTCGACGAATTCGGCCACGGCCGTGGAGATACTGACCCGTCCGAAGTCGATGACCAGCCAGCGCTCGCTGTTGGTCAGCGCCGGAACGAAGCTGTCGAAGAAGGCGATGCTCCAGCGCGCGATCTGTTCATTGCCGGGAGTGGGCATCCCGGGCAGCAGGAGACGTGAGGCGATTCTCTGTCCGAGGTCTTCCGGCTTGAGCTCGCCGGCCCAGCGGGAAAAGTCGACGATGGCCGGCTGGAAGCCGAAGCTCTCGCCGAGGTGATTGACCAGGAACTTCGTGTGCGTCTTTCCGCTGCTCGGGCCTCCGGCCACGACCAGGATACGGGGCTTCTTGATGGCGTTGGCCTTGGGCGCGTGCAGGCGTTCGAGAGCGGGACGCAGGTCCTCGCGGTCGACGAACGGGCCGTTGGCGATGAAGCAGGCGTAGTACGGCGCGGCCACCGCGCGCGCCGCCCGCTGCTCGGGAGCCGCCAGCGTGGTCGTGAAGGCCTGCACGGCCGGGTCGTGGGCGAACTCGGTGCCGAAGGCCGTGACCAGCTCCGCCAGGAAAGGAGGAGTGACCTTGCCGGCAGCCTGGATCAGGAGCCAGAGGATCGTCGACAGATCGTTGGCGACGGCGTAGTGCTGGAGTTGGCGTCCCCCCACGCGGGTGTCGAGAAACACTCTCACCTCGAGCTCGGTCGGAAAGACATCGAGCATGAGGCGCCGCAGTTCCTGGAGCTGCGCTTCCGTCAGTTTCATGTCAGTTGGCCAGGGCCGCGAGCTTGTTGCGCTGCGTCAGCAGATCCACGATCAGCTTCATGGGGACGCCCTGATTGAACTTCGCGGTCTTCGACACCGGGTCTCCTCCGTTGTGGAGTGCCACCAGCTCGAACTTCCCGTTGAAAGTCGGAGAGCCCGAGGATCCGCCCTCGGTGTTGGTCTTGTGGCGGAGCCGGGTCCCGTTTTCGTTCAGCCCGATGACGCTCTGCGAGGCCATGGCGAACTTCATCGGATTCCCGCGTGGGTGCTGCACGATGTAGATGGGCGCGTTCACCTCGGGGACCACGTCGTGCTTGGTGATGTCGATCCACGACCGCTTCGGCGAGAGCGTCTCCGCGGAGCCGACCGGCTGCTTGCCGACCGGCTCGGCCAGCCGGATGATGGCGTAATCGAGCTGGTCGATCGTCGGAACGGCGCCGGTGCCGTCCACGTCCATCTGGGTGTAGGGGCTGGAGTCCGTCAGCCAGTTTGCCGCGAGCTCGACGCGCCTCCCGTTGTCGACCGTGCCGTCCGGAAGCGTGGCGAAGTCGAACTGCACGCGCACTTCACCCGGCTCGATCTTCTCTTCGATGACCTTCTCCATGACGTGGTAGTTGGTCATGACCGAGGAAGGTCCGATCAGAAAACCGCTGCCCTGAGGGTCGGCGCCGTTGCCGAAGGAGATCCGGCAGACCTGACGGTAGGTGGTGCCGAGGCGGGAGAGAAACTTGACGATGTCCAGGAACCCGTTGGAGCTGTCGACGATGCGCTCAAGCTGCGAGCCGGTGGGGGTCTCGTTGACGCCGAGTCCGAAGTGATCGAGCGCGAACTGGTAGAGACGCCCATGAGAAGGATTCACCTCGGTGGCGCTGCGGACCAGTTGCGGGAGCCAGCCGTAGTTGTTGGCCTTGCCGAGAACGAGATAGAGGATCTGCTCGTAGTCGTTGCCGAGGCCGAACTGCTGGCGCTTCTTGTCCAGCCGGTCCTGCATCATCCGGTCGAACTCATCGAGCTCGAACGCATCGAGCAGAATCTCGCGCAGCTCGGCCAGTTGAGGACCGGTCAGCTTGCTCATCGACGCACCTCCCGCCTCCGACGGATCATGGATGGATCTCAGGCATTCTATTACCGGGCGCTCTCGGCAGTATCAGGAAGGCCCGGACTTCGCACCTGAGCCTTGCTTGAGAACTCGCAACGCTCACGGCCAACCCGATAGAATCCCGGCAGCCAATTTGTTGAAAGGTGTCGATGAAACCACCCTCCGTCGTTGCCCTTACCCCTGGGAAGCGCGTTCTTTTCCTCACCAAAGATCCTGAGCTGATCCGCAAGCAGCTTCGCGGCGAGCTCGACCTGCAGATGAAGGACCTGGCTGTCGACGATCTGCTCGACGACATCAACACCGACGCCATGACCCCGGCCTGGGTCTGCTTCGACTACAAGCCGGAGGACATCGCCCGGAACGCGTATGCGGGACTGATCGTGAACGGCGAGCGCCTGTTCCCCGCCGACGCGCTCCGCAACGGGAACTTCGAGGTCATCGTCTCGGGCTATCGCAAAGGAGTGGGCAGCTCGCGGGAGACGGCCACGCAATGTGAGGTCTTCAGCGGCATCCGCATCGCCGTCGCTCAGTCCTTCGCTCCCATCCACGCCGGCAACAACATCAACCAGGGGCTGCTGATGGGCGATCACGACATGCTCGTGCGTCTGCAGGCGGGGGCGGAAGTGCCGCTCCGCGAGTTCTATGAGAGTTACGACCCGATCACGCAGCTCATCATTCAATGGGGCGGGCTGTTCCCGTTCTCCAAGGCCGTGGCCCGCGGCGACGTGCAACTGCCCATCCCGCACAACGGGCCCCGACCGATGACGATGGGGGAGAAGATCCTGGCCCGTCACATGCGCGGGGTCTCCGACGCAGAGCGCTACGTGAAGCCGGGCGACGCCGTGGTCGTGGACGTCGACGGCGGGTACACGCACGAGTTCACCACCGCGCAGGTCCATCACTTCCTCGGCCAGGAGTACGGGCCCGCTTACGCGATCACCAATCCGCAGAAGTTCGCGGTCTTCGAAGACCACCTCATCTACGCGGACGAAGTGACCAAGATGCGCCCGTTCCTCGACAAGATCCAGACCCTGCGGGACATGCAGCGCGAGTATCAGCGCCACACCCGCTGCCGCGACTTCTCGGCGCAAGACAACATCTCTCCCGGCATCTGCCACGAGGTGGCCCGCGAGGCCATCATCGATCCGGGAGATCTCATTCAGGCCACCGACAGCCACACCTGTATGGGCGGCGTGAACAACGCGCTGGCCTGGGGCGTGGGCGCCACCGAGTACGCGAACCTCGTGCAGTCGGGGTTCACGACCGTGGAGGTGTCGGAATCCATCCGCTTCGAGCTCGTCGGCGAACTGCAGGCGAACGTCACCGCCAAAGACGTGATGCTGTACATCCTCCTCGAGTACGCCAAGCCGCAGCTCACCCTGGACCGGATCATGGAGTTCACCGGTCCGGGACTGCGCACGCTTTCGCTCGATGAACGGGCCACGCTGGCCAACATGGCCACCGAGTGTTCGGCGCGCACCGCGGTCGTGGAGGCCGATGAGCAGACCTTCCAATGGATCGCCTCGATGCGGCCGGGTGTGGATGTAGAGGCGCTGCGCTCACGGGCCGTCTCGCCCGACCCCGACGCGGAGTACGCGGGCGGTGTCCACGTCATCGATCTTGCGACCATCCGGCCGATGGTCGCCCATCCGGGCGATCCCGATCACGGCATCGCCTCGGATCCGACCAATGGCGCGTTCATCGAGGACATCGGCCCGGTGAAGATCGACATCGCCTATGCCGGCTCGTGCACGGCCGGCAAGATCGACGACTTCCTCTTCTATCACCAGGTGGCGAAAGAGGCGGTCGACGCGGGGCTGCGCGTGGCGGACGGAGTGCAGTTCTTCATTCAGTTCGGCTCCCAGGCGGTGGAAGCCTTCGCGCGCGACAACGGTCTGCTGGACACGTTCCAACGAGCGGGTGCGGTGGTCCTGAATCCGGGTTGCGGCGCATGCATCGGTTGCGGTCCAGGCGTCTCCGAGGTGGGGGAGCAGGTCACGGTCAGCGCCATCAACCGGAACTACAAGGGCCGGTCCGGACCCGGAAAGCTGTGGCTGGCCTCGCCGCTGACGGTGGCTGCGTCCGCGTTTACAGGCTCGATCACCGCGTATGTGCCCGGAATGTTCAGTGAAGGACGGGTCACGGCAGGCGCCAAGGCTCACAACTTGACCCCGAGTTGAGAGCGTTCTGGCCTAGCGGTTGACCCTCGGTCGGCCGAGCCATCAGCCGACTTCTTTTCGTTTCAATGACTTACCTCCGGTACGAAAGCTGGCCGGAGGTCTGCTCTAGCGGAGCCCCACGCATCAACACAAAAAAAGGGGTATAGGAATGAAACGAACGCTGCTCTCTCTCCTGATTCTCTCCCTGGCTCTCCCGGTTCTCGCAGGCGGCCCGAAGAAGGCCAAGTTCCTCCGGTCCGATCGCAAGATCGCCGACCGGTACATCGTCGTTCTCGAGGATCGCACGGCTTCGGTCGATGCGGTGGCCGACGAGCTGGTGACCAAGCATCGCGGCCGCAAGGACAAGGTGTTCACGCACGCCCTGAAGGGCTTCTCCGCGAATCTGTCCGAGAAGGAAGCGATGGCGCTGGCGAACGACCCGCGCGTCGCGTACGTCGAGGAAGACGGCATCGTCTCCATCGACACGACGCAGAGCGGCGCGACCTGGGGCATCGATCGCATCGACCAGGCCAACCTTCCGCTCAGCGGCACCTACGTCTACAACGCCACGGGCTCGGGCGTGAAGGCGTACATCATCGACACGGGCATCAACACCGCCCATAACGAGTTCGGCGGCCGGGCCATCAATGGTTACGACGCGATCGACGGCTCGCTTCCCGCCGCGGACTGCAATGGTCACGGCACGCACGTCTCGGGCACGGTCGGCGGCACGACCTACGGTGTGGCCAAGGGCGTGACGCTCGTGGCCGTGCGCGTTCTCGACTGCGCCGGCTCGGGCACGGACTCCGGCGTCATCGCCGGCATCGACTGGGTGACCGCGGATCACGCCGCCGGAGCCCCGGCCGTGGCCAACATGTCCCTCGGCGGCGGAGTGTCCACCGCTCTCGACGACGCCGTCCGGCGCTCGATCAGCGACGGCGTGACCTATGCGCTGGCCTCGGGTAACGACAACGCCAACGCCTGCAACAGCTCGCCCTCGCGCGTGGCCGAAGGCATCACCGTCAACTCGTCGACGTCGACCGACGCGCGCTCCTCGTTCTCGAACTGGGGAACCTGCACCGACATCTTTGCTCCCGGCTCCTCGATCACCTCGGCCTGGTACTCGAGCAACACCGCCACGAATACCATCAGCGGTACGTCGATGGCCACGCCGCACGTCACCGGCGCCGCGGCCCTCTATCTGCAGGGCAACCCCAGCGCCTCTCCGGCCACGGTCGCCAACGCCCTGATCAGCAACGCCACCCTCAACAAGATCACCAGCCCGGGCACCGGCTCACCGAACCGCCTGCTCTACACCGGCTTCATCGGTGGCGGCGGCACGCCCGCTCCGACGATCTCGAGCTTCTCGCCGACCTCGGGCGGCACGGGCACGAGCGTGACCATCTCCGGCACGAACTTCACCGGCGCCTCGTCGGTCTCGTTCAACAACCAGGCGGCCGGCTTCAGCGTGGGCAGCTCGACCTCCATCACCGCCACCGTTCCGAACTGCTCGTCCACCGGCCAGGTCCGCGTGACCACCGCCGGCGGCACGGCCATCAGCTCCGGCTCGTTCACCGTCACCGGTTGCGGCGGAGGCAGCTCGCAGCTTCTGCTCAACCCCGGCTTCGAGTCGGGTGCCGTGAGCTGGACGCAGACCGCGGGCGTCATCGACAGCTCCACTGGCCGTCCGGCCCGGACCGGCTCGTGGAAGGCGTGGCTGAACGGCTACGGCACCACGCACACGGATTTCATCTACCAGAACGTGACCATCCCCTCGACGGCCACCAGCGCCACGCTCACGTTCTATGTGCGCATCGACACCGCCGAGACGACCACCACGGTCGCCTATGACACGCTGGCCGTGCAGGTCAGCAGCAACGGCGGCTCGACCTACACCACCCTGGCCTCGTACTCGAACCTGAACGCCAACGCGACCTACACGTTGAAGTCGTTCAACCTGCTCGCGTACAAGGGCCTCACGGTCCGCGTCCGCCTCTACGGCACCGAGGACTCCTCGCTGCAGACCTCGTTCGTCGTGGACGACACCGCCCTCAACGTGCAGTAAGCGATTTTCATCGTTTTGGATGAGGGGCTCTTCGGAGCCCCTCTTTTTTTGTTTGCACCCGGGGCGTTCACCACAGAGGCACAGAGGCACAGAGGGTTTTTACGGCGTTCCGCCGCCTGCGGCTACGC
>JBDTOZ010000174.1:0-1511 GCA_039932995.1 Acidobacteriota bacterium | reverse complement strand
ATGGTGCCGATCTGCGACCGCTCGAGACAGGTCCGGGAGCGGTTTGAGAGGCCAAGCGCATCAATGCCCCGTCCAATGGCGTACCGGTCGCGGTTCCACGGAGTGTCGTGGGGTGCGACGGCGCCTGCGACATCCACGTGCTCCAGAAACGCCGCGATCTGGTGGCCGGTGAGAGACAGCCGCCGCGCGATCTCCGGCGCGAGCGCGAGGACGCGGGACCACGTCCCCGGCGCGGACAGCATGACCCGGACGCGCTCCTCGATGTACTCCGACCACGCATCGATCACGGCGGTCGCATCTTCGACCCGCCGGCACGCATCGATCACGCCCCTGAGGTCGCTGCTGTTTCGGTAGCCGTGCACGCTGTCGTAGTGGAAGAGGAGTTGGGCCATGCGACCGGCGTGGAAGATCAGCATGTCCTTCTCGGCTGCCTCGCGCGCGGCGTCCGCCGCGAGCGCGCGGTCGAAGCAGCTGGTGATCGCGCCCGCGAACGGCATCAGGCCGGACCAGGCCTTCAGGGAGAAGTGCAGCTCGATGATCCGCACCCCCAGCTCCCACGCGACGACGGCATGCCCGGCCTGGTGCATGAGCAGGTCCGCGAGCTGAACATCGGGGCCAACCCATTCCGGCCGCTTCAGCTTCATCGCTGCATCCTCGCCACGAGCTCGGAGAGGGTTGGTCTCGACCAGACCAGCTCCACTTCGTCCTTTCCGGCCGATCGGTGTGGCCGCCTCCACGGGACCGGGCGGAGGGGACGGAGGCCGGCGCGGAATGGATTCGCACGGAACGCCTGCAAAGTCGCCCCGAGGCTGGCCCGGTCCATCGCGCGCTCGCGCTGCAGCACGGCGGCGATGACGGTGATCTCGTGCCAGTACTCGCGCACCATGACGCATGCACGCTCGCGGAGATAGCTCCCCCACGCGCTGCTCTCCGCGGGGTCGTGGGTGAACCGGAGGAGCCTCTTCGCTGCGGACGAACTGTCCTCGAGGGTGCTGAACCACGACGACCCGCCGCAGCCGTAGTCCTCCGCTGCTCCTCCCGCGTACGCGCAGATCGCATCGCGCTCCACCAGCAGCCGGCTCCCTGCCGGGTCGCGGCGCTGCCCCAGGCCGTGGACCGCGCCGACCCTCCGCCGCGGATGCACCCGCATGCTGATGAGCGGGATGTCGAAGTGCTCCATCACCACCGCATGCCCGGCCAGGTGGTAGAGCAGCGCGTAGGGGTGCCGTTTGACGCTCATGTGCTGGCGGCAGCGCATCGCGGCTTCCTCACCACCGCATCCCGGCGTCGATGACCGGCCGCGCAGCGGCGGCGGCCCTTGCAACGCCGAGAAGCTGCAGAATGGACCGGCGCGTGAAGATCATGGCGTGGCCTGTGTTGACGCGGATCGATGTCTTTGGCGGTTGGCGGTTGCCGGTTGGCGGTTGGCGGGGGAACGAGGGGCCAACGGAAGCGAGCTGGATTTCGGTCGTTCATGGGGATTGGCCTCTGGCTCTCGCCAACCGCCAACC
>JBDTOZ010000173.1:0-6165 GCA_039932995.1 Acidobacteriota bacterium | reverse complement strand
CGCGGCGAGGACGCCGCACAGCCAGCCGGCGAGACGCCGGCGTTCCTCGGGTTGCAGGCGTAGTCCACTTCAGTCTTGACGACTCGACGACTCGACGACTTGACGACTTGAACTGGCCCGCTATTTCGGCACGGCTCCGGAGATCACGAAGAGGCGTCCGGATTGGAAGCCGTTGACGCCACTCCAGGCCGACGTGATGAGGAAGTCGACCGACCCGTCGCCGTCGACGTCGCCGAGGTTGGTCGTGTCGAAGCCGAAAGTATCGCCGGCAGTGCGGCAGGTGAGAGTGCGGATGAGCTGATGGCTGCGGCCTGAATAGACATAGACGCGGCCGCCGGACATCGCTCCCGCGGCCTGTTGCCACGCCCCGATGACGAGATCGGCGGCTCCGTCGCGATCGACATCCCCCGCATCGGCCACGCCGATTCCGAATCCGTCCCCTGCATCCTCGCCGGTCAGGGTGGCTAACGGATGCCCGTCGACGCCGGAGTACACGTAGGCGCGCCCGGTCGATCGGCCTTTGGCGTTGTTGGCCCAGTCCGAGACGTACAGATCCTGGGTCTTGTCCCCGTCGACATCGCCGACGACGGACAGAAACATCCCGCCGTATGCCCCTCCGGTCTCATCCGACTCCAGCACGAACGCGGGCTTCGACACGAGTCCCTTGTAAACATAGGTGCGGCCCGTTCCACGCGGTCCGGCGCCGGGTGCGCCGACGAGAAGGAAGCGCACCTTGCCTGCATTCGATCCAGCGACCGTGCTGCCGAACGAGTCTCCCGCCTTTTCTCCATCGAGAGTGAGCAGGAGCGCGCCGTCTTTGCCGGAGTAGACCGTCACGCGACCCGCGCCGGCCGCGTCACCGGGAGCGCCGACCATCACGTCCCCGTAACCGTCCCCGTTCAGATCACCGGCGGTGCTGGCGTGACCTCCGAATTGAACCGCGGCATTGCCGGCGCCAAGGGTGAGGAGGAGCTTGCCGTCGCGTCCGGAGAATACATAGGCGTGGCCCGTGCCCGGGCCACCGGCGATGACGTCAGGAACGCCATCGCGATTCGTGTCCCCGGCGGCCTCGACTCCGATCCCCAGTTGCTCGCCGGCTTTCCCGGTGTGGCTCCAGAGCAGCTTGCCTGTGCGGCTCGAGTAGACGTAGACGCGCCCCGCGGGCGTGCCGTCGACGGGGTAGGTCGGGGCCGAGGTGACGAAGTCCGCGACCTTGTCGCCGTCGACGTCGCCGATGCGTCGCGCGATCCATCCGAACTGCGCGCCTTTCGCGTCTCCGCGGATTTCGTGCAGGACGCGCACCTTCTCGACGAACGGGCTCTCGAAGTCGGCGGGCTTCGGCAGAAGAGCGAGGAAACGTGCATTGGTGCGCAGAGACGCGAAGCGCGGATCCGTGCGGAACAGATCGTAGTCGAAGCTGCCCGTTTCGCGAACACGTTGAAGGGCCTCGAGCGCTTTCGGTTCGTTTTTCTGGGCGAGGTAGGTTGCGGCAATCTCGAACAGTGCGGTGCCTCGAAGACCCGGGAAGTGCGCGAGCTTCTCGTAGGTACGGACGGCCGCGGAAGAGTCGCCCTTCTGGGCATAAGTACCGGCCAGCAACTGGATCGCGCCACTGCGCATCGGGTTCTTCGTCGTGAAGTCCTCGAGGATGGCGATCGCGCCATCGAAGTCTTTCGCCGCGATCTTTTCCCGCGCCGCAAGCACCTCGGGAGGAGCGGTCTGCGTGAAGGCATGGAGTGTGACGACGAGAAGCAGTGCGAGCGCGGCCAGTCTCATGAGGCGACGGTAGCAAAGGCATCAGGGCTCGCGGTGACGGATCTGGAGCGAAGCGGTGGGTGAAGCGACACGATCATCGGGGGCGTTGTTTTCGAGGGGATCGCCCGATCCGGCGTAGAGCTGACACGTTCGTGACAGAGGTTCCGTGCGACTTCGTCGAGAATGCCTCATGCGCAGAGCGAGGTTGACGATTGTGGTGGCCGGGCTTCTTCTTGCCGTTTCCCATCTGCATGCGCAGCAATGGTATTTCCGCACGCTTGCAGGCAGTACCGGCGGCGGCGGATATCAGGACGGACCCGCGCGCGCGGCGCGCTTTTCCCTCCCTTCGACGATTGCCGTCTGTTCCGAGGCGTTGTTCGTCGCAGATGCGGCGAATCATGCGATTCGCCGGGTCTCGCGTGACGGGATCGTGTCGACGTGGGCGGGCTCGCTCACGAACGCCGGAAGCGGCGACGGACATCGCCTCGACGCGCGGTTCAATGGACCCACGGGAATCGCCGCGGACGCGCAGTGCAATCTCATCGTCGCGGACCGGGGCAATCACACCATCCGGAAGATCGATGCGAATGGAATGGTGACGACGATCGCGGGGAGCGCAGGGTCGTCGGGTCTCCTCGACGCGAGCGGCGCATCGGCGCGCTTTCTTTTTCCGCAGGATGTGGCGATCGAATCCGACGGCACGATCTGGGTCTCCGATGCAGGCAACCGCGCCGTGCGGACGGTCAGCTCCAGCGGAACGGTGAAGAAGATCGCCACTCTTCCCGTTGCTCAGGTGAGCGGTGCGGTACCGCTCGGAATCGCCCTCGGTGAGGCAGGTGCCTACGTCGCGGACTATGCGAACCGCTCGGTCTGGCTCGTGACGCGTGCGGGCTCCTTCTCGAGGGCGGCGTCCAATGTCTATGCCGCCGATGTCGTGATCGGTCAGGACGGACTGGTCTACGTCACGGACTACGCCACTCAGCTTCTGATGCGCGTCGAGGCCAACGGGGTCCTGACGACGGTCGCGGGAAAATCATCGAGGGTGGGGAGCACGGATGGCCGCGGGACGAATGCGCAGTTCGATCATCCGCGCGGTCTCGCGGTCGACACCGACGGCGCGCTTCTGATCGCGGACGAATTTGGATGCACGATCCGGCGCGTGTCTGGAACGGCTGACGTCACGACGATCGCCGCGACCGCGTCGATGGCCGAGCACGTGGACGGCACGGGAGACGTCGCTCGGTTCGAGGCCGCGTACGACGTGGACGTGGACCGTGACGGTGTGGCCTGGGTGGCGGACGGGACGACGATCCGCAGGATTGCGCGCGATGGGACCACGACCACGGTCGCGGGCGTTTACGGCGACGCAGTTCATCGCGATGGCACCAGGACCGAGGCGCGCTTCCTCTTCGCGAACTCCATCGCCGTCGAGTCTTCGGGCTCCCTGGTCGTCGGCGACGGCGACACGATCCGCCGCGTCACCCTCGATGGAACGGTGTCGACGCTGGCGGGAACCGAGGGGACGAACGGATTCGTGAACGCCGAGGGAGATGCGGCGCGCTTCGGCGACTATATCGCCTCGATCGCAGCGGGTCCGAATGGAACGATCTACGTCTCGGACACCATTAACAAGGCCATCCGCCAGGTCAGTGGTCGCACGGTGAGCACGCTCATTCAGTCGGACTTGTTCGCCGTGCCGATGGGCATCGACACCGATGCCGACGGGAACGTCTACCTCTGGGACGAGAACGCGCCCTCGATTTTCAAGATCACGCCGGCGGGGCAGATGACGACGCTCGCGCACAACGAATCGCTCAACACCGCGGCCCAGGGAATCGCGATTGCGCCCGACGGCACGGTGTACGTCGGCGGCCTGCGCTATCACGCCCTTTACGCGCTGCAGCCGGGAAGCTCGACGATCGAGCGCTTCGCCGGCGCCGAAGCGAGCATGGGAAACCAGAACGGCACCACGGAAACGCTCCGGTTCCGATCGCCGGCCCGTCTCGACGTCGCTCCGGACGGACGGATCTTCGTGAAGGACTCCAATCGCGCCATCCGCGTCGGCGCCCCGGGCGAGGCTCCGGAGATCACGGGATTCGCAACCGACTCCATCTCGATCCCCGTGGGCGGCAGCGCGACGCTGAGCTGGTCGAGCAGGCTCGGGACCGCGAGGCTCGAGCCTGCGGGCGACGTCGCTCCAAGCGGAAGCGTGGTCGTGACGCCCGCCGTGACGACGACTTATTCACTGACGGTCACGAACGCCTTCGGAGAAGTGCGGCGTGTCGTCACGATCTACGTCGGCGCGAAGAAGAGAAGAGCCGTGAAGTCGTAGTCCGGTTGCGAGCGCCGGTCGAATGACTGGCGCCTCCACGTTTTCAGGTCGTCGTGCCATTCGTCGCTGAGCGTTCACAATTCGGGTGGCGAGGGCCCGTAGACTCCGCCGGCTTGAACCGACGACGGAGCGCAATGACGATGATCAGAACTGCCGCCACCCTCCTTGCTCTGACCCTCACCTTTTCCCTCTTCGCCGACGCCACCGAAGACGTGCGGCAGGCGGAGATCGGGTTCGCGAAGGCGTTCGCGGATCGGGACAAGGCGAAGTTCTTTTCCTATGTCGCCGAGGATGCGGTGTTCACTTCCGCGCTGGGCACGCTGCGGGGGAAGACGCAGGTGATGAGTCGCTGGTCGCGGTTCTTCGACGGGGTGGTGGTGGCGCCCTTCAGTTGGGGGCCGGAGCGGGTGGAGGTCACGGCCGGCGGAACCATCGGCTTCTCCATGGGGCCCCTCTACGACGGGCAAGGACAGCATGGCGGCTACTACTCGTCGATCTGGCAGAAGCAGGGCGACGGGACGTGGAAGGTCATCCTCGACGGGCCGGGCAGTCCGCCCGCGTCGCTGCCCGAGAATGGGGTCCCGTTCGAGGAGGGGCGGATCGCCACGGCGGACGGTGTGCAGCTCTACTACCGCAAGGTGGGAGGGGGGCCGATCACGTTGATCGTGCCGCTCGACTTCATGGTCCATGACGCGTTCCGGCAGTTCGCGGACGTGGCCACGGTCATCTCCTACGACCTGCGCAACCGCGGCAAGTCGTCGCGTGCGCAGGACGTCAAGACGTGGACCATCGCCCGCGACGTCGAGGATCTGGAGACCGTACGCGCTCATTTCAAGGTCGAGAAGTTCATCCCCATCGGTTTCTCCTACCTCGGCAAGGTGGTGGCGATGTACACGGCCGCGCATCCCGAGCACGTGTCCCGCGTCGTGCAGCTCGGGCCGGCCGCCAACCGGTTGCAAGACGAGATCCGGCAAGCGGAAGAGGATTTCGGCGCGCCTGCCGCGGACGTGAAGAAGTGGGACGAGATGCGCGCAGGCGGCGCCACGGCCACGCAGCGCGAGCTGTGCGAGCAGATGTGGGTGGTGATGGCCTACCGGATGGTGGGCGATCCGCGGCACGCCTCACGCTTCGACCGCTCCTTCTGCGCGCTCGAGAACGAATGGCCGGGGAACTTTCAGACGACCATGGCCACGCTCTGGCCGACGATCGAGCAGGCGAAGCTTTCCGCGGACGAGTTGAAGGCGATCACCGTGCCGGTCCTGGTCATCCACGGCACGAAGGACCGCAACGCGTCCTACTCGGGCGGACGCAAGTGGGCGGCGGCCTTGCCGGACGCGCGTCTGGTGACCGTGGATGGGGGAGCCCACGCCTCGTGGCTCGACGACCCGGTGGTCGTCTTCGGAGCCATCCGGCACTTCCTGCGCGGTGATTGGCCGCTGGGCGCCGAGCGCGTGAAGTAGTTGCGCGGACGGCTCAGTCCGTCGTACCTTTGTCGGCAGTCCAATCCTTTTTCGATTCTGGTACCGCAGCGGTGAGGCGCCCGCGTTGCGGCGGGCCACCGCTTCAGGGCGCCGTGACAACAGGAGGGGCGACATGGTTCCTTGGATCTTTTTCCAGGATGACACGGTGACCGATCAAGCCGCGGGCGCCGCGGCGGCGGGCCTGGGCATCGGCATCACGATCGTTTATCTGATCATCCTCGTTCTCGTCATCGCCGGGATGTGGAAGACGTTCCAGAAGGCCGGCAAGCCGGGCTGGGCAGCGATCATCCCCATCTACAACCTGATCGTGCTGCTGGAGATCGCCGGGCGCCCGCTCTGGTGGTTCATCCTGTTGATCATCCCCTTCGTCAACTTCATCGTGCTGATCATCGTGAACATCGACGTGGCCCGGAAGTTCGGCAAGGGCGTCGGCTTCGCCATCGGCATGCTGATCCTGCCGTTCATCTTCTGGCCGATGCTCGGCTTCGGCGACGCGCAGTACAACGCGGCCGCGTGATCTTCTCCGTCTGCCGCACCTCTGCGGTGGGCGGTGTTGCTGGTGACTGGTTGCTGGTTGCTTGCGGTGTCCGGGCTGAA
>JBDTOZ010000172.1:0-6451 GCA_039932995.1 Acidobacteriota bacterium | reverse complement strand
CCGATCCTCGCGAGAGCGACGGTGGACTCAAGTCCACCGCTCCACTCTGGAGTTTGGCCATTGCGACGGGCAGGATGCCGCGCCCCCTACCTCCACCCTCCGCCCAGGGCGCGGTAGAACTGGACCACTGCCACCAGGCGGTCGCGGCGGGTGCGGGCCAGCGCGTTCTCGGCGGTCAGCAGTTGGGACATGGCGTCCAGCACTTCAAAGTAGGCGGAGAGGCCGGAGTCGTAACGGATGGTGGCCAGGCGAACGGCGTTCTCGTTTGCGCGCACGGCGCGCACGCGGGCGGTCTCCGCGACCTGCAACTTCTCCATCGTCACCAACGACGTCGACACGTCCGCCATCGCCTCGGTCACGGCGCGCTCGTACTCCGCGCGGGCCACGTCGAACTGCGCGACGGCCACGCGCTTCTGATTGCGCAGCCGTCCGGCGTTGAAGATCGGTCCCAGCAGTCCCGCCTGGATGCGCCAGATGCGGCCTTCCCCGAACAGCTCGGAGAGGTCCGTGCTCTGCACGCCGAGCAGGCCCGTCAGAGAGATGGTCGGATAGAAGGACGCTTCGGCCACGCCCACATTCGCGTTCGCGGCGATGAGCTGCTGCTCGGCGGCCAGCACGTCGGGGCGCCGCAGCAACAGGGCCGACGGCAGGCCTGCCGGAACGGCAGGCGGCACCGGCTGCTCCGCGAGCGAGATCCCCCGCGCGACCGGGCCGGGCATCCTCCCGAGGAGCACGTTGAGCTGGTTCTCGGTATCGACGATATTGCGTTCCACCGCCGGAATCTGCGCGGCCGCATTGGCGAGCAGCGCTTCCGCGCGCGCGGTCTCCAGCCCCGAGGCCGTGCCTCCGCGCAGACGGCGATCGAAGAGATCGAACGTGTCCTGGAACGCGGCCGTGGTTCGCTTGGCGATGTCCAGCTCTTCGTCGAGCTCGCGCAGATCGAAGTAGGTCGAGGCCACCTCGGCCACGAGGGCCAGGCGTACGGCGCGCTGTCCCTCTTCCGAGGCCAGGTACTGCGCGCGGGCCGCTTCATTGAGATGGCGGATGCGGCCCCAGAGATCGACCTCCCATCCCGCGCCCACATTCGCGGCAATCGCCGCCCCGGTGTCGCCGCTCTGACGGCCGACCCCGACGTCGACCTGTCCGTCGACGTTCGGATAGCGCGCGGCGTTCACGATGCCGGCCCGGGCCCGTGCCTCTTCGACGCGCGCCGCGGCCACGCGCACGTCGTAGCCGTTGCGCAGCGCCTCTTCGATCAGCGAGCGCAGCACCGGATCCTGGAACAGATCGAACCAGGCCAGGTCCGCCAGCGATTCGGCGGAGGCCGGCTCACTGGCGCCGTAAATCTGCTCCGGCACGACCAGGGGCGGACGTTGATAGGCGGGACCGACGGCGCACCCGGAGAGCAGGGCCGCGGCCAGAAGAATCAGAACCGAGCGTTTCAATGCGAAGCCTCCACCACCAACTCCTCGTCGGCGGCCGCCAGTCGCGCGGCCACCTTCTTCTCCGACCCGGCGATGCGCTCGACGACCACGTACAGCACGGGGATGAGGAAGACCGCCAGACAGGTCGCGGCCAGCATGCCCGCCACGACCACGGTGCCGAGGATGCGGCGGGCGGCGGCGCCGGCGCCGCTGGCCAGCCAGAGCGGGACGCAGCCGAGAATGAAGGCGAACGAGGTCATGAGAATCGGACGCAGACGGACCTTGGCGCCGTCCAGCGCCGCGGTGACGAGGTCCTTCCCCTTTTCCAGCTCGGCCTTCGCGAACTCCACGATCAGGATGGCGTTCTTGGCCGCCAGTCCGATGAGCACGACCAGACCGATCTGCCCGTACACGTCGAAGTCGTACTTGCGCAACAGCAGTCCCAGAAACGCGCCGAACACGGCGATGGGAACGGACAGCAGCACGCTGAAGGGCAGCGACCAGCTCTCATACAACGCCGCCAGAATCAGGAACACGAACAGCAGCGACATCACGAACACGCGCGAGGTCGTGCCTTCGGCCTTCTTCTCCTGAAACGACAGGTCGGACCAGTCGTAGCCCATCTCGCGGGGCAGCGTCTTGCGCGCCACGTCCTCGAGCGCGGCCATGGCCTGGCCCGAGCTGTAGCCCGGCGCCGCGGCACCCGTGACCTGTGCGGCGCGGTAGAGATTGAAGCGCTGCGTGTATTCGGGACCCGAAGTCTGGCGGATGGTCGTCACCGCCGACAGCGGCACCATGTTCCCGTCGTTGTTGCGCACGAAGAACTGCCCGATGGCCTCGGGGGTCAGCCGCTCGGCCGCATCGGCCTGCAGAAACACACGCCACTGCCGGCCGAACCGGTTGAACTGATTGACGAACGAGCCGCCCAGGAACGTCTGCAGCGTCTGATAGACGTCGCTGACCGCCACTCCCTGCTTCAGCGCCTTGTCGCGGTCCACGTCGACGTAGACCTGCGGCACAGCCGCGCGGAACGTGCTGTTCACGTTCTGCAGCTCGGGACGCTCGCGCGCCGCGGTGAGGAACTTCTGCAGGTTCTCATCGAGAAACGCGGGCGTGGAGCCGCTGCGGTCCTGAAGCCAGAGCGAGAAGCCGCCCGCCGTGCCCAGACCAGGAATGGGCGGAGGCTGAAACGCGAAGATGGTCGCTTCGGGGATCTCCGCGCGAAAGCGTCCATTGAGCTTCTGCACGATCTCCGTGGCCGACAGCCCCTCGTGCTGCCGCTCCTCCCACAGGTCCAACTGCGAGAAGAACGTGGATGTGTACGAAGCCGACACGGACGACAGGAGGCTGAAGCCGACGATGCTGTTGTAGAACTGGACGCCCTTGGTCTCGGAGAGAATCTTCTCGACCTTCTTGGCCACCACGTCCGTGCGCTGCAACGACGAGGCGTCGGGCAGTTGCACGTTGATCAGCATGTAGCCCTGATCCTCCTGCGGCACGAAGCTGCCCGGCAATTTCTTGCCCAGCAGACCGGCCACGAGCGCGAACGCGACCAGCAGCGCCACGCCGATGGCGGCCTTGCGGATCAGCAGCGCCGAGGTGCTGACGTAGCCGCGCGTGAAGCGCTCGAAGACGCGGTTGAAGCCGCCGAAGAAGCGCGCCAGCAGTCCGTTCGACTTCTTGCGCGGCCGCAGCAGCAGCGCCGACAGCGCCGGCGACAGCGTCAGCGCGTTGAACGCCGAGATCAACACCGACACGGCGATGGTCACGGCGAACTGCTGGTTGAGCCGTCCCTGAATGCCGCCGATGAAGGCCACCGGCAGGAAGACCGAGGAGAGGATCAGGGCGATGGCCACGACCGGGCCCGACACTTCCTTCATGGCCTGGATCGTGGCCGCGCGGGGCTCCATCCCCTCTTCGATGTGATGCTCGACCGCCTCCACTACGACGATGGCGTCGTCGACGACGAGGCCGATGGCCAGCACCAGTCCGAAGAGCGACAGCGTATTGATGGAGAAGCCCAGCAGCGGAAAGATCGCGAAGGTGCCGATGAGCGAGACCGGCACGGCCACGATCGGGATGAGCGTGGCCCGCCAGTTCTGCAGGAAGATGAACACCACCAGGATCACCAGGACCATGGCCTCGATCAGCGTCGTGCGGATCTCGCTGATGCCCTCGGTCACGGGACGGGTGGTGTCGAAGGAGATCTCGTACGCCAGGTCTTCGGGGAAACGCTTCTGCAGGTCGGCGATGACCTTCTTCACGCCCTTGGCCACTTCCAGCGCGTTCGAGCCGGGGGCCTGAAAGACCGCCACGTTCGCGGACGGCTTGCCGTTGAAGCGTGCCCGCTGCCGGTACGACAGCGCACCCAGCTCCACGCGCGCCACATCCTTCACGCGCACCGCGGACCCGTCGGGATTGAGGCGCACCACGATGTCCCCGAACTCTTCGGGGGTCACGAGGCGACCCTGTGAGCGCACCGTGTACGTGAACTCCTGTCCCGCCGGTGCCGGCTCGGCGCCGATCTGGCCGGACGGGTTCACGCTGTTCTGCTGCTGGATGGCGCGCTGCAGGTCGCCCGAGGTGATGCCCAGTTTCGCGAGTTGATCCGGGTTGACCCAGATGCGCATCGAGTACTCGGACGCGCCGAAGTTCAGCACCTGGCCGACGCCCGGCACACGATAGACGGCGTCATTGACGTTGATCAGCGCGTAGTTGCCGATGAACAGCGGGTCGTAGGTTCCCTTCGGCGAATAGAGCGAGATCAGCATCAGCGGGGAGCCCTGGGTCTTGCGGTACGTGAGTCCGAATTGGTTCACCTCCGTCGGAAGACTGGGGCCGGCCTGCGTGACGCGGTTCTGGGCGTTGACCTGGGCCGTATTGCGGTCCGTGCCGACGTCGAAGGTCACGCGCGTCGAGAACGTGCCGTCGCCGGCGTTCACCGACTGCACGTAGAGCATGTCCTCCACGCCGTTCATCTGCTGCTCGATGGGCGTGGCCACCGACTGCTCGATGGTGATCGCGTCCGCGCCGGGGTACTGGCCCTGGATCTGGATGAGCGGCGGGATGATGTCCGGAAACTGTTCGACCGGAAGGTTGAGCAGCGCCACCAGCCCGCCCAGGACGGTGATGATGGAGATGACGATGGCCACGACGGGCCGGTTGATGAAGAACCGGGCCATCGCTTACCTCGCCGCCGCCGTGGAAGTCTCCGCGATCGTGCCGGTCGCCGCCGGGGCGGGTGCCTCGGACGGCGTGACCGGCGCGCCATTCTTCACGCGCGAGAATCCCTCGATGACCACCTGGTCGCCTTCGGCCAGTCCCTCTTCGATCAGCCACATCGAGCCGATGCGCACGCCGACCTTCACCGGCCGCACCTCGGCGATGTTGTTCGCACCGATCACCGCCACCTGGTAAATCCCCTGCAGCTCATTGACCGCGCGCTGCGGGACGAGGATCGCGTTCTTGCGCACCTCGGTCACGGCACGCACCTTCGCGAACTGGCCCGGCCGGAGCTGATTGCCCGGATTCGGGAAGAGCCCGATCACCGTGATCGTGCCCGTCTTGACGTTCACGTCCCGTCCGGCCAGCGCGATGCGTCCCTTCTGCGGGTGGACCCGGCCGTCGCTGAGCACCAGCTCGAGCTCCGCGCTGCGCATGGCCGCATCGTTCTGATAATGCAGATACTCCTGCTCGCTCATCGGGAACGACACCCGGATCGGGTCGACGCGCGAGACCGTGGCCAGCACCGACTGCGGACTGACCAGATTTCCCACCTGCGCCTGGGCGATGCCGGCGATGCCGTTGATGGGCGACGTCACCCGCGTCCAGGAGAGTGTCAGGCGCGTCTGCTCGACGGCGGCGCGCAGGGCGCCGACGCTGGCGCTGGCCGCGTCCTTCGCGGATCGCGCGTTGTCGAGCTCCTGCTGACTGATGGCGTGCTGCGCCGCCAGCGGCTCGTACCTGGCCACGTCGCGGCTGGCCTTCGACAGCGCCGCCTCGGCTTGCGCCAGATTCGCCTGCGCCTGCCGGAGCTGCACTTCCGACTGCCGGGGATCGATCACGAAGAGCAGATCGCCGGCGTGGACGTAGCTCCCCTCCACATACGCGCGGCGCAGCAGAAAGCCGTCCGCCTTCGGACGGATCTCGGCGTTCACGTCACCTTCCGTGTTGCCGATCCACTCGTGGGTGAGGGACTCGTCCTGCCGGACGGCCGGAGTGACCACCACGCCGGGAGGGGGAGGAGCGGGCTTGGCCGCTTCGGACTTGCTGCAGGCGGTCACGGCCGCCGCGAGGACGATGAGAAAAACAACTGCGGATCGCTTCATGATTCTCCGTTCATTCAAGCGCGGATGCCGCGCAGCAGGATGGACACGACGAACGCGGCCTGCTCCTCGCGCGACGTCTTCGATTTCTCTTTCGATTTCTCTTCAATGCGGCGGACGATCACGCCGCGAATGCAGTCCGAGGCCACGTCGGCCAGGGCCGCCGGATCCAAGTCCCCGATCTCGTGGGCACTCTTGGCTTCGGTGAACAGTTGTCCCAGGCGCTGGACGTAGCGCGCATGCGACTGCGACTTGGCCTTGCGCAGATGCTTGGCGTCCTCGCGGTGCGTGAGGGCGATGTAAGCGCGGAACAGCTCCCGGTTCTCGTCGAAGAACTGCAACTGCCGCAACACCACCGCCGTCAACCGCTCCTGCAGCGTGCCGGGAAGGGTGAAGGCGGAGTCGAGCTCCGTGATCAGGCGGTCGAACGCACAGTTGGCCGTGCGCGTGAGCAGCTCGTCCCGATCGCGGAAGTAGACATAGATCGTGGCCTTGGCCACCCCCGCCTCGACGGCGATCTCCTGCATGGTGGCCTCCGCGACCCCCTTGCGGGCGATCACGGCCATGGCCGCATCCTGGATGCTGGAGCAGCGAAACTCCCCGAGGACTTCTTCTTTGGTCTTGCGGCCCATTTGTTGGCGGGAACAACCCGAATGACCGTCCGGTCATTTCGACCGACGAAGAGTACGACGAACGGGACGC
>JBDTOZ010000171.1:0-2647 GCA_039932995.1 Acidobacteriota bacterium | reverse complement strand
CGCTCCCGGTCGTCGCCTGCAGCCCTTCGCCGAGGGGAATCACGCTCAGCTCCAGATAGACGGCCACCCTGCGCAGGAAGGCGGCGGACACATTGTGCCCCTGCTCGAGGAGCGCCCACTGCTTGCGGCTCACGCCCGCGCCCCTTGCCGCGCGGTCCTGGGTCAGGCGTTTTCTGATTCTGGTCTCGCGGACCAGCACTCCGCAGGCCTGAAGGGGGAGCTCCGTCTTTTCGCTGATCATGACAGGCCGGAAGTATAGCAAATTTGACACCGATACGCGCACACTGTGACAATGCGACCCATTCGCGAAGGGAGAGTGCACTGCATGAGCGCGACGCCCCGACGAAGAGGAAGAAGACCGAAGCGCGACCCGGCGGAGCCGGCCGGCGAACGCCCGCACGTGCCGGACCCGCCGTCCGGAACGCGTCTCCAGCAGTGGCTCGACGCCAACGGATTCACCTCCGCTCAACTGGAGGCCGCGACCGGGATCGGCAGGCAGGGCATGACCAAGATCCGGGGAGCGGTGGGAGACGTCCGGAGGACGACCATGATCCGCATCCTCGACGGCGCCTGCATCCTTGCGAACCGCAAGGTCCGGATGGACGAGATCTTCGACATCGATCCGACGAACTGGACGGAGCCGAAGAACTGGACGGAGCCAGGGAACTGGAACGATTAGGGCCATGCTGGAAAGTGCGGAGGCCGCCCGTAGATG
The DNA here is from genome assembly GCA_039932995.1 of Acidobacteriota bacterium. Classification (GTDB taxonomy): domain Bacteria; phylum Acidobacteriota; class Thermoanaerobaculia; order Gp7-AA8; family Gp7-AA8; genus QHVT01. Next base: position 1,932 of record JBDTOZ010000171.1, on the reverse strand, counting down.
CCGCGCGTTCAATAAATGATTTTCGAAGTGAGTCCGCGCCGTCATGTTTCGGAGATCCGCTCTTCAAGTTGTGACCAGTGAGTGGATCTCCCTACCCCGGAAAGATGAATTGCATGCATTTGATTGGGTGGATCGCGGCGAGCGCCGATGACGAGGTCGCACAGGTTGTCCTTGTCTCCAAACGGGCAGGATCGCTCCAGCGCGATTCAAGGAGAGGGGCCGGGACAGACGACTGTGTCGTTCGTCAAATGCCGCCTCATTGCGTCGTAGACGCAAGACCGGTGGAGCACGTACACTCCGGGCGCATTGACGTCCGGACGTCGTTCCGGCAGCCGTGACGCCATGACATCTGCGCGGTCGCAATCTCAATACAACTGTTCGTCGTCGTGAACACAATCGGAGGAATCGTGCGTCAAACCGCCGCCATCGGTATTGTCTTATTGTCCCTGCTGGCAGTGCCCGGCCTGGCCGCGCAGCCCACATTCATCCCCGACCGCGCTCCGATCGGAGCACAGGTCATGGTCACAGGTGCTGGTCTCGACGCCGCGGGTGTCACAGTGACATTCGCCGCCGCGGGTGGCGGACGCCTTCCCGCACCGGTGCGGATGCGTGCTGCCGCTCTGCTGGAGATCGTTGTCCCGATCGGGGCGGTGAGCGGCGAGGCTCGGCTCCTCGCCGGCAATACGACAATCGAGTCTTTCGCATTCACTGTGACTCCACAGCCGCCTCTTGTGAAGAGCGCCACACTGGTCGTCGCTTCCCAGAGCCACGACATTCTGAAAGAGCCGGCCGGACCCTTTGTGGCATTGCCCAGTGGCATCACATATGTCGCGGATCGCGGGCACCACCAGATTCGTGCCGTGCTTCCGAGCGGCGCCGTACAGCTCTCCGCGGGCACGGGCAAGGCGGGCTTCGTCGATGGGCCCGCGGCGACGGCCCAGTTTCGCGATCCGCGCGCGGTGGCCCTCGACCGCGCGCGCAATCGGCTCTACATCGCCGACTCCGGCAATCACGTCATTCGCTTGCTCACGCTGGACGGTGTCGTCAGCACCTTCGCCGGCAGCGGCCGAGGCGAAGACCGCGACGGATCCGGACGCGACGCCGGTTTCAAGGAACCGTCCGGCCTGACCATCGACCAGGACGGCAATCTCTATGTGGCCGACACGGGCAACGACAAGATTCGCCGCGTCACTCCGGCGGGAGTGGTCACGACCGTCGCGGGAGCCGGCCGCACGGGACTGGCCAACGGTCCCGCATTGCAGGCGCTGTTCAAAAAGCCTCAGGGAATCGCCATCGGCACGGACGGTGTGCTGTACGTAGCCGACTCGGGCAATCACGTCCTGCGCCGCATCGCGGATGGCCTGGTCACGACCTTCGCCGGCACGGGCCACCCAGGCAGTGTGGACGGACCCGCCGTCAATGCCGAATTCAAGGACCCGGCGGGTCTGACCCTCAATGACGCGGGCGAGATTCTCCTCGCCGACAGCGGCAACCATCAGGTCCGCCGCATCGCCGCAGGGGTCGTATCCACTGTCGCGGGGAACGGAAAGCCGGGCCTCATCGACGGAACCGTGCTGACCAACGTCCAGTACAAGCAGCCATCCGGCATCGCCGTTGAAGGGGCGATTTTCATCGCCGACACGAACAACGACGCCATTCGCATCCTCTACCCTTCGGTCGTCTTGACCGATCTCTATCCGCGCACCGGCGATCCGAACGGCGGGGAGGCACTCCGCATCTTCGGAGCCGGCTTCGTTCCGGGGCAGACGCGTGTCCTCTTCGGCAGCACGGACATCGCCGTCACGTATGTCTCTTCCACCCAGTTGGTGGTCGTCACACCGCCCGGAACGATCGGCACGCGCGACATCACGGTCATCACTCCCGGCGGCAGCGCGCGCCTCGACGGCGGATTCGAGTTCGCTGCACCATTCA
>JBDTOZ010000170.1:0-6078 GCA_039932995.1 Acidobacteriota bacterium | reverse complement strand
GCAACCCCGTCAAAGAATGGGGCGGCCAGATCAACGCCGACTCCTACCGCATCCGTCGCCTCATCGCCCACTGGCTGGAAACCGGAGCGCTCGTGCAGGCATCGGGTTGAGGGTCCGCGACACGCGATTCGCTCCATGCGCGCTCAGTTGAGAAGGGCGTGGTGCTGATTTCGGGCGCGGGGCGCAGGGGTCGCAGCCGGGCGCCCGCCGCAGCTCGGAATCATGAGTGGGTCGGGCGGCGTGCCTAGGCACCCGCCAGCTGCCGTGTCACCCATGTTCCCGGCCGCACGGTGGAGTTGGGGCGTCGACAATAACCCGATCCTCGGGTAATCTAAAGATGTGGAACTTGAGCCCACTAAACTCCTCGACCTGCGGTCAAGTGAGCTACGCAGGCGCTGCGACATTCATGCTGGAGATGAGTTCACTCCGTTGCTCATACGCGACGACAAAGGCGAAGTCGGCGTTGTTATTCTTGACTTCACAGGGGACGATGAGGGTGAGGCTATCCTGGTCGAAATCTACGTGCTTCCTGCATGTCGGTCGCGTGGAGTCGGCACCGAAGCGCTCAAACTTACGGAAGCTTGGGCTCTGCGTCTTGGATGTACACGGATCACTCTTGAGGCGGAACCTCTCGATGATGACGCTGATGACGCTAAAGAACTGCTTATCAAGTGGTATCAGCGCCGAGGTTATAGCGTGCGTGGCGCGTACGATCATCTCGGAAAGCGGCTAACGTAATGACAGAGCCTCACAGCCCACACGTGTCATACTACGGCGGTGGAGCCAGAACTGCTTCGCCGCGGCAAAGAGTTTCATCGTCTAGTGCAAGCAGATTGGGCTGGCGAGATCGAGAAAGCGACCGTGAGGCTGGAGCATTCTATCCGGTTCATCGCGGCGTTGCGCTCGAGTAAGCGTCGCAGGCGTGGTCGTTTAGACATTTTCATCGATCAGATCGACGACTTTGTCACGGTGGTGGAGATCAAGGCTACCGATTGGGACCACATATCCAGCAACAACCTACGAAAACTACTTGCGACGCACCGGCGGCAGGTGATGCGCTACGTGGAGAAGTTTCTGGATGACGACCACGTCTCTGTCTGCGCTGGAATCATCTATCCGAAAGCGCCAGACAATAAGGACGTTAAGGCTCAGGTCGAATCATACCTGAACGATCACGCGCTGCAGGTCGTTTGGTACGCGGATAGCTAGGCGCATGCGCCCACGCCGAGTAGGGTTCTTGCGCGTTCCAGTTCGCGGCAAATTGAGTTCGTCCGCCCGACGGGTTCACGCCGACCTGCGAGGCCTCGGACCGCGTGCCGAAGTCGCAGTGGCACGGTGCCGCGACCCACGAAGGCGCGGAAGAAGGGAACTGCAGCCAACGTGCGGGATAGCTTGCGCGCTGCCACACGGTTGTTGCCTATGTCATCACTCCAATGCGTTCTGCGGATCGTATCCGGGGAGACACCGGTCGTGACATCGCGGCGCTGGTGTTCGGTGAGGGCCTTTAGGCCCGGACCGTCGGTCCTTGACATGTGTGGGCGAATTCAAGGTCGACTTGAGGCGCAGCGCCTCGCCAATTGATCTGAAAGACTCATTCAACCGTCGTGCAACTTGGCCGACGCCGTGCCGTTCGCTGCCATGCTCGGCGTATCATTCATCGGTGTCGTTCTTGCCGCATGAAGCACGGCGCGGCTGAGTGACAAGACGTCAGTCGCGAAGATGAGCGAAAGGAGTGGTCGCCCCCATGAAGGCCGTCGCGTACCTCATGAATGGAGTCGTGGCGGGTGTGCTGGGAACGGTCGTAGCGTACGCCGTAGCTCACCGCAACACCGTCGTCTACGAAGCGACTCATGACGTGGAGTCTGATGGGATCCTGATTCCCAAGGGCACGAACCTCATTCACGACGCCACGATGAGTGAAGGATTTGACACTCTCAAGTTGTACATCAACGGTCGACCCGACCACGCTGGAGACGCATTTCAGGCGAACCATAGACGGGAGACCAATGCTCGTCATTCCGTACTGGGGTGAAGGCCACGAAAGATCCTGCAAGGTGATTTGTCCCCAATAGCCGCGGCTGACTCTACGCCGCACCGGACGTGGAACCGCGCCGCGCGCGTAGCGGGTTGTATCATCTCGGCGTGCGGTTCCACGCCGGTGAGCGTGGGCCGTTGGCCCCGATGCGCACACCTCCCCAAATGTACTCTTTCCCGCCGGACGTTGAGGCCGAGATCACATTTGTGCCTACCGAGCAAGGCGGCCGCTCGACGCCGGCGTTTTCCGGCTACCGTCCCCAGTTCTATTACGACGAACAGGACTGGGACGCGGACCAGGAGTATCCCGATGTGGAGTCCGTGCTTCCCGGTCAGACGGTCAGAACTTTCTTGCGATTTCTTAGTCCAGATGCTCACGTTGGCCGAGTTCATCCAGGCCTGGAGTTTCAAGTGCGAGAGGGCGCACGCGTGGTGGCTCATGGCCGCGTCATCAGGATTCTTCATCTTGCAGAGTCGGCGGCAAGAAGCAAGAACAGACGATAACCGCAGGCCTAACGGCTCGTCGATGGCGACGTGCGGCAGCTCGCCGGGCGGCGCCCGCTCGTACCGCACCGATGGCGATGGTGCCACGGATGTCGTAGGCGACTCAGTCCCGACAACCGGCAGATGCCTGCCGCCGTCGACGAGCTCAGCTTCACGATCACGGCTATCTGCCGAACCGTCCGCCACTCCCCTGCGCGGCGCGAGTACGGGTTTGCGCATCGCCGCGCCGGTGGCTTGTATCGTGTGCGTTATCGTTCTCGGTAGCTGTACGCCGGAGAGCAGAATTGCAGGTAGTTACGTCAACGAAGACAAGGCAATGACGCTTGAGATCTGTCAATGATCATCCAATTTCCCCCCGGGGTGATCACGTAAAATTCCCCCCTCTGCTCGGGAATGGACGACGCGCGCGCAGCGCGTCGTCCGAATGGTGCGGTCGTGAGATCACCTCCGACAAGATGAATTGTGTCCAGGAGAGTTGCAGGTTGGCTCATCTCGTTGAGCGGTTCGCGCCGGTGAGTTCAGGGCCGTTGGACGGCGCTGTCGGCTGCGGCGCGTTGACCACGACACACATGAGGCGTATCGTCGTCGGGCTTGAGAGAAGGAGTACATATGCGTAAGGTCGTTCAGTTGTTGTTTATCTCGTTGGTTCTTGCGGCGCCCGCGTTCGGTGCAGGAAGAGGACAAGGTGCTTTTGTCATCGCCGACGAAGCGCTGGTGTATGAGGACTCTGAAGGAGAGGCCGCATATCCGACCAAACTCGCAAAGGGCGACGTGGTGGGCGGATTCACGAAGATCGCAGGTATGGCGCAGAACTACGAGTTTGAGGATCAAAGCGGCCGAGTGCGCGTGTTGACGATCACCAAGGGTCGCGCCGCGAATGGGTGGATGACTCGTACGGATCTGTCATCGTATTTCACCTACGAATGCGGCTGTGGTCTGGCACAGGCGCCATGCTCTCCGCACGCTTTGGAACGCCTGCACTACAAGTGGAACGCGTGCTTCGTCGAGGCCCGCGAGAAGGCGCTCGCGGCCCTCCAAGCCGGGGCAACGGCAAAGCCCCCCGATACCTCGGGGCCAACAGAGTCGATTGAGATACGCCTTCAGAAGCTGAAGGACCTCCTCAGCAAGGGGCTGATCACGAAAGAGGAATACGACAGTAAGAGAGCAGAGATTTTGAAGTCGATGTGAAACTGCCGGCAAACGCACTGACCAACTCGTCGCTAACCGGGCGTGGACCCGCTCCGCGAGAGTCGCAGGTTGTATGATCTTGTCATGCGTCCCCACGCTGGTGAGCTTGGGGCCGCCAGGTGGCGTGCACTCCGTTGGACGGTTAACGACCACTAGGATATCAGCCAATGACCTCACCCCTTCTTCTCGTCGCATCCCTGCTCGCTCCCGCCATGCTCTCCTGCGCGCCTCGGCAAGACGCAATGCCGATCGTACGACTTGTCGAATACGGTGTGATTCGACCAGTAGGACCTTTTGTTCAGCGTTCCGATCCGACGGCCGCGGCCGGTTTCACAAGCCATGGCACGGGCAATTCCGTGTTTGAACAACGCACCACCGAAATACCCGCGGCGTTGGGAGCGGCGTTCGGTATTCGGTATCGCATCGAGAACATCAGGGAGGGGCAAGCGGTACTCGTAGAGGAGATCGTCCACTATCCGCCGATGACTCGTCCGAACGGCACCGTTGTTACAGAAGAGCGGACCAAGGACCTAGTCACGTCCGAAACGGGGTACATCGACCAGAAGTTTTTCTACCGACTCGGTCAGCCATACGAAATTGTCGCGGGTGAGTGGACTCTCTCTGTTTCCGTCAATGGAGTAAGGGCAATCGAGCAACGCTTCTCGTTGCGAGCTCCAAAGTAGGCCTGGGCGGCCGGGCGGGCAGCCGCCGAACTGCAGAACGCTAGGCCGCCTCAAAGTATGGCAACTCAGGAGGATGAATGAGCAGGTACAAGGTTGTTCCGTTCATCGGCCGAAGCCGTGGGAGCCTCTCAGCGTCAGACGTCGCACAACAGCTCGAGATCGCCATCAATGAGCAGGCGTCAGCTGGCTGGGAGTTCCTTCAGATCTCCGATGTGAACATTGAAGTTCAGCCAGGTTGTCTTGGCGGCTTGCTGGGTGCAAAGGTCGAGTATGCCCGATTCGACCAATTGATCTTTTGTTCAGGCGCGGACCCCGTATCAATTCGTACTGCTACCCATGCGGATATGTCGGCTGGAGTGACGGAGGTGATCGGCGCAGACAAACAAGGCTTGCCTCAGCCCGAGCCTGCGTCCGCAGGCCCGAGCCCGAGGACGACAGAGCACTACCGGCCGGAACGTTTCTCGGGAGGCAAAATTAGGTGTTGGAAGTGTCGCGCGGCGAATGACCCAAGGCAAATCAGATGTGCCGAGTGCGATAGTCAGCTGTATGAACCTGAGTAGAATAAGTCGTACCGGATCGCGTCATCGCCCAACTCACGCTTGCAGCCAGCGTGGGCCGTTGGACGACCCAAACATGGACCACAGGAGTCACGTGATTAATGTTCATTGCCGGTGCTGCGAAGCCGGCCGATCCTTCGAGCGACCTCGTGTCTGTCCGACGTGTGGTCACGTATTTCAGGGGAATGGCTGGGTCAGGATCGATGCACACTGGCGTTCCAAGCACGAAGCCTCCACGTCTTACGAAAGGGTTTGGCATTCTCTCTGCGAGCGCCATCGGACCTGAGGGGAATCACATGCGACTCTTTGTTTTTACCTTAATGTTTGTTGTGGGTTGCACGACATCGCTGATTCCGGGAGCCGACGAGGTAAATGTTACGCGTGATCAGTCGCACGTCACCGACTGCGAGAGTCTCGGGTTTGTCGAAGCAAGGCCGCCATTTTCAACTCCGAACGACGCGAGAAACGAGATGAGGAACAAGACCGCGATCCTCGGAGGCAACGTTTGTTCGTGACCAACTACAGCATGAAAGCCACCGGCGTAGCCTACTCCTGCGAGCCGGGAGTCGTTGCGAAGATCCCCTGACGCACGGCACTGATCCTGCTGATGACCGGCCCGCTCTCCCGCGTTGCGACGCATCGTTTCCTTGCGGTCGTGGGACAGATTGTCGGCTCGGGGATCGGCGCAGGTGGGCGGAGCATTCGTCTCCAGGCGATCAGCTTACGTGCCGCGGTAAGGTTGGCGGCGCGGTTGCGATTGGTGAGGAAGCCGTAGTAGCGGCCCGTCTAAAGCGCGACGGCAGGACATGCTGAAGGAAGCGCCGCCAGGACGTCACGGCGTTGAGGGTCATGGCCTTTTGCGCGTTGTGGTCCGCGTAGGGAAGCTATTCGCAGTCAGCGACGGTCGATTTCCGCCGTTCTCGGGTGACGAATCGACTTCCGCCTTGACCCGCGGGCGGAATACCCGGTTTGGAACCGGCCTTTCGTAAGGTGGAGCACCAGCGCTGCCGGCCCTGCCCGGGGCTACTCCACCGTCACGCTCTTGGCGAGGTTGCGCGGTTGATCGACGTCGCAGCCGCGGCGGAGGGCGATGAAGTAGGCCAGGAGTTGGG
>JBDTOZ010000169.1:0-1980 GCA_039932995.1 Acidobacteriota bacterium | reverse complement strand
TTCACCTCTCCGAAGACCGCGGATCCCCGCCTCATGGCGCGGATCGACTTTACGCGGGGGCACCTAAGTACGACCGGTGCTGATCCTGTTCAGGTGCCGTTCGATCTGGCACCCCTTCCCGATCCTCCCGATCCCAAGAGGATGCCCATCGCCAGAGAGCTATTGCTCACATTGGAGATTGAGGGTGATCAATTCACCCTGCACTCCCGGGACTTCGACAACAAGGATCAGCCGACGCAGGATCTGCACTTCAAGGCGGAGGGGAATCTGGAAATCGTCATCGGCAACGAGGCCGCGGCGGACATCTACACATCGAACATGCCCATCCAGCCGATCGACGTGCTGGCCTCACAGTGCATGCAGGAGTTCAAGTTCTATTATCGAATGTTAGAACAGGCGCCTGCCAAGCCACTCTACCCGTATCTCTCCTCCCGGCCCGGATCCCAGACCTGCTGCTCGGTGGCGGTATTCAACCCTCGGTCTCTGGAAGAGCTGGAGTCGACCGAAAAACCACCTCAGCCGGGCCATGCCCATCGATGGACCTTACTCGCGTACCTGGCGGCGGACAACAACCTTTCGGCCATTGCGGAGGGTGATGTCGACAAGCTGGAGAAGCCCTTCAATCACGAAGTCGGCGTGGTCGTGCAATTGGACCGGCTGAACCGCCCCACGGAGCGGTTGGTCCTGCAGGAGGAAGGGTTCGTTTCCACGAATGAAAAGCTGGGGAATCTGAACTCAGGGAAACCGGAAGTGCTCACCGAGTTTCTCCTCAAGGGAAAGGGCCTAAAAAAGGCAAAGCACTATGCCGTCTTCCTGCTCAGTCATGGCGCCGGTCTGTTCGATTTTACATTTCCCGGCAAGCCACCTAAGAAAGGATGCGCCCTCCTTCAACGGATCTTGCGCGCCTTGGGCTGGATCTGGTCGTCGATCGTGCTCGCGAGTCGCTATGTCCGGCGCGACCGGCATCTACCCCCACTTGTAAGGCTCATTCCCGATGCAATCAACCCCGACCAGAGCGCCGGCGACGCACTTGACAACCAGGAACTGGCCAAAGGACTCCTGGATGCACTCGATCAGGGCGAGCAATTCCCCATCATCGGCTTTGACGCTTGCGTGATGGCGTTGGTGGAGATGGCCTATGAGTTGCGCAAGACCGGCAAGTATCTCATCGCCTCCCAGGACGACGTGCGCATCGGCAGTTGCCCCTACGACGTGATCTTGAGAACGATGGCCACCTGCAATCCGGAGAAGGCGGCACGGTCCATCGTCCATGAATTTGCCAAGGCCACATGCAACGACAAACTTGCGACGCTCTCAGCAATCCGCTTATGCGAAATGGAGCCTCTCAAAGACGCCCTTGATGAATTGGGCGGTTTGCTGAAGCCGTGCGTGCCTTTACACATGTGCAAGCTCGCCGCGGCGCGGAACGGCGCCAGAGCCTTTTCGAACTTTCATTACATCGATCTCCATGGATTCGTGACGGGCATTCAGAACGGGTTCAAATGCGATCCGGCGATTGTTGCTGCTGCTGGAGACGTTCTTTCGGCAATTGCAGGCGCTGTCCTCTGCACCAATAACGAAGTGACGGAGTCGGAGAAGCCATCTCGCGCGCACGGCATCTCCGTCTACCTGCCCAACTCGCGACCCGTGACGGAGTATTACAAACTCTGCCTGACCAAAGACGCAACGCGATGGAGCGCTTTCGTGACCGCGTTTGCGTGCGCTCGCAAGTGAAGAACTGTCTTCGCACAACGGAAGGAGGGGTCTCGCGGGTGCACGGACGTCGTCGTTCCTCTGTCACCGCGGGCATGATGCCCGCGGCAGGCGTGCCTGTGGAGCGGTAGGCTTTAGCCTGCCAGGCTCTCGCGAGACACTTCCCCTCTGCCGTCGCGGCGGCTCCACGGAACGAGACTCCCGGCACGACTGTCCCGAGAGCCTCACCCGGCTTCGGCACGCGCGTCGCGAGTGCCCGGTGGACTC
>JBDTOZ010000168.1:0-1914 GCA_039932995.1 Acidobacteriota bacterium | reverse complement strand
AGAATCCACAAATCCGCTTCCCTTCCACCACTTTCCTCGATGAAACCGAACGGCAAACATCCTCAACCTGTTGTTTCCCGGCGGCTTAGCGAACGCTCTGACTGGGCAGCGGCGATGCAGCTTGATCACGCCGTGAGGAGGAAGCTTTGATGAAACGCTTCGTTGCCGTCCTGTTCGCGCTCACCCTCTCGATCGTTGCGGACCCCGCTCCCACGGGTTCGGTCCATGGCGTCATCCGCGAACAGGGCGGCGGCGAGTTGCCTGGCGTCACCGTGACGCTGCTCCCGCCGGGCACCAGCGTCGTCACCGACACACACGGTCGCTACCGCTTCGACGGACTGGCACCGGCGACCTACACCGTCCGGGCGCAGCTCGAAGGATTCAACGCGGTGCAGCGAAGCGTGACCGTCGGAGCCGGAACGAGTGTCGGCTTGGAGATGGTGCTCCCCTTTTCGGCCCTGGCCGAGACCATCACCGTCACCGCTTCCTCGCCGCCGATCAGCGCGATGAGGACCGCCAGCTTCATGGTCTCCGGCGCCGACACGGCCATCGAGCCGCGGTACCGCAAGTTCGACGATCACGGGTTCATCGAGGCGAAGAAGAGCCGCGTGACCACGTTTGCCATCGACGTCGACCGCGCCTCGTACGCCAACGTGCGCCGCTTCGTCAGCGACGGACTGGTGCCTCCGCCGGACGCGGTGCGCGTGGAGGAGATGATCAACTACTTCCCCTGGTCCTATCCGCAGCCCGAAGGCAGCGCTCCTTTCTCCGTGACCACCGAGGTGGGCGGCTGTCCCTGGAACGCGAAGAACCGCATCGTGCGCATCGGCATCCAGGGCCGCAATCTGGAGCGGTGGAAGATGGCCGCCAACAATCTGGTGTTCCTGGTGGACGTGTCCGGCTCGATGCAGGACGCGTCGCGGTTGCCCCTCCTGAAATCCGCATTCCGCGTCCTGGTCGATCAGCTTCGCGCGGAAGATCGCGTGGCCCTGGTCGTTTACGCCGGCGCGGCCGGCCTGGTCCTGCCCTCTACGTCCGGCGTGGACAAGCCGACCATCCTGGCCGCGCTCGACAACCTCGCCGCAGGTGGCTCGACCGCCGGTGGTGAAGGCATCGAGCTGGCTTACAAAATCGCGAAGGAGAACTTCCTCGCCGACGGCAACAACCGCGTCATCCTGGCCACCGACGGCGACTTCAACGTCGGCCTCTCCGGGGCCAAGGCGCTCGAAAAGCTCATCGAGAAGAAGCGCGACTCCGGCATCTATCTCTCCGTCCTCGGCGTCGGCGACGACAACTACCAGGACGACGCCATGGAGACGCTGGCCGACAAAGGCAATGGCAACTACGCCTATCTCGACTCCATCCGCGAGGCCGAGAAAGTGTTTCGCGACGAGCTCACCGGCACGCTGGTGACCATCGCCAAGGATGTGAAAGTGCAGATCGACTTCGACCCCGCCCGTGTGGTTTCGTACCGGCAGATCGGCTACGAGAACCGGGCCCTGGCCAATGAGGATTTCGAGAACGACGAGAAGGACGCGGGCGAGCTCGGTGCCGGCCACTCGGTGACCGCCCTCTACGAGATCGTGCCGGTGTCGTCTGCTGCATCACCGACGCTCGCCCGCGGTCCGATCGCCACCCTCAAGCTTCGCTACAAGGAACCGAACAGCCGCAAAAGCATCCCCCTCATGACCACCATCACGGACGAGGGACACAGCGCCTGGGACGCCTCGCCGGACATGCAGTTCGCGACCGCCATCGCCCAGTTCGGAATGCTCCTGCGCAACTCTCCCCACAAAGGAACCGCCACCTGGGACGACGTGCTCAAACTCGCCTCCGTCTCCCGCGGAGCAGACCTCGACGGCACACGCGCCGAGTTCCTGAAGATCGCCGAGGCCGCACGCGGGATGAAGTGAA
>JBDTOZ010000167.1:0-7094 GCA_039932995.1 Acidobacteriota bacterium | reverse complement strand
AAGTCCACCGCTCCACAAGCGACGGAGCCGCAACCAAAGCCGCCGTAGGCGGCGGAACGCCGGCGCCGTGAAGATCTTCGCGTCTCGCGTCGTTTTGCTTTTCTCTCTGTCTCTGTGCCTCTGTGGTGAGTCCCCGGTGGGACCACGGGGTATCCTTCGCTGATGCGCATGCTCACCCGAATCGCTCTCGCCTTCGCCGCGGTCGCCGTCGTGACGACGGCAGTGGCGGTCGCGGCCGCCGCGCAGCCGAGGGGCGGGGAAGCCAGGCCGGTGGACAAACGCTTCGAGGTGCAGATCACCGACGAGATGATCCGGCACAGCCGCATCGAGGACACTCTCTATTTTGCCGGCACCGCCTGGACGGCGGCCATGCTGCTGCTCCTGCTGCTCACCCCCGCCTCGCGAGCGATGCGCGACGCGGCGGCGCGCGTCACCCAACGACCCTTCGTCCGGGACATGCTTTACGTGGTGATGCTCATCGTGGCCCTGGGTCTGCTCACGTTTCCGCTGACGTATTACGGAGACTTCGTCGTGCCGCACCAGTTCGCCTTGACCGACCAGACGTTCGGCGCGTGGATGGGGGAGATGCTGAAAGGCCTCGGCATTGCGCTCGCTCTGTTTGCACCCATCGGCGCGCTCGCTCTGGTGGCCGTGCGCAACGTCCGGCGCTGGTGGCTGGTGTTGTGGGCCTGCAGCATTCCCGTGATCGTCTTCATGGTGATCATCACCCCGGTCGTGCTCGATCCGATGTTCAACAAATTCGAGCCGCTGAAGGACCAGGTCCTGAAAGCGAAGCTCCTCGACCTCGCCTCACGGGCGGGAATCGAGCGCGGACGGGTCTATCAGTCCGACAAGTCGAAGCAGACCAAGACCATGAACGCGTATGTGACCGGCCTCGGTCCCACCGCGCGCATCGTCATGTGGGACACGCTCCTCCAGAAGATGGATCACGACGAGGTGCTGGCCGTGATGGGCCACGAGATGGGCCACTACGTGCTGCTGCACATCTGGAAAGGATTGGGCGTATCGCTGGCGATTTCGTTCTTCGTCTTCCTGCTCGGGCAGAAGCTCGGCGAGCGCGGTCTGTCCCGCTGGGGCGCCCGCTGGAACCTGACCTCCCTCGGCGATCCGGCCGCGGCACCCTGGCTCCTGCTGGTCTTCTTCGTCCTCGGGTTCCTGGTCACTCCCATCGGTGCCGCCTACTCGCGGCACGTCGAGCACGAGTCCGACATCTTCTCGCTGGAGCTGACGCACCTCAACGAGCCGATGGCCACCGCGTTCGTGAAGCTGGCCGAGAACTCGAAACGCGATCCGAACCCGAATCCGCTGATGGAGTACTGGTGCTACTCGCATCCCCCCATCGGCAAGAGGATCCGGTTCGCGCTGGAGTATCCGCGGGGCGCCAGGTAGCGCGCTCGTGTTGCTGATTGCTGGTTACTGGTTGTCTGCGGAGTTGCGGCTGGCGAGGGAGGTTTGCGAGGGCTCCACGTTGAACCTGGAGCCGAGTGCACGTCGTCCCGTTGAAACAGGCACTCCGATAAGGGTCTGTGGAGCGGTGGACTTGAGTCCACCGGGCACTCGCGAGGAGTGAGCCGTGAGCCGTGTGAGCTTTCTCGCCACGCTCGAGTCGACAGCCGAGCAAGGTAGAGGGGCCGATCCTCGCGAGAGTCCGCCGCTCCACTGGAGTTTGGCCATTTGACGCGGGAAGTGCGCCGGGCACCCCTACCGGGGTTGGAGATTCGATCACCCGGGTCCGGGGGCAGCGCGCCAAAGGCGCTCGCCCCCGGCTATTCTCCATTACGCCTCCGGCGTACGAGCAACCAGCACCAGCACCAGCCACGAGCCACCAGCCACGAGCCACCAGCCACGAGCCACGAGCAACCAGCCACGAGCAACCAGCCACGAGCAACCAGCCACGAGCAACCAGCCACGAGCAACCAGCCACCAGCAACCAGCAACCAGCAACCAACAACCAGCAACCAGCAACCAGCAACCAACAACCAGCAACCAACAACCAGCAAACAACAACCAACAACCAACAACCAACAACCAGCCACCAGCCACCAGCCACCAGCAACCAGCAACCAGCAACCAGTAACCAGCAACAGCCTGGTTTAAACTCGACGCCAATCGAGGAGATCGTTCGATGCCTTCCGTTTCGCGTTTGGGATTGCTGCTGGTGTGTGTGCTGTCGCTCTCCCTGTTTGCGCAGGTGCCTACGATCATCGAAGAGATCGGGGAGCTGGAATCCGTGCGCGATCCAAAGTGCTACGCCACGGCCAGCCGGCTCGAGGACTTCATCTACGGGACGCCGCTGGAGTCGGCGGCGCGCTTCGAGAAGATCGCGTTGCAGAAGGACTTCATCCGCGCGGTCTGGAGCAAGGCTTCGCAAGGCTCACCGAGCGAGATCGGCGTCGAAGCGCTCAGACCGATTCTGCAGTCCTCGGTGACCTACACCCAGATGCCCGAGGGGTCGTGGATCGTGCGGGGGACCCCGATCACCGCGCGGGACAAGCGGCAGTACGGCAGCGTCGCGTACGCGTTGCGGGCCATCCTGGCCGTGCAGCAGGACGCGCTCGTGGATGGCGTGAACCTCGCGCCCCTCAGCGCGGATGCCGTCGAAGCCTTCAAGGAAGCCATCGACCTGACCACCCTGGCCGCGCTCCAGCGTGCGGACCAGACCTCCCGCAAGGCCAACCGCGATCGCATCGACGCGGCCACCTTGCGCACGGCCTGGAACAGCGTCGTCCCCGTCAGCGCGCCACCCGTGCACCACGCCGCGGCGAACGCATCCGCGCCGGCGTCCGGAGGCACCATCAAACAGATCGTGGCCGAGAAACTGGCCGCCTTCGAAAAATACAACCAGCTCTCCATGACCGTCTTCCTCCGCAACCTTCAGGTCTACATGGCCCGGCACATGTGGCCCAGCGACCCGGAAGAGGGGAAGGCGTTCCGCGATCAGTTCACCGAGACCATGATCGCCTGGACCAACGACGTCCTTCTCGAATCCGAGAAGAACGCCAAAAAGCACGGGCATCCGCTCATCCGCGTCGAGGACGTCCACGCAGCGTTGCAGACCTACCAGCCGCACGAGGCCAATCAGTACGAGGACATCACTTTCTTCCCGCGCCTGCCGAAGAACGAGCGCGTGGTCATCGAGGCCTACGATCTCGATTCCTTCCGCGATCCCGGCATCCACTGGCTCTATCTCAGCGAGGCCATCAACGCTCCCGGCTTCAGGGGCACGCTCGAGCCCGATCCCTTCGCCGCCGAGCTGCTCACCGAAGGGGCCGCCCAGCAGGGGACGCTCATTCTCCGCGTGGCCGGCATGATCGCCTCCGAAGAAGGGAAGGAGCGCCTCGAGCTCGCGCACCTCGGCAAGTCGGTGCAGCGCATCCAGCAGTTGCTGGACAAGCACGCTTCCGCGCCGCCGGTCACGAAGGCGAAGACGCCCATCGTCTCCAGCGCTTCCTCCGCCGCGCAAACGAACGGCAAGTTCTTCACCGACGTCACCGGCGACAGCGGCGTCACCTATGAGCATCGCCTCAGCGACTGGCTGGCCCGCTTCATCCGCGGCTACACCGTCGTCGAGAACGGCGCCGTGCGTCTGGCCGTGCCGCCGACCTTCGGCGGCTCCGGCGTGGCCGCGGAAGACCTCGACAATGACGGCGACGCCGACCTGCTCTTCCTCGGCGGAGCCGGCAACGCGCTCTATCTGAACGACGGCAAGGGCCGCTTCTCCGACGTCACCGAGGCCGCGGGCCTGGCGTGGAAGCGCGCGGACGGTACGGCAGGGGAGGCCCGCCAACCGATCGTGGCCGACTTCGACAACGACGGACTCGAAGACATTCTGATCACCTACGTCGATGACGCCCATCGCCTCTACCGCAACCTCGGCGGAGCCAAATTCGAGGACGTCACCGATCGCGCCGGCCTGGGCGGCAGAGGTCTCGTCGGCGGTCCCGCCACGGCCCTCGACTTCGATGAAGACGGACGCCTCGACCTCTACATCGGCTACTTCGGCGACTACATCCACGGCGATTTGCCGACGCTGTCGCGCCGCAACAGCAATGCCCTGCCGGACAAGCTCTTTCGCAACAAAGGCAACTTCGTCTTCGAAGACGTCAGCGCCGGCAGCGGCGTGGAGAACACCGGCTGGGCGCAGTCCATCGGCCATCTCGATTTCGATGCCGACGGCCGCGAGGACCTGATTTGCGGCAACGACTTCGGGACCAACGCCTGGTATCGCAATCTTAGCGGTGGCAAGTTCGAGGATGTGTCCTCGAAGATCGGCACCGACAAGCCGAGCTACACCATGAACGTCGGCATCACCGACCTCAATCGCGACGGCCGCCCCGACGTCTACATCTCCAACATCGTGACCATGGACAAGGACGAGAAGTACATCCTCCCGGACACGAAGACGCGCATGAAGTTCAACCCCGCCAAGATGGCCAACATGCGCGTGGTGGAGGCCAACGATCTCTGGATGTCCACCAAGTCGGGCTACGAGCAGTCCAAGGCCGTCGGCCGCGGCATGCAGTCCACGGGCTGGGCCTGGGGCGGCGTCTTCTTCGACTACGACAACGACGGCGACGACGACCTCTATGTCGTGAACGGCATGAACGAATACGCCGTCTACTCCAGCGTGAATCCGTACCTCACCGACCCGAAGGGCAATCCGTCGACGGCGGTCCTGCCGGTGGCGGAAAAGGAAGTGCCGGTGTTCTTCGTGAACACGGGCGGGATGCTGCAGGAGGAGACCGCGAAGAGCGGCGCCGATCCGGCCGGCAACGCGCGCAGCGTGGCTCTCTTCGACGCTGACGGCGACGGCGACCTGGACATGGCCGTGAACAACTTCAACACGCCGGCCTTCGTCTACCGCAACAACGCCCCGAAGAACGGCCAGCACTGGATCGCCCTCCGCCTGACCGGCGATCCCGCCAAGGGCGTCACGCGCGACGCCATCGGCGCGCAGATCTTCGTCGACACCGCCACGCAGAAAGGCCTCTGGCGCGAAGTCTTCTCCACCATCGGCTACCTCTCCGTCCACCCCAAGGAGCAGCACATCGGCCTCGGCAAGGACACCAAAGCCGACGTGACCATCCTCTGGCCGAACGGGGAGCGGGAGACGTTGCGCGGCGTCCGCGCCGACCGCGCCTATCGCGTAGGGCAGGGGCGGGGCATTGAGTGAACGTTCCCGGCCCCGGCCCTCGGCACACTCGCCCGGGGGATTCACCACAGAGACGCAGAGACACAGAGAGCCGCAGAGAAAGGCAAAGACATCACTTCGCTGGGGTTCTCTGTGTCTCTGTGTCTCTGTGGTGAACCGTTCCCTTGCGGTCGCCGTTCTCATGGCGCTGGCCACATCGCTGCTGGCCGTCCCCAACCGGCTGGCCAAAGAGAAATCCCGCTACCTCCTCCAGCACGCCAACAATCCGGTGGACTGGTACCCGTGGGGTGAGGAGGCCTTCGCGAGGGCGAAGCGGGAGAACAAGCCGGTGTTCCTTTCCGTCGGCTACTCCACGTGTCACTGGTGCCATGTCATGGAGAGCGAGTCCTTCTCCGATCCCGCCATCGCGAAGTTGATGAACGAAGCCTTCGTCTCCATCAAAGTCGATCGCGAGGAGCGGCCGGACATCGACAGCGTCTACCTGGCCGTGGCGCGCACGCTCACCGGCGAGGCCGGCTGGCCGAACAACGTCGTGCTCACCCCGGACGGCAAGCCCTTCTTCGCGGCCTCCTACGTTCCGAGGGAAAAGTTCCGGGCCCTCATCCCGCGCCTGGCCTCGATGTGGAGCGAGCAGCGCGAGCGCGTGACCGCCTCCGCGGAGATGATCACGAGGTCGCTGCAAGCCTCGCCAGGTGAGGGAGAGGTGCTCGGAAAAGAGATTCTCGACCGCGGCGCCGAGCAGCTCCGGACCCGCTTCGACGAGAAGCATGGCGGCTTCCTGCCCGAGCCGAAGTTCCCCACGCCGCACCATCTCCTCTTTCTGCTGCGCTCCTGGCAACGCACCGGCGACGCGCAGTCGCTGGAGATGGTCGAGACCACCTTGCGCGCGATGCGCGCCAGCAGGTTGTGGGACGCGAAGGGCCTCGGCTTCCACCGTTACGCGAGCAACGCCGACTGGTCTGACCCGCATACCGAGAAGATGCTCTACGACCAGGCCCTGCTCGCACTGGCCTATCTGGAGACGTATCAGGCCACGCGGAAGCAGGAGTACGCACAGACCGCGCGTGACCTCTTCACCTACGTCCTCCGCGATCTGCGAACACCCAGTGGAGCGTTCGCCTCCGCCCAGGACGCAGACGAGCGCTATTACACCGCGTCCGATCGTTCGAAGCTCCCCAAGCCCGCTGTCGATCCGAAGATCCTGACTGATTGGAACGGCCTCATGATCGCCGCGCTCGCGTACGGCGCGAGCGTCCTCGACGAGCCGGCGTATGCCCGCGCCGCCGCGCGTGCGGCCGACGCGGTCTACGACAAGCGGCGCCACTTCCTCGACGACCACGCCTTCCTCGCGTGGGGCCTGCTCAACCTCTACGAGGCCACCTTCGAGGTGCGCCATCTCGAGCGGGCCATCGCCCTCACCGACGAATCGATCCGCCTCTTTCGCGACGCGAGCGGGCGCTTCTACCTGACCCCGGCGGATGCCGCTCCGCTGCTCGTCCGTCCCCACGAAAGTGGCGACGGCGCGATTCCGTCGGGCAGCTCCGTGCAGCTCATGAACCTCATCCGCCTCTCCCGCATGACTGCCAGCCCCCGATACGAGCAATACGCGAAAGACCTCGCGGGCGCCTCCAGCGACGACGTGAGCCTGGCCCCCTCCGCCGCCACCTACTTTCTCTGCGCCCTCGATTTCCTGCTCGGCCCGTCCTACGAAGTCGTCCTCTCCGGACGTGACGTCCATGCCCTGCACCGTGCCGTCTTCGCCCCCTTCGTCCCCAACAAGGCTGTGATCTACCGTCCGCCCGGTGCCTCCCCCGCCATCGTGAAGATCGCCCCGTACACCCTCGAGCAACGTCCCATCGATGGCAAAGCCACGGCCTACGTCTGCACGAACTACCTCTGCCGCCTGCCGGTGACCGATCCG
>JBDTOZ010000166.1:0-7295 GCA_039932995.1 Acidobacteriota bacterium | reverse complement strand
CCGACACACGCTTCGCGGACGATACGACCGCGCATCGCACGTTCGACGCCTGGGGTCATGCCACCGGCTTCGAAGCGCGGAGCGAAAGCGGCTCGATAATCGGCAGCTCCACGCTCGGCCTCACGCCCTCCGGGCGCCTCGAATCCATCACGGCATCTGTGGACGCCGGTGTCTCGCGGCAGACGGCGGTGCGATGGGATGGGGCAGGCCGCACGACTGCGGTTGCTTCCGGCAATCGCGCAGCTCGTGCATCGTTCGACACGGCCGGCCGTCTCGTCGCTTCGAAGGTCGGCGAAGGTTCGCTCGCCGAAATCACCACACCGTTTCTCTCGCAGCAGATCACGTCGCATGTCGGGACCCTGCCGTTGCTTGCGACAACTGCCGAGAAGACGGGGTCCGCCACGAATGTGCTGCTGCAATACGACACGGCCGCCAACATCACATCCGAACAGGTCGGCGGGCTCGAATGGCGGCAGGCGTTCGATCAAACCGGTAGCGTGACCTCGGCTGCATTGCCGAGTCGCCCCGGCTCGAGCTTCGCCTACGATGCGCGCGCCGCGCTCACGCAGCAGACACTTCCGGACGGCTCGACCAACAAATACGCCTACAAGCCCAACGGCGCACTCGATGCGTACACCGATCCCTCCGGCGAATCCGCCCTCACTCTCGATACGAACCTCCTCGGCTGGCCTCTCAAACGCACCTATGCCGACGGCACCTCCGAGCAGCTCTCTTACGACGGCCCGCGCCTGAAGACCTTCACCAACCGGCAGGGAGTGACGCAGGTCTTCTCGTACAACGGCAAAGGCCAACTCACGCGCATCGATCGCCTGGGCGGCGGACAGCTCGGTCAGTTCGACTACGACGACGCCGGACGGCTCGTCCGCTCCACGAACAAAGATGCTTCGCTCTTCTTCACCGATTTCAACCTCGCCGGTCTGCCCAAAAAGACCACGCTCACGCGCTACAAAGACAGCACCGGGCTCACGAGCGTTCAGATTCTCGCCACCTACACACAGGAGCACGCGTGGAACGAGCACGGCGAGCGCGTCGAGTGGACGATGCCTCGTCCTTCGGGTTTCACCACGAGCGCGCCGTGGACCGATCGCGTCCGGCAGCAATACGACGCGATGGGAAACCTCGTCGGCATTGATCGCCAGCTCTTCGGTGCAACGATCTTCACACCGTTCTTCTCTGCCGATTATCGAAGCGTGGATCGTCCGAACACGCGCTCCGTCATCACGCATTGCGGCACGACTTGCGCACCCGCGACCATTCTTCGCGAGTATGGATATGACCCGGCAAACGCGCTCCTGAATGACATGAGCGTTCGCGTCGGCACGCGAACGGTTGCTGGTTCTCGTGTGACGACGTTCGATGGCATCCAGGTCGCCACCGTCCAGCTCCACGGTCTCACCGATGCGCCCACCAACACGTGGGACTACGACGACCGAGGCCGCGTCACGTCTGTCACGGCCGGGCGGATGACGACCGAGGATCTTTCGCCTTCAGACTTCCGCCGCTCGGCCACACGCGAACCGCGACTCAGCGACTCCGCGCGCGCCGCCATCACGGCCAAAGGCGGCAATCCCGATCTCATCGACCCGCCGACATTGAACGCGTCCGAGCTCGCCAACACCGGTCACGCCATCGCCACGATCACGCGCGGCACCACCACTCGGTCGTTCTCATTTCTCGGCGGTTTCCGCACCGATGACGGCCGCTTCGAGTACGAGTGGGATGAGAAGGGGAGACTGCTGCGCGCGACCGAGAAGATCGCCGCTCCCGCGGCTGATCCGCTCCGCATGCGCGTCAGCTACGCGTGGGACGGCGGCAACCGCATGGTCGGACGCAAGGTCGAAGTTGCGTCCATTTCCTCGCCCACCGACTGGCAGCTCGCCAGCCCGGCCATCCTCACCGATGGTCTCCCGGCTGACGCGACGTTCGTGTGGGATCCGCTGAGTGACCGGATCGCCGCGGTTTTCGACGCCATCACCGGTGCGCTCGTGCGGCAAGTCATCCATGGCGGCCTGCGCTACGACGACCCGGTCGAGATCACACTCACCGATCCCGCGAACGCCTCTGCACCACTCCAGCGCCTTTACCCGATCTATGACGAAGCAGCGGCCGGCACACTTCAGGCCGTGCTCAACATGGACGGTGAGGTGGTCTCGCGCACGGTCGTCGGCGATATGTACGGCGACGACCGATCGTCGATCGCCGGCGCGGCGATCGACCGCATCGCCATCAGCACCACCAAGGCAAGCGATGGTTCGCTACAGAGCGTCCACCTCACGCTCCACGCCACCGAGGAGTTGCGCGAATCCTCCGTCGCCGCGGGGGCGCGGCTTGCCGCGCTCGACGCGGCCGGCAACGTCATTCGCACATCCGCAGCCCCGCCGCTACTCACCGATCCGGCCACGATCACGTTCACGCTTTCCGCCGCCGACTGGACGACACTCACAGCCGGCGCCACGCTCATCTCGGTTGGCGTCACACCTGAGCTTCGCGCTGTTGCCTGGGGCGAGAACGTTCCGATCCTTCCAGCCCCCGCCTGGGCAACGATCGCGCAGTCCGTACAGAGCTCGCCCGAGCTGCCAGTCGAACAGCGCGACTCCGTTTCGTATCTCTCTTCATGGCTTGCGTCGATCTCACCGGGAGCCGGTGGCACTCTCCCGCTTTACGAGGTCGATGATCTCGGCCTTCTTGGGTCGCCCGTCGAGGATGACGACCCGGCGCGATTCATCCTCGCTTCACCGCTGCACGCGCTGCCGTTCTTCGACAGCGTGACCCGGCTCTCGCTGGCGCGCGAACGTTGGCTTGACCACGAGACGGGAACGTTCTTGTCGGTTGAGCCGCTCGGCTTCGTTGACAGCGCAAATCGATACAGCTATGCGGCCGGTGATCCCGTCAATGGAAGAGATCCGACAGGCGAGCTTTGCGAGCGTGCGAACGCGGCCGGCTGGTGGGATTGGGCCAAGCGGTGCAGCCAGGACGTTGGATGGGTCGCAGAGGCGGCCAATGAAGGCATCACCGCTCCGAAGAATATCGGCAATAACCTCCAGCGTGCCGCTGGCGGTGTGGTGTCTACCGGGAAGCTGGTCGGTGGTGCAGTGCGGACGGTGCTTTGGGATTTGCCGACAGCTTCTGTAAACGATGCAGCGGCTGACCGTTTCGTTGCAGCCGGCCAATCCATCGGGAACTTCGTCTCTCACCCAATCGACACCACGATTAGTGCGCATGAAGCGATGGCTGCTAACGTTCTCCGCCATGAACAGCAAGGGGAGTACGTGGCTTCCGGCGAAGCGGCTGCGAGCCAAGCGCAGACGGACTTCCTCGTGGCTTATTCCGCGTACACGCTTGGCAGCGCCACGCTGTCTCGGTTGACGCCGGGCGTAGCGATCGAAGGCAACCCGATGGCAGTACATCGGCTGGCTGAGACGTACGAAGCGATGTCCGGAGGGGGCAGTACGGGGAGCGCAGCCGCTGCAGGCGGAGGAGCTCTTGTTCCTCTCGCCGCGGCCTATCACTACACGTACAGTCAATATGCGCAAGCGATCGCCGAGGGTGGTCTTCGTCCTGGCTCGTATGCGACCCCAAGAGCGAACCTAAGCCCATTGCAAGCTCAACTTGAACTCGCGCTATCTCCCGAGAGAGGGCTTCCACAGGTCCGACTCCAAATCGATCTGGCCGGCTTGAGGAGCGCAGGCTATGAAATACCAGGAGTGACGCGAGCATCGAACACTGTGACCGCTGCGAGCGGACGTGTATACACGATGCCAGGCGGTGGCTATCAAATGCAGTTCCTGTATCGCATTCTCCCGGAGTTCATAAAGGTTGTGCCATGACGGCCGAGGGCGTGCGAGCGCGGTGGGAGACGTTGTGGGCTCGTCTTGACGCAGAGGCGGAAGCCGAAAGACTTTCTGAAGCGGCATTCTTCAACCTGTCGAAGGCGTACCGATACCTACTACCAGATGAGCGGGTGATCGTCGATCACGTTCTTGAGGAATGGGTGCTGTCTTCCGATGAGAGGAAGCAGTTTGATGCTCTTGGGTTGATCCGAGAACACCGGATCACATCGGCCGCGCCCGCTTTGCATGAGCTGGCAGCGCGGCTCGCGAAATCGCCCGATCAACGCTCTCAGCACGAACTGAAGGACATCCAGCGGATCTTGACTAAACTCGAAGACGGCGATCGTTCCTAAGTTTCATGCGCCGGACGTGCAGCATGCCAGTTGTGTTTGAAGAGCTTCCCGGTTGGTCATTCGATGAGCGCGAAGTATCGGCTGGTGTGTATGTCGTCTTCGCGCAACATGTCGATGGCCGGCGGATCGAAATGACGGGCACTGACCCTGATGCGCTGATCGAAAAGCTGAAAACGGCCGCAGATGTTCAGTTGCGTTCGAGCTGAAAGAATGAACGGTATGCACTCGCGATCCTCGGATGTGACCAACAATGCATGAGCGAACGATGAGAATCATTCCCACACTCCTGACCGTCACCGCGGCCCTCGCCGTTACCGCATGCGCGGCGACCAGCGGGGAACCGCACATACGTGTCGTAGGTATCGACGGGCGCGAGCTTCAGCAAGTCGTGCCGATGGGCGTTGCTCCAAGCCAACCTGTTTCCGCGCCGGCCGAGGACGATCCCGTACTCATCGAGGTTGGCAGCGACTCGAGGATGTCCATCCGCGCGAGTCGAGACTTCAGCCGACGAAGCGACCGCTTGTCGATCATCCCCTGCCAATACGCGCCGTCGCGTAGGAAACGGATCGTACCTGACGTTAGGATCTGCAGCTGCGGAGGAGTCGGTGAGACGTAAGGGGATCCGGTCTCGCCGAACGCGCGGTCACGCGTTCTCCGGTCCCGTGGGCAGCTCATCGGCATGCACGGCGGCATGTGGTGGATTCGGTATGTGAAGAGTATCGGTGACGAGGTCCTGCTCGTCTCACCGAATCGACCCACGCGTGGCTCGCTGGCACGACTCGAAGCCGAGTTGCAGTCGCTAGTCCCATTCACGTTCGCGTCGTACAGTCCCCAACGGGTCTCTCTCTACATCTGGCCCCACCACTTCGGCGAGGATGCCGAGCCATGGCCATTCGTTCAAGACCTATCGTTGGAGCAGGTCAGTCGCTCGACCGGCAGCAATGCGGGAGCAGGAAACTTTCCCTCTGTCGAGACGGTCGATCCGCGCATCATTCACTTTCTCGTGCGCCGCGGAACATATGCGAGCGTCTCTGAGTCCTCGCGCCTATACAACATTCTCATCGTTCGTGCCCCCGGCTGGTACACGCCCGAAGAAGTCTGTTGGCAGCTCTACGGCGTGTGGGTCGAGCACTTCGGAGTCCGTCAGTAACAGCGTCGAGGGATTGCGAGGGCCACTGCACATGCCGACCGATCCCTTCGATCCTCAACTCCTCAGCGAATATGAGCGCCTCTCCCGGCTCTATCCGGCGCTCGACCTCAACAGCTTCCGGACACTCTGGCAGGAAGCCGCACGCTTCATGGACGACGCACTGGCGCTCGGGTACGAGCCACACGAAGTTCCGAACCTCCACAATACGCTGCAACCACCCACCATCACTTTAATCCGACCGCGGCGCGAAAACCGGCCACACGGCGCCGAAAACGAGCCATCCAACGTCAAAAAAGGCCCCTGGGGCATCGATTAGGGCCGCGAAATCATCACCGCGAAGCCCCGGGGAGCCGAAAATTCGGCCGCGAACATCGCCCGGGAGCTACCGGAGACGATTTTCACGACCCCGAGCACCGTTTAGCGATGCCGGGGCACCATCCACAACTCACGCAACACCACTTGAAAGCCATCGAACATCCATTGCGCTCGATCACCGACCGATCGACATCGACGGGATCACACACGCCAACCACGATCGATCGGATTCACTCCACGTTCGCGCAGATACCCGCGAGACGCTGTCGCATCACGCCGACAACGCCCAAACCGAATACCCGCCTCGATCGCCTCACGCTGGCTCCCGGCAAGCCGAAATCGTCGCCCCGCGTCCGGAAACCATCTCCCATCGCTTACATACGATCTCGCGCCGCTTTTAAGCGACGGCGCCGCAAGATCGCGCGTCGCTCGAACGCATGACGTTCGCCGCGGTACCTCTCTCTTTAGGTTTCGCCCACGGCCCGCCCTTCACGCAACTGCGCGCTCCGCTTCGCGCGGTCCGCGGCTTGTTCGAGCGTCGCTTGAGGCCTATGCGACGCCGACGACGGTTGCGGCCCTCGATGGTAAGCATGAAAAAAAGGCGCGACCACGCGCACATCCACCAAAGAGCATTGTCATAATGACCGTCAGAGAGTTTCGGTCCACCATAGAGATGTGTCGCGTGATCGCGGCGCAGAGTAGCCACGTTGACTGAATGCCGTCAATAAGTAGCGCATGAGTGTCGAGCGCGGCGACGGGCGGCCACCAGCGCATGCTACGTTCGCGCGGCACGTTCCGGACTGGCCGAAGACGATCAACCGGCGGCAACGGTCGCGCCGCGGCTCCCGCCCGCGGAAGTGCACCGCGAGAGCCGCCGCCGACCGTCCCCGCGAGTGCGCGAGTGCGTCGCGGGAATCACCCACCCACCATCGCCGCGTCACGCCCCTTGCACGCGCGCACCGCAAGAAGCCGCCGTGCATCGCCCGCAACGGTCGCGCCGCGGCTCCCACCCGCGCGAGTGGCGCGTGCATCGCGAGAGCCACCCGCCCGCCCTCGCCGCGTCACGCCCCTTGCACGCGCGCACCGCAAAACCCCGCCGTGCGTGCTGCCAACGGTCGCGCCGCGGCTCCCGCCCGCGCCTGTGGGGGAGTGTATCGCGAGAGCCGCCGCCGCCCGTCCCCGCAAGTGGGGGAGTGCATCGCGAGCGACGCCTGACCCGCCCTCGCCGCGTCACGCCCCTTGCACGCTCGCACCGCAAGAAACCGCCGTGCGTCGCCGGCAAAGGGTCGCGCCGCGGCTCCCGCCTGCGCGAGTGGGGAAGTGCGTCGCGAGAGCCACCGTTCCGACCTCGCCGCGTCACGCCCGTTGCACGCTTGCACCGCAAGAAGCCGCCGTGCATCGCTGGCAATGGTCGCGCCGCGGCTCCCGCCCGCGCGAGTGGGGAAGTGCATCGCGAGAGCCACCGACCCACCCGCCCTCGCGTCACGCCCGTTGCATGCTCGAACCGTGATGAGGCCACCGTTCTCGCGGCAACGGGCGCGCCGCTCCCGCCCGCGCTCGTGGCACGCGCATCGCGGACCTCCACCCGCCCCCCGCCCTCGCCGCGCGAGTGGCACGTGTATCGCG
>JBDTOZ010000165.1:0-3466 GCA_039932995.1 Acidobacteriota bacterium | reverse complement strand
CTCGCAAGAGCCTGGCAGGCTAAAGCCTACCGCTCCACAGGCACGCCTCCCTCCCACCCGATCTCCAGCGCGTGGGCCGCGCCGGGCAGGATGCCCGGACCCCCTTGTTCCGTTGCTCCCTCGTCGTAAACTCCGCGCATGAAATACGCGATCGCGTTCGTGCTCGCTCTTGCTCTGCCGCTCTTTGCCATCGACGTGACCGATACACGCATGCTCAGCGACCCCTCCCTGTCGGCGGATCGGATTGCGTTCGCGTATGCGAACGACCTCTGGACGGCGCGGGTGGATGGGTCGGGCGTGCAGCGGCTCACCTCGCATCCGGGAGTGGAATCGGCGCCGCGGTTCTCGCCGGATGGCTCGCTGGTCGCGTTCACGGGTCGTTATGAGGGCAACACGGACGTCTACGTCGTGGCCTCCGGCGGGGGCGAGCCGCGGCGGCTGACGTGGCATCCCGGCGCCGACGTCGTGCTCGGTTTCACTCCCGATGGGAAGTCGATTCTCTTCGCCTCGCAGCGCGAGCTGCACACGAACCGCTTCCAGCAACTGTTCACGGTGCCCATCGGCGGAGGGGCGGTGTCGAAGCTGCCCGTGCCTTCGGCCTCCAAGGCTTCGTTCTCTCCGGACGGAAAGACCCTCGCCTACGTCCCTCTGCGCGAAGCCTTCCTGGGATGGAAGCACTATCGCGGCGGCACGGCCTCGCGCATTCTCCTGCTGGACCTGGCCACGCTCGACGTCGAGCAGGTTCCCCAACCGGCCGCGCGCTCGAACGACACCGATCCTCTCTGGGCCGGCAACGCGCTCTACTTCCGCTCCGACCGCAATGGCGAATTCAACCTCTACCGCTTCGACCGGACGTCGAAGGAAGTCGCGCAGATCACCTCCTTCCGCGACTTTCCGGTGCTCAGTGCCGGCGCGGGGAACAACCGCATCGTGTTCGAGCAGGCCGGCTGGCTGCACCTGCTCGATCCGGCCACGAAGAACGTCACGCGCCTGAAGGTGGGCGTGGCCACGGACCTCGCCGAGACCCGTCCCCGTTTCGCGAAAGGGGCGAAGTACATCCGCGGCGCCAGCCTCTCGCCCACCGGCTCGCGTGCGGCGTTCGAGCTGCGCGGCGAGATCGTCACCGTGCCCGCGGAGAAGGGCGACGACCGCAATCTCACGCAGTCGCCGGGCGCCAACGACCGCTCGCCGGCTTGGTCACCGGACGGCAAGTCGGTGGCCTGGTTCAGCGACGAGAGCGGCGAATACGAGCTGCGCATCGCGCCCCAGGACGGACGTGGAGCGGTACGCAAGATCAAGCTCAGCGGCGCCGGCTTCTACGAGACTCCCGACTGGTCGCCGGACGGGAAGTCCATCGCCTACACGGACAACTCGCACTCCATCTGGGTGCTCGACGTGCCCTCGGGCGCGTCGACGAAGATCTCCTCCAACGCGGTCTATCGTCCGGCGCCGATTCTGGATCACTCCTGGTCGCCCGACTCGAAGTGGCTGGCCTACACCCGCACCGGCGCGACGCAGATGCAGTCCATTCAACTCTGGTCCGCCGCGGAGAAGAAGTCGTATCCGCTGACCGACGGTCTCAGCGACGCGCGCGAACCGGTATTCGATCCGAACGGCAAGTACCTCTACTTCGTTGCCTCCACGGATGCAGGGCCAACGTCCGACTGGTTCTCGCAGGCCGCGCTCGACGCGCGCCAGACCAACGGCCTCTACCTGGCCGTGCTCCCCAAGGGCGTGGCCTCACCGCTGGCGAAGGAGAGCGACGAGGAGACTCCGGCCGCCGAGCCCGCAAAGGAAGAGGCCAAGAAGGAAGAGCCGAAGAAGGACGACGCGAAGAAGGACGAGCCGGCTAAGCCGGTCGTCGTGACCATCGACTTCGCCCGGCTCGCGCAACGCATTCAGGCGTTGCCGGTGCCGCCGGCGTTCTTCTCCAATCTCCAGGTCTCGACGACGGGACAGCTTCACTATCTGAAACGGCCGTCGGGCAATGCGTTCCCTTCCGAGGATCCGGGAGCGTTGTCCCGGTTCGACCTGACCAAGCGGAAGGAAGACTCGCTCCTCGATGGCGTGAGCGGATATGTGCTCTCGCGCGATGGCAAGCGTGTGCTGCTTTGGATGAAGGAGGCCTGGTCGATCGCGGACACCGGAGACAAGCCCGACCCTTCCAAGCGCCGCCTGGGCATCGACAAGGTGGAGGTGCGTGTCGACCCGCGCGTGGAGTGGAAGCAGATGTACGACGAGGCTTTCCGCCTCCACCGGGACTGGTTTTATGACCCGCACTATCACGGCGTCGATCTCAACGCCGTGCGCGCCAAGTACGCACAATTCCTCCCCGACCTGGCCACGCGCGCGGACCTGAACCGCGTGCTGCAGTGGTTCGGCAGCGAGCTGGTGGTCGGCCATTTCTACCTCGGCGGCGGGGACACCCTCACCGAAGTGGAGACCGTGAAGGGCGGTCTCCTCGGTGCCGATTACGAAGTCGCCAATGGCCGCTATCGTTTCAGGAAGGTCTACGGGGGCTTGAACTGGAATCCCGACCTGCGCGCGCCGCTCACCGAGCCGGGCATCGACGTCGTCGACGGCGAATACCTCCTGGCCGTCGACGGCAAGGACCTGAAGTATCCGGACAATCTCTACGCGCGTTTCGAACGGACGGCGGGCCGCTTCACGGAGATCACGGTCGGTCCCACGCCGGACGCCAAGGGCTCGCGCACGGTGAACGTCGTGCCGATCGAGAGTGAGTCGGCGTTGCGCAGCCGCGACTGGGTGGAGCGCAATCTTCGCTACGTCACCGAGAAGACCAACGGCAAGGTGGCCTACGTCTGGGTGCCGAACACCGCGGAGATGGGCCATGAGTACTTCAAGCGCTACTTCTATCCGCAGGCGGACCGCCAGGCCATCATCGTGGATGAGCGCTACAACGGCGGCGGTCTCGTGGCGGACTACTACATCGACATCCTGCGCCGCCCGATGATCAGTTACTGGGCCACGCGCTACGGCGCCGACTTGCGCACGCCCCTGGGCTCGATCCAGGGACCGAAGGTGATGCTCATCGACGAGAACGCCGGATCGGGCGGCGACCTGCTGCCATGGATGTTCCGCAAGGAGAAGCTGGGCACGCTGATCGGCCGCAGGACGTGGGGAGGGTTGGTGGGCATCCTCGGCTACCCGGATCTGATGGACGGCGGCACGATCACGTCGCCCAATCTCGCGTTCTGGTCTCCCGAGGAGGGCTTCGGGATCGAGAACGTGGGCGTGCCTCCGGACGTGGAGGTGGACATCACGCCGAAGGACTACGCGGCCGGCCGCGACCCGCAGCTCGACAAGGCCATCGAGGTGGTGATGCAACAGCTCGCCGCGAATCCTCCGGCCGCGCCGCAACGTCCGCCGTATCCTGTGCGCGCTGGAGGAAACTGATGCTGAACCTCAAGACGTACGTGGGGCCGAGCCCGGGGCTAGTGTCGCT
>JBDTOZ010000164.1:0-5092 GCA_039932995.1 Acidobacteriota bacterium | reverse complement strand
CCCCCCCGCGCGTGCTACGCTGACTCGTCGTTGGAGGGGTGGGCGTGACGAACGAGATCGGCGATTTTCTGGATTACCTGACGTTCGAGAAGAACGTCTCGCCGAATACGATCTCCGCATACCGCGACGATCTGGAGTCGTTCACGACGTTTCTCTGCAACGACTACCTCTCCATGGCCCGCGATCAGCTCGATCTGCGGAAGGTCGATCACCTCACCGTGCGCTCCTACCTGGCCCATCTCTCGCGGCGAAAACTGAGCCGGGCCACGGTGGCCCGGCATCTCTCGGCGTTACGCTCGTTTTTCAAGTTCCTCGTGCGCGAGGCGATCGTGGACGCGAATCCGGCGCGCACGGTGGCCACTCCGAAAAGGGAGAAGCATCTCCCGGCCGTGCTGCAAACCTCGGACGTTGCGCTGCTCCTCGAGCAGCCCGACACGTCGTCGACTCTCGGCCTGCGCGACGCGGCCTGGCTGGAATTGCTGTACGCCTCGGGACTGCGCATCGCGGAGCTCACCGGCATCGACATCGACGACCTCGAGCTGCGCTCCCGGCTGGTGAAGGTGCGTGGCAAGGGCTCGAAGGAGCGCATCGTGCCTTTCGGCACGAAGGCCGAAACGGCCCTTCGCGCCTATCTGGCCGTGCGCGGGGAGCTGATCCGCAACGCGGAGGAAGAGGCCGTGTTCGTCAATTACCGCGGCGAGCGCATCACCACACGCAGCGTCCGACGGCTCTTCGACGGCTACGTCCGCGACGCCGCGCTTCGCACGGGCGTCTCACCGCACACGCTGCGCCACTCTTTCGCCACGCATCTCCTCAACGCCGGCGCGGACCTCCGCGGCATCCAGGAGCTCCTCGGCCACGCCTCGCTCTCGACGACCCAGAAATACACGCACCTCAACGACTGGCAGTTGATGGCTGTGTACAAAAAGGCCCACCCCCGAGCCTAGGCGGCACGGCCGCCAGCGCTGGTTGGCATAGCCTTGGGCACGTACGGCCGCTCCGAGGCAAATGCTTCTAGCGCGCAGGTTGGCATAGCCCCGCGTCCGGCGCCTTACAATCCACCCCGTGATCCGGGCCATCGTGCACCACGGCTTCGTCGGCGAGGCCATCGAGTACTTCGCTGTGGTGACCGGGCCGGACGTCGACCGGCGGTTCTTTTTCGAACAGATCGCCACACCGCGCGGGGACGTCATCCGCTACTTCGGCGGAAGCTCCGAGCTGACGCTCAACCCCGAGGGGGTGCGTTTTCGCGGCAACGGCGGGATCTTCGGGGAGTACATGTTCGGCGGACATCTGCCGGTCGGGGATCTGCTCAACGAAGAGGTGGTGAACCGGCTGGTGCTGTTCGGCACGACCAGCGATCCAAAGTCGCACGAGCTGCGCTTCACCACCAACACGGAAGGGTTCGAGCGGTGGGAGAACCTGTTCCTGCAGGGAAACGCCGTGGCGAACTATTTCTTCTTCGTGGACGACCGCAAGCGCTACGCGGATGTCGGCGACCGCCAGGAGGCCACGCTCAAGAGCGCGGGGAAACTGCTCAAGCGCTCCAGGCGTGTGGGAAGCGGGAGCTTCATCACGCTGGCCCACGAGATGCTCGAGGCCCTGGCCGAGCCGGAGACGACGCTGGTGATGTTGCGGGTCGTGCACCGCGCCAATCAGCGACTGGCCGATGCCTGCCAGCGCACCTATGCCGCGTCGCATTCGATGGAGGAGGTGAGCGCGTCGCCGGTGGAGCAGCCGGTCGAGCCCTACCAGCGCGAGCGCATCCGCATCGACGTCATCTACCGCCATCCCGACAACCAGCAATTGATCGACGAGTACAAGCGCATTCTGGCCTCGTGCGCCGGCTCGACGATCGATTCCTCGGCGCGCGCGCGGCTGATGCGCCTGCGCACGCTGTCGCTGCGCAACGAAGTGCCGCTGTCCATCTTCGACACGCTCGAGGAGATCGTGCTGCAGGAGTCGCGCGCCGTCATCCGCAAAGAAGACGAGCCGGATTACATCCAATCCACGCGGGAGATCCTGGGCGGCTTCCTCCTGGGCCGCAACATCACGCGCAAGCTCTCTTCGCTCGATCTGGTGCAGCTCATGGAGAACAAGCAGCGAGCGGCCGGAAATCGCGACCAGACCTTCGAAGAGCTGCTCCTCGAGACGGGCCGGCTCATCGACGAGATCTCCCGCGAGGAGGAGGATTTCGAGCGGATGGAGTCGTTCGGAGAGCTGGTCACGCTGTTCGACCGCATCGACCACACCACCACACTCGTGAATCGCCTGGCGTTCATGGACGACGTGGGCATCTCGCAGGATCAGGTGCGCTCGCTGCTGGGCAACATGCAGGTCTTCGAGAAGCTGCGCCGCGGCCTGTTCCAGCAACTCTTCATCGACCCCGTGGTGAGCAATGAGTACGCGCTGGCGTACGGAAGGAAGAAGCTCTACGCGCTGACGCTCGGGCTGATCTCGATCGAGAACAACGAAGAGTCGCTGAGCGGCGTGGTGGAGGCGATCGTCTCACTCAACACGCACGAGCGAGCCTTCTTCACCGCCTACAACCTGGCCCGCCGGCGAATGTCGAACTTCTACCTCGAGCTCAATACCGCCGAAGGACGGGAGACCTTCCGCCGCGAGATCCGCGCGGAGATCGCCCACGATCCCGAGATGCGCGATCTCCACGATCAGATCACCGAGGCCCTGCTCGAGGAAGTGATCACCAAGATCCGCCTGGAAGCCTTCTACATCAACCAACTCCTGCCCCGCATCGTCGAGGAGCACGACACCAAGCTGCGCAGCGACTTCCTCTCGAACTCCGGACTGGACCGCTTCCAGGTGGAGGAGTTGGAAGCGGAGTACTTTGAAATGCGCGCGTTTCCGCCGCAGCTCCTGGAGCGGTTGCGGTCGTAATTTGCAAAAGGGTTACGTTCACCACAGAGGCACAGAGGCACAGAGACACGAAGAATCTGATGCCGCCTGCGGCGGCGACGCCGCGCGGTATCTCACTGTCTCTGTGCCTCTGTGGTGAACCGTACCCTGTTGCCGACTGCGAGGGATAAACTCGGGAACCATGAACCGCCTCGCGAACGAGACCTCCCCTTATCTCCTGCAGCATGCGCACAACCCTGTGGACTGGTATCCGTGGGGGGAGGAAGCTTGGGCGAAGGCCAGGGCCGAGGACAAGCCGGTGTTCCTGTCCATCGGCTATTCGGCCTGTCACTGGTGTCACGTGATGGAGCGGGAGTCGTTCGAGGATGCCGCGGTGGCGGCCGTGCTGAACGAGGGCTTCGTGGCCATCAAGGTGGATCGCGAGGAGCGGCCGGACGTCGACTCGATCTACATGCAGGCCGTGCAGATGATGACCGGACACGGAGGTTGGCCGATGTCCATGTTCCTCACTCCGGAGGGCAAGCCGTTCTACGCCGGAACGTACTTCCCTCCCCAGGACCGGCACGGTCTGCCCGGATTCCGGCGCGTGTTGGAGCAACTGGGCGACGCATTCCGGACGCGCCGTTCGGACATCGAGACCGCTTCGAATGAAGTACAGCAATCGCTCTCCAGTCAGTTGCGCGTGCGGGGTAGCGGCGGCGCGGTGACACGCGACCAACTCGACGTGGCTGCCGGACGCATCGCCGGAAACTACGATGCCGTGAACGGCGGTTTCGGCGGCGCACCGAAGTTTCCGCCTTCGATGTCGCTCGACTTTCTGATGCAGGTGGCCTCGCGGAACGGGAATGCTCACCTGCGCGAGATCGTGGTCACGACCCTCACGAAGATGGCCCGCGGCGGGATGTACGACCAGGTGGGCGGCGGCTTCCACCGCTACTCGGTCGATGCGCGATGGCTCGTGCCGCACTTCGAGAAGATGCTGTACGACAACGCGCTGCTGGCGCGGCTCTATACGCGGGCGTGGCAGTGGACGAAGGATCCGTTCTTCGCACGCATCGCCAACGAGATCCTCGGGTTCGTCCTGCGCGAGATGACTTCGCCGGACGGAGCCTTCTATGCGACCCAGGATGCCGACTCCGAGGGGGTGGAGGGAAAGTTCTACGTGTGGACGCGCGCCGAGGTGATGGAGTTGCTCGGCGAAGAGGAAGGACGGATTTTCTGTGCGCTGTACGACGTGACCGAGCGAGGCAACTGGGAAGGACACAACATCCTCAACGTGCCCCGCGATCCGGAGAGCCTGGCCGCCGATCTGGGCGTGACCCTCGAACAACTCTCGGACATCGCCGCGCGCGGGAAGTGCAAGCTTTACGGGGTGCGCGCACAGCGGGTCTGGCCGGGACGCGACGAGAAGATGCTGGCGGGCTGGAACGGCTGGATGCTGGCCGCGTTCGCCGAGGCTTCGATCGCCTTCGGACGTTACGACGATGCGGTGCGGAAGAACGCCGACTTCCTCCTGACACGCATCGACG
Organism: Acidobacteriota bacterium; assembly: GCA_039932995.1. Taxonomy (GTDB): domain Bacteria; phylum Acidobacteriota; class Thermoanaerobaculia; order Gp7-AA8; family Gp7-AA8; genus QHVT01. Next base: position 686 of record JBDTOZ010000164.1, on the reverse strand, counting down.
CCGAGGGCCGCCTGACCCGCCACGCGAAGATTCCCGGGCTGCTCGAAGACTACTCGGGGGTGGCGTGGGGCCTCACGCTGGCGTACGAGGCCACCGGGGAGCGCCGTTACCTCGACGCCGCACGCACGCTCGTCGACCAGATTCTGGCGCGCTTCGGCGACGAGGAGCACGGCGGCTTCTACGACACGCCGGTCGATCACGAGAAACTCATCACGCGCCCCAAGGATCTCTTCGACAACGCCACGCCGTCCGGCAGCTCGGTGGCGGCCGAGGTCCTGTTGCGTCTGGCCGTGCTCTTCGGCAACGAGGATTACGTCCGCGCGGCTACGGACACCCTCGAATCGACGTTTCCGCTCATCGAGCGCTACCCCTCCGGCTTCGGCTTCCTCCTCGGCGTCGCGGAATGGCGCGCCGGTCAGCCGAAGGAGATTGCCCTCACCGGCCAGTCCGGCGCGTTACGCCGCGTCGTCGGGGAGACGTTCCTGCCCCATCGCGTGCTCGTCAGCGGAGCTCAATCCGCCGACCTCCCGCTCATGCAGGGACGCGCCGCGGACAAGACGCTCGGGTATGTCTGCATCGGCTACGCCTGCGAGGAGCCAACCAGCGATCCGGAGAAACTGCGCGAGCTGATGAGCGTGTCGTAGGGGCGGCACGGCCGGGCGGCACGGCCGCCGGCGCTGGTTGGC
>JBDTOZ010000163.1:0-5556 GCA_039932995.1 Acidobacteriota bacterium | reverse complement strand
CTCACCTCTTCACGATCTCGATCCCGGCGTAGAAATTCTTGAGAATGCGGTCGAAGGTCCAGCCGCGGAAGGCCATGCCGTAGGCGCCGACCTGACACATCCCGGTGCCGTGGCCCCAGCCCTTGCCGTAGAACGTGTAGCGATCCATTCCGTCGGCATCACGGGACTTGTCGTAGACGAACAGGTTGTCGGGCAGGTTCAGCGACCAGCGCACCGGCAGCCCCCGCAGAGTGAACGTACGGCCTCCCTCGGCCGTCACTTCCAGTTCCGCGACACGCTCCGACGCATCGACCACCAGCGGCTTGATGTCGACGAGCTGTCGGATGGGATTGCGCCGGTTGATCGAAGTGACCAGTTCGTCAGCGCGGTAACTGCGCGTCCAATTGGAGAAGCTGGACGTCCGATCGAAGGCCGCGCCGTCGTAGTTGGCCTGCACCACCACCGCCGCGACGCGTTTGTCCGCTCCCAACACCACCGTGGCCCGATCCCCGATCATCACCGGCAGGTGCAGATACTCCTGGTAACGGTCGCCGAGCTTGCGGAAGAGCGGCGTCTGGGGTGGGAGTGTGTAGGAGGTGGTCTCCCCCTTCTGCTTGAGGGAGAGCTTGCGGCCGTCCAGCGACAAGACCTTTCCTTCGGCATCGCGGGTGAAATTCTGCTCACGCAGCCAGGCGCCGAGGAAGGCGTAGAGCTCCTCGCGGGGCATGGCCTCATCGAGGCGGATCCGGTCGATGAACTGCGCGGGCCAGATGCCGTACTTCACGAGGAAGGCCGCGACCAGGTAGGGCACCTCTTCCGGATTGGAGCTCTGCGGAAAGTAGTACTTGCGATCCTCCGGCAACGTCACCACGCGAGCCTTCTGATCGAGGCCCATCATCGTGGCCAGGTAGGCGAGCACGTCACGCCTCCGTGAAGAGGCGGGCAGAGGCTGGGGAAGTTCGCGGAACCCGGCCGCGGTCATCGCTGCCACGACGGCCCGGCTCACGTCCCGCGCCGCCCAACTGCTGGCCTCCGGCAGATGCACCAGCGCCGCGAACTGCCGCGCGTTCACCTGCATCTCCGTGAGCAGGCCGCTGTCGGCTCGGCCCTCGAGGGTGACCATCTCCAGCTCGACGCACTTGGCGGCCTTCAGGTACGGCTCGTTGCGTCCGGGGAACATGGTGGAGACGTCGCTTGTCTCTCCTCCACAAGTGGCGCTGTAGAGCGCGTCGATGAGCTCTCCCTGATAGGTCATCACCAGCCCCGCGGTCTCGCGCACCGCGCGCGTGGACAGTTCGTGCTCGCCCCCGAAACCTTTGTAAGCCTGACAGGCCGGGCCGGGGCAGATGTCGTAGCCCTCGCTCTCGAACTGCCGGAGGTTGCGGATGGCATACGTGCGCGCCGCCACCGCCTGCGCCTTCAGCGCCTCCACTTCGTCGTAGATCGACGGCCCCATCTCGGCCGGCACCACTCCCAGGAGATAGTCTTCGAGGTTGAGGTCGTTGATCACGTTCAACAGGCCACGCGGATTGATGAACAACCGCGCCACCGAACGGTAGGGCTGCTTGTCGATGAGCACCGTTTCCGCGGTGATGGGAAGGACGGAAAGCGAAGCAGCCTCGATCGTGGTCTGGTCGCCCTCATCGTCTTCGATGGCGAAGCGCCGTGCGAACGGCTGATCGGACGGACGGCGCACCACCATGAGGTCTTTGCCGTAGCCGCGCTCGGAGAGCTGCGTGCGCGTCGGTGCCGCCGCGTCCGACGTGGCGAAGTCGCCGGCCAGGATCTTGTACATCCCGGCCGCCGGATCGAAAGTCATGTTCACCCGCAGCCCGGTGTCGGTCTCGAGTTTCCGGACCAGCGCCTGCGCACTGGCTTGATCGGAGATGGCCGCCATCTGCACCGCATACTTCACCGCGGCCTCGGCCAGCGGCGCGCTGACGGTGAATCCACGCCTCAGGGTCGAAGGGCCCTTGTCGGTGACGAGAAGATACCCGTCCGCCGTGCGTGGGAAGGTCACCCTGGGCTGATCGATCAGCAGCCCCACACGAATGCGCGGCTCGGCGATCGTGCGCGGCGCCGAGTTGACCGGCGTCAGTGCGTAAGGGGAACGCTGTTGCTGCGCCGCCGGCGAGGTCGCCCCCGGCGTTGGAGCCGACACGGGAGCCGGTGCCGGAGACGGCGTCGTCGCGGCGCAGGCGGAAAGAAAAACGAGAGCGGTCAGAAGAGCGGAACGACGCATGACGCGGACCTCAGCAAGATTAGAGCCCTCAACGCGTAACTGGTTGCTGGTTGCTCGCTGCTGCTTGGTTACTGGTTGCTGGTTGCTGGTTGTCTGGGGTGTCGGGCCTGGACGATCGTTCGTGTCGATCGACACGGAGCGTCGAAGATCAAAACGCATCACGAAGATCAGGGGAGTCGAATACGCGACTTTCGACCAGGCGAAACACCTCAGACAACCAGCAACCAGCAACCAGCAACGATGTAGCTCCAACAACCGGCCGGAAAAAGAAAGCCCCCGCAGGTGCGGGGGCTTTCGTCGACAGCAGGAAATGAACGTTTACGGCAGGATGAGACGAATCATCACGCGGCGGTTGCGCAGACGGCCTTCCGCGGTGGTGTTGTCGCCGATCGGGTCGGACGTTCCGCGGCCTTCCACCGTGATGCGCGTCGGATCGATTCCGTGGCGCGTCACGAGGTAGTCACGGACCGCTTCGGCCCTGCGGCGATCGAGATCCTGATTCGCACCCGTGTTCTCACGGTCATCCGTGTAACCGATGACCACAGCCGTCGCCGAAGGCTCCTGCTTCATGCGCAGGGCGACTTCGTCGAGGATGGCCTTGGCGATGTTGGTCAGACGGGCCGAACCGGACTCGAAGTGGATCTCGTCGGTGCGGATTTCCGTCGGGGTGCGCGGCTCGACCACCGGAGGCGGAGGAGGCGGAACCGGGGCGGGGGTCGGAGCCTCCGGGGGCGGTTCGACCGGCGCGGGAGGAGGCGGGGGCGGAATCACGGCCGCGAAGGCCAGCGGGGAGTACGTCAGGCCAACCAGGCCGGACAGGGCGCAATCGTCGAGCTCCGTGAAACGGCACTCGTCGTTGCTGTCGAGGAACTTGGCCACGTTCCAGCGGGCGCCGGCGCTGAGCGACCAGCCGCTGGTTCCGAACCAGTGACGAAGACCACTGACCAGGAACACCGGATTGTCAGGAGCGCGATCGCCCCCCGTGTACCAGACGGTGTTCAACTCGTTGATCCAGTTCGTCGTTCCGAAGAGATTGACCGGGATGTTGAGACCCGCATCCACCCGGAACTCGTTCGGGATGGAGACGTCGGTCGTGCCGGTCACGACGTTGTCGTTGCTCCGGTCTCCGCGAGCGATGTACTTCGCCGACAGAGATCCGATGCCGTGGGTCAAATGACCACCGACGCCGAAGTCGGTTCCGCCCGTGGCGAGCCCGCTATCGTCGTCACCGGTCGGCAGATCCACGAACGCCGACAGCGCGAAGCGCGTCGGTGCATCGGTGGGGGTGAGCAGGAACTTCGTCGCCAGACGCGCGGCGCCGAGTCCACTCTCGTTGAAGTCTCCGTCGTGGCGGAAGCCGTTGATGAAGCCGACCCGGTCGCCGCCATTGCTGACGATGCGGTCGTACGGCAACATCGCGCTCACTTCCCAGCGGTCCGTCAGACCGACTCCGACGGAGGCGCTCAGGCGGTACAGGTCGTAGCTCAGGTCCTGATACTCGCGCGCCGAAAGAGGCGCCAGGTCCCGGGCTTCACCGGCCGTGAGGTCCCAATCGTTGAAATACACGCCGAACGACCAGGTTCCCTGGCGGAGGGTGTCCGCCGTCACGGTCTCGAACAGACCCGTCTGTCCCGAGTGAGTCGGGGCAAAGAACCGGAGTTGGTCATCCCGGCTGATCTCGACTGCCGCATCCTGCGCGAACAGGGCCGTCGATCCAATCATCAAAAAGCACAGCAAGAAAACCAGCCGATGCTTGCAACGCAACAAGTCACACCTCCTAAAACTACATCGCACGATCACGAGTGTCTCGCAACTACAGTGCTCGGCGCCGCTACAAAACGTGTGCCAGAGCGATCTCCAGCTTTTTCCGTAAAGAGTTCAAGTGCTTGACTTTACCATAGGTTGTCGCGCGCGGTATAACCTTGGGCGCTCGGAAAAAGGACCAAATCCGCCATGGCCAGAACCCGCATCCTTGCCACTTTTGTGGCAATTCTTACGTTCTCGACGCTCGCCTTCGGCCAGACCGAATCGCCCGCCACTCCGCCCCAAGCGCCTCCTTCCGTCGATCCGGCGGTCCTCTCCGACGCGGCCAGCGCGGCCTACGAACGTCGGGAGTCGCTGCCCAGCGTCAACATCTACCTTCCGGAGGGACAGGCCAGCATTCGGCTGCGGAAACTGATCCGCAACGTCCTGTTCGAGTCGCAGATCGACTACGAATTCGTCAACGGCGACATCTCCACGTTCCTGCGCTACAAGTACTACGCGCGCAATTACACCTACCGCATCGCCGTCTTCGATTCCATCGGCTTTCCCGACCTCACCTCCGACGACGCCCAGGGCTTCGAGCGCGTGCGCGGGGGCCTGTTGCTCATCGGCGTCCCGAAGGACTACAACAACCGCTACTTCTTTCTCCTGCAGGACGACCGGCTCACGTTCGGCGACGTCAACCGCCCTGACGACAAGAAGAACAACATCTACGCGAAGCTCGGCTACCAGTTCGGAACGCAGTTCGACGAGCGGATGAACGCCATCGTCGGCGAACAGCGAGGGCGGATCACGCCCGTGCTCACGGCCTTTCGCGAAATCGGCCCCCAACGCACCGGCTTCGCCGCGGCGATCACCAAGGCCGGTCAGGTCTGGACGGGCGACTACTCCTACACCAAGCTGGAGATGGAGGGGCTGCACCGTTTCGATCTCACCTCCACCTCCTTCGTCTTCTCGCGCCTCCATGTGGGCACGTTCCTCGGCCGGCAGGAGCTGGAGAACCGCGACACGCGCTGCGCGGACTTCGAAGGGGGAGCGACCGTCGAAGACACGGACCTCGATGGCAATGGGACCATCGAGCCCAACGAGCGCTTCCGGGCCTGGGAGTGCTACTCGATCCCTCAGTCCGAGCTCTTCCGACTCGGTGGACGTGAAGCTCTCAAGTCGATCTCCGGCAACGACACCGCGGTCGGCACCAGCGAGATTCATCTGACCAACGAGCTCTTCGTCCCGATCTTTCGGAACCGCGATTACAAAATGCGCTCGGTGCACTGGAACACTCTTTACGGGATCGCCTACGTGGGCGTTGGCACGGTCGGCTTTCTCAGCGACCAGATCAGCAATTCCAAACGCCTCGTCGTCGACGCCGGCCTCGGCACCGAGTCCGCCCTCCGTTTCCAGGACTGGGACGTCTACCTGAGCGTCATCTACGCCCACTCCATCCGCCGTCCCGATGAGATCGATCAAGGAAAAGGGCTGCGGTTCTCGGTGCGTACCGTGCGCTGATTCTTTGTTGCTGGTTGCTGGTTGCTGGTTGTCTGAGGGTTCGCGTCGTAGGAAAGCGCGCGAGT
>JBDTOZ010000162.1:0-3402 GCA_039932995.1 Acidobacteriota bacterium | reverse complement strand
AACCAGTAACCAGCAACCAGTAACCAGCAACCAGCAACCAGCAACCAGTAACCAGTAACCAGTAACCAGCAACCAGTAACCAGTAACCAGCAACCAGCAACCAGTAACCAGCAACCAGTAACCAGTAACCAGCAACCAGTAACCAGCAACCAACAACCAGCAACCAGCAACCAGCAACCAGCAACGAGCAACGAGCAACCACGCCGGACACCTCGGCTACACTCGACCGGAATGCAACCCGACATCCTCATCCAGGGCGCGGGAGTGATCGGCGCGAGTGTCGCGTATCACCTGGCGCGGCGCGGCTGCTCGGTGGTGGTCGTCGATCGCGCGCCCAGCTTCGGTCTGGGCAGCACGGGGAAGGCCACGGGCGGCTTTCGCGCGCAGTTCGACAGCGAGATCAACGTGCGGCTCTCGCTTCTCTCGCGGGAAAAGCTGCTCGTTTTCGAAGAGGAGACCGGCGTCGATCCCGGTTACGCGCCGCACGGCTACCTCTTCCTGGCCTGTCACCACGACGAATTGGAAACGCTGCGGAGCGCGCAGGCCGTGCAGCACGCCTGCGGCCTGCACGAGGCACGCATGATCTCGGCCGGCGAGGCACGCGCGATTCATCCGCACCTCGGCGATCCATCGATCGTCGGCGGCGCGTTCTGTCCCACCGACGGGTTTCTTCGCCCGGCCAGCATCGTGCGCGGATACGTCGAGGCCGCGCAGCGCCTGGGCGTGCGGTTCGTGTTCGGCACCGACGCGCCCGTGCGGGCCGGCCTCACCGTCAACGCCATGGGCGCGTGGTGCGGCACTCCGGTCACGCCCGTCCGGCGTAACGTCGTGGCCACCGTGGCCACGGACATCCTCCCCGAGTCGATGCCGATGACGATCTGGGCCGGCGACTGGTATCACCTGCGCGTCCGCGACGGACGGGTGCTCCTGCTGTGGCCGGACGATCCGCTGGTCGACGACGAGACCTGGCTGGCCGAGGTGATCCGCAAGACCGAGGCGCGCATGCCTTGCCTGAGCGATGTCCCGCTCGGCGAGCGCTGGTCCGGCTTCTACGAGATGTCCCCCGACCAGCACGCGCTCCTCGGCCGCGTGGACGATACGCACTACGTCGCCAACGGCTCCTCCGGACACGGCGTCATGCACGCCCCCGCGCTCGGCCAATTGCTCGCGGAGATCATCGTCGACGGCGCGGCTTCGCTGGAGGTCAGCGCGCTCGATCCGCTACGGTTTGGCGGCTGATCCCGTCAGCGCCGGGATCCACTGCAGAGCACCGCGCAACAGGTCACGCCCCCCTCCGCCTTCGCCAGCTCATCGGCATCGACGGTGCGTACATCCAGACCGGCCAGCCTGGCCTGCGTGAGCGGAAACGCGGTCGGATAGATCACCACGTCGTCCACGAGCAGCGCATTGGCGGCGAACGGTTCGGCGGGGTCGACCTCGATGAGCGTCCACCCCGCGAACGGAGTGAGGTCGAGCCAGTCCCGGTTCACGAGCAACGTGTCCGGGCCGACGCGCGTGACCGCGGTCTTGAGGTGCAGCGCTCCGTGAACGTCAACGGCGAACACCTCGCGATGCGTGAGCCGGCGAAGCTGCTCGAGGGCGGCCGCATTCGTGCGCGCGGACTGCCCGACGTAGATGCGGTCGTCCAGGACCAGCACGTCTCCCCCATCGATCGTGGCCGGAGCTTCGATGAATGCGAGGGGGCGATGGCGGGCCAGGGCCTCGGCCATCAGCGCGGTCTCGCCCCGCCGCGACGCGGCGCCCGGCCGCGTGATCACGGCCAGATCGTCGAGGACGATGGCCGTGTCCTCCACGAAGACACAATCGGGAAAGGCGGCGTCACCCGGGAGATCGACGACCGTGTGGCCCAGCGAAGCGAGCAATTCGCGATACCGGCCATGCTGCTCCACGGCCCGCCCGTAGTCGATGGGCGTGCGCTGCAGATGAGTGAGCTCCGCACTGGCGATCGATGGACTGACGTCGCGGGTGATGGCGATCATCGCGTGGCCTCCACAATCGCCTCTTCGATGAGCGAAGCGTGGGAAACGAGACCGTGGTCCCCTTCTTCGACGACCACCAGCCGCGATCCCTGCACCAGCCGGGCCGACTGTTCCCATTCGCGCCAACGCTTCTCCACCATGAAAAACGGGACGGTCTCGTCCTGGCGGCCCATGATCGCCGTCACGCGCGACGGCGGCGGCTCGTCGTCGACGTGCAGGTTGGCCATCTGTTCGAAGAAGGCACGGTGGATGGGCGCGTCCGCATTGCGTGCGAAGTTGAACACCGTCACAGGATCCCCCTCCGGGATGCGCTCGCGCCAGCGGTCCGCCACACCCAAGGCCGGCGCGATCAGCACCAGCGGAACCGCAACCCCACGTCGAGCGACCGCCAACGCCACCAGCGCGCCGAGCGAGCTCCCGACCAACGCATCCGGAGGCACCCGGCGCCCCTCCTCCACCGCATGCCCGACCATGGCCTCGAAGTCCAGCCGCTCGAACGAAGGCACGTTGAGATCGGGAGCATTCAAACCGATCCCATGCGCCTCCAGCAGCGGACGGAGCGCGGTGATCTTCGCGCTCGCAGGCGAAGACGCGAATCCGTGGAAGTAGAGGACCGATGCCACGGGGAGGAGTCTATCGCGCCGTGGGAGGCGCAAGAGTGGTTGGTCCTTGGGGACTGACGCGGTACACGGCGCCGGCTCCGGGTGGGACCTGCGGGAAAGGCTCGAACACGAATCCCTCGCCCGCGCGATCGCGGACGGCCTGCGTGACCAGGATGTCGTAGGCGTGCGCGTAGGTCTCGCCGAGGATGCAGGCGGAGTTCATCTCGTTGCCGTAGACCTCGTCCGGGGCCACGCGGAGCACATGGCCGAAGCCGAGACCCACGCCGAGAAGCAATTGCTCTTCGGTGGCCTTGCCCTCGTTGTAGCGGCGGGTGGCCGCCTGCATGGCCACGGCGGCATCGAGCGCGGGAGGCACTGCGGCGAAGATGGCCAGAAAGCTGTCGCCCTCCACCTTCAGCAGCGTCCCGCCGTGGCTCTTGACGATGGGGACGAGGATGCGCTCGGACTCGAAGATGATCTGCAGAAAGTGAACGATCCCCTGCTCCGCCACCCCGCGCGAGAATCCGGAAAGGTCGGTGGCCATGACGCACCACTCCTGCCCGAACAGCTCCCAGATGCGTGCATCGATGGCCACCCGATCCGCACCGCGCAGCCGCGCTTCGAGGAGTTGGAGTAAGCGGGGATCGAGCGTTTCGTGCACAGCGGGATTCTAGTTGGTTGGCGGTTGGCGGTTGGCGGTTGGCGGTTGGCAGATCGCAGTCGCGAATCGGCGGGAGCTGACCAGGGGTGACGCGCGAAGGCGCGTCGAACAATCTAGCCCCGGGCTCGGCCCGGGGAAA
>JBDTOZ010000161.1:0-2577 GCA_039932995.1 Acidobacteriota bacterium | reverse complement strand
CAACCAGCAACCAACAACCAGCAACCAGCAACCAGCAACCAGCAACCAGCAACCAGAAAAACGAACCGCTGCTAGAATCCGCGGCCGAGGAAACCATGGACACCTTCAACATGCCTACGAATCTCGAGACGACAGCCTCGGGACTGCAGTACACGATCGACCAGGCGGGGAGCGGCGCGCAGCCGCGTGCGGGACAGATGGTCAGCGTTCACTACACCGGCTGGCTTCCCGACGGCACGAAGTTCGACAGCTCGCGCGACCGCGGCGCGCCGATCGAGTTCCCGCTCGGGCAGGGTCGCGTCATCAAGGGCTGGGACGAAGGAATCGCCGCCATGCAGATCGGCGAGAAGCGCACGCTCGTCATTCCCCCCACCCTCGGCTACGGCGCCCGCGGTGCCGGCGGCGTCATTCCCCCCAACGCCACGCTCGTCTTCAAGGTGGAGCTGGTCGGCGCGAAGTAGACGCGGCTGTGCCTCTCTTCGTGCCTGCCTCAGCGTCCGGCGGCGCGTTGCAGTCCGAGGTCGAGGATGCGTTGGATGAGTTGGGGGAAGTCGATGCCGGCTTCCTCGGAGGCGGAGGCGAATTCTTCGCTGCGGGCGATGTCGGGGTTGGGGTTGGCTTCGAGGAAGTAGAGTTTGCCGTCATGGCCGAGGCGGTAGTCGACGCGGTTGTAGCCGTCGAGGTCGAGGATGCGGGCGATGCGGCGGGTGGTGCGGATGATCGAGTCGCGCAGCGCGGGTGCGAGATCGCCGGCGTGCTGTTGATAGATGCCCCGCCGGCGCTGGTAGTCGGGGTTGTGTTTCACGTGCGCGGTGGCGATGGAGCTCGAGCCGGGAGGCATGTTCTCGAACACCAGCTCCCACACGGGCAGCACTTCCAGACGCACGTTGCCGACGATGCCGACGTAGAACTCGCGGCCGTCGATGTACTGCTCGGCGATGGCGTCGGAGAAGTGACGCTGGTGGATGAACTGCACGCGCTCGCGCAGCTTCTCGTCGTTCTCCACGATCGAGGCCTGGGAGATGCCCAGCGAGGCCTCATGGATGAGGCTCTTCACGATGAGCGGAAACTCCAGCCCCTTGGGCCGGTGCACGCGCCGGCCGCGCGGAAAGACGGCGAACTTCGGCACGACCAGGTGGTGATAGGCGAGGAGTTTCTTGGAGAGGGCTTTGTCGCGGGCCAGCATCAGGCCGCGGGGATGACAGCCGGTGTAAGGGATCTGCATGAGCTCGAGGAAGCCGACCACGAGGTGGTCGAAGTCCTGGCGTCCGAGGAACTCTTCGAGGAGGTTGAAGACGATGTCCGGCTTCCACTCCTCGATGATGGTGCGGATGGGGCCGAGCTCGTCGGCCACGCCGAGGGCGCGCACTTCGTGGCCGAGCTCGCGCAGCGTCGCGGCCACGTCGTACTCGGTCTTCCATGAGTAGGCTTCCAGCTCGGTGTAGCCCTCCAGGCTGTCCGGCGGGACCATCGAGGGGTGCACCAGCAGCACCACGCGGAGCGGTTTTCTCGGCGATTTCTTCATAGGGCGAACCAGTTGCGGCGGCCGTAGTGGAAATCCATGGTCTTGACGGTGAGCAGAATGGCGAACTCCATCTTGACGCGTCGCTCCGGTCCGTTGGTGCGCAGCTTGAGCTCGCGGCTGCGTCCGATCATGTCTTTCAAGACCTGCTCCAGCGTGAACTGATACTCGCCGGTCCAGTTCGAGACCAGCTTGCGGATCTCGGCGCTGTTGCGGCGCAGGAAGCGCGAGGCCAGCTCGCGGCGGTGGTGCTTGGGGTCGTCGGAAAAGAGCCGGCGCAGGTCGCGGTCGTAGATGTCGGGATAGCTGACCACATAGCGGCCCCGTTTGTCGGCGTAGTACTCACGCAAGGTGATGGCCAGAGTGCTCAGCGACTCGGGCTGCATGCGATTGCGGCGGGCGGGACGCACGCCGCGCAGTTTCTCGAGGATCTCATCGACGTATTCGAGTTTCTCCAGAGCGGGCCAGTCGGCGTAGCGCTTGCGCCAGCCGTCGTTGCGCGAGGAGAGAATGACCGCGAAGGTCTCGGCGAAGTCTTCGAGTGGATGACTCTGCGCGTAATAGAGGCGCAGATGCTGGACGAAGCCGCGGCTGGCGGGGTTGGGACGGTAGTGGTCGGGATAGCGCTTGGTGGCCTCGCCGAAGAGCTCGCGGCGGCGGCGCGCGCGCCCCAGGTTGTAGGCGTTGTCGAGCGCATGACCGCACTCGTGACGAAGGATCTTCATCATCTCCGGACGCGTGCCCCCTTCGACTTCCAGCATCTGCCGGCGCTCGAGTTTCATGAGGCGCGGGTGCGCGAGGTAGAAGGGGATGGCGATGCCCGGCACGGCGTCGGGAACGAACCAGTCCGAGGAGAGCCAGGCGTGCGGCCGGAACGGGAGCTCGCGGCGATCGAGGTCTTCGTAAAGATCGGCCAGGCACTCCTCGATCCACGTCCCCTCGATGCGCACGCCCAGATCGCGCATGCGTACATCCAAGAGCGCGGAGTCACTGAGCGTTTCCCAGTCGTAGCGAGGCATGCGGGTGGGACTATAGCTCGTTGCTGGTTGCTGGTT
>JBDTOZ010000160.1:0-8569 GCA_039932995.1 Acidobacteriota bacterium | reverse complement strand
CTAGATCTCCCGGCGTCCTTCCAGCGCTTTTGACATGGTCACCTGATCGGCGTACTCGAGGTCTCCGCCCACTGGGAGTCCGAAGGCCAGGCGGGTGGTGCGGACGTTCAGCGGCCGGAGTTGCTGGGCCAGGTAGAGCGCGGTCGCTTCACCCTCCACGTTGGGATTCGTGGCGATGATGATCTCGCGGGGGCCGGTGCTCTGCACGCGTTTGAGCAGGCCGCCCACGTCGATGTCCAGCGGGCCGACACCCTTGAGCGGCGAGAGCGCGCCGAGGAGGACGTGGTAGACGCCTTTGAAGTCGCGGGTGGCCTCGATCGTGGGGATGTTGAAGGCTTCCTCCACGACCACGATGACGGAGGGATCGCGCCGCGGGTCGGTGCAGATCACGCACGGCTCGACGTCCGTCATGTTGTTGCAGACCGAGCAGCGGAAGATCTTGGCCTTGACGTCGAGAATCGCCGTGGCCAGCGCCTCGGCCTCCCCGGCCGGCCGTTTGAGGATGTGGTAAGCCAGCCGGGCCGCGGATTTCCCGCCGACGCCGGGCAGCTTCGTCAGTTCGTTGATGAGGTGGGCCAGAGGTGGGGCGGTCATCGGTTACGGTTCGCGGTTGATGGTCGGCGGGAGAAACGAAGGTATGGGATGGCGGTGTCTCCCGCCAACTGTCAACTGTCAACCGCCAACCGGACTAGAACCCCGGGATCTTCATCCCGCCGGTCATCGCTCCCATCGACGACTGCATCTCTTCGTCGACCTTGCGGGATGCCTCGTTGACGGCAGCTTTGACGAGATCCTGGAGCATCTCCACGTCTTCGGGATCGACGGCTTCCTTCTCGATGGTGATCGAGAGGAGCTCCTTGTTCCCGGACATCTCGGCCTTGACCATCCCGCCGCCGGCCGTGCCTTCGACGCGGATGTTCGACATCTGGTGCTGCATCTGGTCCTGCATCTGCTGCGCCTGCTTCATCAGTTGCTTGATGTTCATCGCTTGTTCTCCTTCACGACCTCTCCGCCCAGGTGTTTGCGGAACGAGCTGAGCACCGGATCATCGCGTAGAGTGGACGGCTTGTCGTCGGCCCTTCGCGCCGTTCCGGGCGCTTCGGTCTCCTGCATTTTCGCTTCGATGGTCATTCGCTCGCCGTAGAGCTGCGAGGCGATCTCTTCGATGACCCCGCGCGCGTCGGTCACGGAGTCGATGGCAAACGGGTCGGACAGCTCGAACACGATCCGATTGCCGCTTTTCTTCACGGTTGCGCCGGACAGATAGGTTCCGACCATGGGCTTCTTCTTCTGGATCTGAGCGATCAGGTCCTGGGAATCGGTTGGCGGTTGGCGGTTGGCGGTTGGCGGAGGTGTGGCCTGCTGCGGGATCGCCGATTCGGTTCGAGGCGTGGGCTGAGTCGGCGCCTGTGACCGGGCAGCGGCCGGGCCCTCCGAGCTCTTGCTCGACACCCTCGACTCCGCCCCGAGCAACCCGCTCTCACTCCTTGAAGACTCGTCGACTCGTCGACTCGAAGCCTTCGGTGATTTCGTCGCGGTGCGTTCCCCGGCCAGGACCGACTCCACGCTCTTGAGCCTGGGGAACGTGGCGGCCTTGAGGAGCGCGATCTCCACGGCCAGGCGCTGATGCTCCGCGCGATTCACGGTCTCGTCATCGCGCAGGAGGAGGTTGGCGATGCGCAGCAGGTCGGTGTAGGAGAACTGCTCGGCCACATTGCGCAACGTGACCAGATCTTCGGGCGAAACGGCCAGCATGGCGTCGCCGGCACCGCCGGCCAGGAGCAGCAGATTGCGGACGAAGTTCAAGAGGTCGCGGTAGAGCATCTTGAAATCGCGACCGCTGTCGGACGCTTCCTGCAATGCCTCGAGGACGCCGGTGTGGTCGCCTTCGCCGACGAGGGTGATCACGCGTGCGAAGAAGATGGTCTCGGACAGGCCGAGAATCGTGGCCACGTCGGCCGCGGTCACGGTGCGACCACTGAAGGCGATGATCTGATCGAGGAGCGAGAGCGAGTCGCGGACGCTGCCTTCCCCGCGGCGGGCCACGATCTCCAGCGCCGCACGATCGGCGGTGATCCCCTCCTGGCGGCAGATCTCCTCGAGCCGGCCGATGAGATCGTCGAGGGTGATCTTGCGCAGCACGAACTTCTGCACACGCGAGAGGATCGTCGGGGGAACTTTGTGCATCTCCGTGGTGGCGAACATGAACACCACGTGCGGAGGCGGCTCCTCGATGAGCTTGAGCAAGGCGTTCCACGAGGCGGTGGAGAGCATGTGCGCCTCGTCGATGATGAAGATCCGATAGCGGTCGCGGGCCGGCTGGAACTGGGAAACGTCCCGCAGCTCGCGGACGTTGTCGACACCCGTGTACGTCGCGGCGTCGATCTCCCGCACATCCATGTCGATGCCTTCGGTGATCTCGCGGCAGATCGAACAGGTGTTGTCCGGCTCCGTGGTCGGACCCTGGACGCAGTTCAGGGCCTTGGCCAGGATCCGCGCGGTGGTGGTCTTTCCAATCCCGCGGACACCGGAGAAGAGATAGGCATGGTGGATCCGGTTCTGCTCGATCGCGTTGTGCAGCGTCCGCACCGCGGTCTCCTGACCGACGATGTCGTGGAAAGTCTGGGGACGATATTTGCGCGCGAGAGCCTGATAGGACATGCGGGCGACAGTATATGGGCCGAGGCGAGCGACAGGTTCAAGGCGCAGAAGGGCAGGGTGCGGGGCAGCAGAGAACGAAAGGACCTATTTCCCCCTGCGCCCCTTGCAGCAACCACCCGTTCGGAAGAGCCCAGGCCTTACTGTGTCACGCAGGGTTGGCACCTTAGCGCTGCTACCTTCCGGTCCTGACGCGGTTCGGTGCTCCTGCTGCACAGGACCCGGGCTCATCCCAACGGGCCCGCGTACTGCGGGATTGAAAACAGAGGATTGAGAATTGAGGATTGAGGATGCCGAGCCCATCCTCAATCCTCAATCCTTCATCCTCAATCCCGCAAAGCGGCAAAATCCCGCAAAGCGGAAAATGGCGGAGAGAGTGGGATTCGAACCCACGGTACGCGATTAACGTACACACGCTTTCCAAGCGTGCGCCTTAAGCCACTCGGCCATCTCTCCGTACTAACGGGATTGAGAATTGAGGATTGAGGATTGAGGATGAATTGTCCGGCTCATCCTCAATCTTCAATCCTTCATCCTCAATCCGCAGACGCGTGAATGGCGGAGAGGGAGGGATTCGAACCCTCGATACCCGTGAAGGTATAACGGTTTTCGAGACCGCCGCGTTCAACCGCTCTGCCACCTCTCCGTTCGATCGCGCTGCCGCAGTTGGCGAAAAAACTCCTGAAGCAGAGTCCTGGAACGCTCTTCCATGAAGCCGCCTTCGAGTTCGAGGCGATGGTTGAGCCGCGGATCCTGCACCAGGTTGCCGAGTGAGCCGCAAAACCCAGCCTTCGGGTCGTACGCGGCAAAGACGAGACGCTCGACACGCGCATTCACCAGAGCCCCCGCGCACATCGCGCAAGGTTCGAGGGTGACGCACATCGTGGTCCCTTCCAGCCGCCAGTCACCGATCGACCGGGCCGCTTCTCCGATGGCGAGGATCTCGGCATGACCGAGCGGATCTCCCGACTCGCGCCGGTTGCGTCCCCGTCCAACGATGCGTCCTTCCCGATCGAAGATCACCGCTCCGATGGGGATCTCCCCCTCGGACGCCGCGAGCTCCGCGAGCCGGAACGCCTCGAGCATTGCTTCCGGCACCGCTTCCAACTGCACTTGATTCACCTGTCAAAGAGTAGTACGGCGGGCCGGAGCCCGCCGCGAGGAAATTTGAATTGGTGCACCCAAGAGGACTCGAACCTCTAACCTTCTGATCCGTAGTCAGATGCTCTATCCAATTGAGCTATGGGTGCGAGCACGGAGCGAAACCGCGCCTCGGCGTGCTTCATTCCGATGCAGCGGGCGCGGATTGTACTGCCGGGCGCCGGGTACCGCAACCTCGAGCCGTTCGCTGCTTTTCCTCTCGTCACGGACCCGGTTCCGGCCTTTTCTCGATTGGTGGAATGGATCTTCCTCCCGAACCTTTATCATTCGCGTTCTTCAGCTCGGAGAGATGGGTGAGCGGCTGAAACCAGCGGTTTGCTAAACCGCCGTAGGGGGTAAACCTCTACCGAGGGTTCGAATCCCTCTCTCTCCGCCATTTTTTGGCAAGCTGAAAGGGCTGGATCGCGACCGCGATCGCCCTCTCCCCACGCTTGACCCTTTCGCGGACGCCCGCTCTTCGGCGCTTGCCCCCGGCTCATCTACGCCACGCCTCCCGGCGTGAAACCCGATGGAAATGCTTCTACCGCGCAGAGCTCGCGCAACTCCGCGCAGAGACCCGTAGCGGGGAGAGGACGCGCTGGCGTCCCAGAGGGGGGTCGATCGGGGATGCATGGCGTGACGACCGAGCAAAAAGCATGCGCGCGAAAACGAGGTCGCTTGTCGGCAAAACCCCTACGTATGGGCACGCTTCGTGCGTGGTTGGGAGTGCGCCCGCAGTCGAGGCAGCGCACGTAAACACTGATTCATGAACCCCTAAGGAGACATACTCATGGCAACCAGCAAACGCGGTTTTGCGTCGATGGATGTATCGAAGCAGCGTGAGATTGCGAGCAAGGGCGGTCGGGCGGCACACGCGAAGGGTACGGCCCACGAGTTCACGTCGGACGAGGCACGCGTCGCCGGCCGGAAGGGTGGCGAAGCCGTGAGCCGGGATCGCGCACACATGGCCACCATCGGTCGCGAAGGCGGACACAGTCGCGGAGCACGCGCTCGCGCGAATTCCGGTGCTCTGAACGCCGGCACGGACATCGCCTCCAGCAGCGGCTCACAGCCGTTTGTGCGGCAAGCCAACGAGGATCGCCATGAGCTCGATGCGAGCACCAGTCGCGCCTACAGTTCGCCGGACCGCTCGCCGGATCGTATGCAGGACCGTTCCCAGGACCGCTCCCGCGCTGAGCGCGCCAGCTCCGACAACGCGAACGAGGGCGGGTCGTTCTCCAGCCGCGATCGCGAGAGAATTTGATGATGTTGTGAGGGCGGGCTGATGCCCGCCCTACATCTCTTCCATCCGGTCGGCCAGCTCGCCGCCCAGCCAGCCGGTGATGATGGTGAGCAGCACGCCCATCCCGGAGAGCACAATCGCCAGGGTCTCGGGATGACCGGGCGCATCGTGACGCAACAACCAGCTCACGGCGTACAAGGCGACCACGATCATCATTCCGACGCCATGCAGCGCGCCCACGCGCCGGGCCCGCGTCCCCCGCGGAATGGCCAGCCAATCGATGGTTCCGAACAACGAGGCGGCCACTCCCCCGACCACTCCGGCGAATGCGAGCCACCAGGCCACGATGGCCAGTTGTTCCGTTCCCCGCGCCAGCCAGGCCAGATCGAAGAAAAACGACGTGGCCAGGAGCCCGAGCGGAAACACGATCAGGATCTGGTGGATAGGATGTCCGAGGATGCGTGCGCGCGCTTTCATGGGTTCAGGGGAGGAGCCGTAAGCTCGAGGCCTTTTCGCACGAGCGGCAGTGTGTTGGCAACTCGGCCGCGGCCTGAGGGTTTCAGTCCGAACCACCCCGCATCGCCATGCGGACCACTTCTGCAAAGTGCAGTGTCGTGCGGCCGGTTCCCTGCTCGATCTGTTCACGGCAGGAGAAGCCGTCGGCGATGATCAGCGTTTCCGGGTCTGCTTCGCGAACCATGGGCAGGATCACGCGCTCCCCCAGTTTCATCGAGAGGTCGTAGTGTTTCGCTTCGAAGCCGAAGGCACCCGCCATTCCGCAACAGCCGGAATCGGGATGGGTGAGCTCGAGCCCCATCTTGCGCAGGAGCATCTCCTCGGCGTCGAAGCGCATGATGGCTTTGTGATGACAGTGCGCCTGCACGAGAGCCTTGCGCTCCAGTGAGGGCATGGCCACGTTCTCGGCGGCCAGGAACTCACTGAGGGTCATCATCGAGCGCGAGAGCTTCTGCGCATACGGATCGTCAGGGAGCAGGTTCGGCAGCTCGTCGCGGAAGACCGACACGCAGCTCGGCTCCAGGCCGATGACCGGAAGATCGTCGTCGAGCTGTGGACGGAGCACTTCGAGAGTCTGGCGAAGTTGTTTCCGGGCGCGGTCCAGAAAGCCCCAGTCGTACAACGGCCGCCCACAGCAGACGCGCTTGCGAGGAATCTCCACCCGATATCCGCAGTGCTCCAGCACCTCCAGCGCGGCCAGGGCCGTGTCAGGGAGAAAGTGATTGTTGAACGTGTCGGTCCACAGCACCACCCGCTTCCCGTTGGCCGCAGCATTGCGCGCCTCGAACATCTCGCGAAACGTCCGCGGCGCGAAGCGCGGCATGCGGCGCTCTTTGGCAACGCCGGAGAACGGCTTGCCGAGAGCCATCATGGCGTTTGCGAGGCTGGGGGCGTGGGAGGCCAGGCCGGCCCACCAGTAGATCAGTCCCATCGTGTAAGCCGGCATGGGGCGCAGCCGCCCGTCGTAGTAGTGCGACATGAACTCGGCCTTGTAGGTGGCCATGTCCACCTGCGTCGGACAGTCGCCTTTGCACCCCTTGCAGGCCAGGCAGAGGTCGAGCGATTCCTTGACGGCCTCGTTGCGCCACGACTGCGGCACGACCTTCCCTTCGAACATTTCGAACAGGAGCCGCGCCCGTCCCCGCGTGGAG
The DNA here is from genome assembly GCA_039932995.1 of Acidobacteriota bacterium. GTDB lineage: Bacteria > Acidobacteriota > Thermoanaerobaculia > Gp7-AA8 > Gp7-AA8 > QHVT01. Next base: position 1,861 of record JBDTOZ010000160.1, on the reverse strand, counting down.
TGTTCTTCCTCGCGTGTGACCTGATAGCTGGGACACATCGTGCCGCCGTCGAGCCGTCGGCAACGGCCCACGCCGACGCAACGAAGGACGGCGTGGTTCATGCGGTTCTCGTCGTCGCCGAAGCGAAAATGAGTCTCCGGATTCCACGGCGCGTAGCCAGCCCCCTGACGGAGATTCTCGTCAGGCGCGTAGGGATCGACGACCTTGCCCGGATTCATCTTGCCATCCGGATCCCACAACGTCTTGAACTCGCGGAACGCGCCGATGAGCTCCGGCCCGAACATCTTGTGCAGCAGGGCCGCGCGTGCCTGGCCGTCGCCATGCTCTCCGGAGAACGAACCGCCGTAGGACACGACCAGGTCCGCCGCTTCGTCGATGAATGCGCGGAACTTCGCGATCCCCCCCTCGGTGGCCAGGTCGAAGTTCGTGCGGGTGTGCACGCAGCCATCGCCGAAATGGCCGTAGAAGTCCCCGGTGTATTGATAGCGCTCCAGGAGCTTGCGAAGCTCGCGAAGATAACCTCCCAGTTTTTCGGGAGCGACGGCTGCGTCCTCCCATCCTTCCCACATGATCGGTTTTCCGGGCACGTGGCCGGTGGCGCCGAGGCCGGACTCACGCACGGCCCAGACGAAACGGGCCTCTTTGGTGGAGCTGTCGAACAGGCGGGTCCGATCCGCGGCGAAGGTAGCGGCCAGTTGCCGCGCCTTTTCTTCGGCTTCGTCGTAGCTTTCGCCGCCGAGCTCCACGAGCAGCCACCCGCCGCCCGGAGGGAGGAGGGCGATGCCGTGCGGATTCATCTTCTTGTGCCGCTGATCGCGCACGAGCAGATCGTCGAACCCTTCCAGGCCGATGGGCCGGAAGGCGAGCACGCGCGGCACGTCGTCGGCAGCTTCGTAGACCGTGGGGTAACCGATGACGAGCAGGGCCCGCTCGGGAGGACTGTGAACGAGTTTCGTCTTCGCTTCCAGGACGAGCACGCACGTGCTCTCGGTTCCCACCAGCGCGCGCGCGACGTGGAAGCCGTTTTCTGGCAGCAGCTCGTCGAGGTTGTAGCCGGAGACCCGCCGGGGGATGCGCGGGAACTTCTCACGAATGAGATCGGCATAGCGGTCGCGGATCGAGCGCAGGCCGGCGTAGATCTCTCCGCGCCGTCCGCCGCCGGCGATGATCGAGTCGAGCTCGATGGGCGTGGTTGCTCCGACCTTCATCCGGACGCCGTCGTAGGTGAGGATCTCCAGTTCCTCGATGTTGTCGGCGGTCTTGCCGGACATGATCGAGTGCACGCCACAGGAGTTGTTGCCGATCATTCCCCCCAACGTGCACTGCGCGTGGGTGGCGGGATCGGGACCGAAGGTGAGTGTGTGCTTCTCAGCCTCACGGCGAAGATCGTCGAGGACGATTCCCGGCTCGACGCGGGCGAAGTGCTGGCCGGGATTCATCTCGGCGATGCCGTTCATGTACTTGGACATGTCCAGCACGACGGCCACGTTGCAGCATTGTCCGGCCAGACTCGTGCCCGCACCGCGCCCGAGAATCGGGGCGCCGTATTTGCGCGCCAGAGCGACGGCGGTGGCCACGTCCTGCGCATCGCGCGGAACGACCACGCCAATCGGCACCTGGCGGTAGTTCGACGCGTCGGTGGCATACAGGGCCCGCGCGCCATCATCGAAACGCACCTCGCCGCGAATCGCGCGCCGCAACTCCGCGGCCAGGGCGCCGGCGTCGATGCTCAGCGTCTGCAGACGGTCCCGATGGTCGAAGCGCGCGGCCACCGGCCGATCGTCATGGGGAAAGGCAACAGGATCCCAGCGCTGAAACTCGCGGCTCACGGCGCGGAGTCTATCCCGCGAGTACGGTTGTC
>JBDTOZ010000159.1:0-15393 GCA_039932995.1 Acidobacteriota bacterium | reverse complement strand
TGCGCGTCGGAGTACTCGGTGCGGCGAAGGCGGAGATAGCCCCAGGACGCCGTCGGCACGAGCAGGGCCGCGGGATCGGCCACTTCGTCCGTATCCGCGGCGCACAGAGCGGCATCGTGCTCGCGGAGCGCGTCGTAGACGTCCTCGGCCAGCCACGAGTCATGACGCACTTCCAGGGCCACGCGGACCCCCGGCGGAATCCTCGCCAGGAGGGCGCGCAGCTTCTCCACGTCCTTGCGCGAGTACGGAGGAAGTTGGAACAGGAGCGGACCGAGCTTCGCTCCGAGGACCTGGCCTACTTCCACCAACTGCCGGACATCGTCTTCGACGCCGGCGAGCTTCTTCTGATGGGTGATGCGCTGGGGAGCCTTCAACACGAAGGTGAAGTCGTCCGGCACTTCGCCGGCCCACTTCTCCATCGTCTTCTCCTCCGGCATCCGGTAGAAGGTGTTGTTGATCTCGACCGAGCCGAAGTGGCCGGCGTAGTACGTCAGCATCTTCGCGGCGGGAAGGTCCGAGGGGTAGAACGTGCCCTTCCACTCTTTGTAGCTGTAGCCGCTGGTTCCTACGATGACGCGCATAGGCCATCAGTGTAGCCGCCCGCCCGAGGTTTCCGGCCGTCTCCGGCCGGCGATCAGCTGCGGGGGCCGGCCGCGAAACCAGGGGCGCCGGCTACACGCTGATCAGGCCGTTGCGCACTCCGTAGCGGTAGAGCCCGAGGTTGTCCTCGATCCCCAGCTTCTTGAGCAGCCGCGAGCGGTGCGTGGTGACGGTCTTGACGCTGATGTCCAGATCCGCGGCGATCTCTTTCAGCCGCCGGCCGGTGAGAATCATCGTCATCACTTCATTTTCTCTGGGTGAGAGCCGCTGATGCGGCCCTTCCTGCGCAGGATCGAGACCGGGGCACATCAATTCCAGCCGCTCGACGTGCGAGAGAAGCTCCTGTTTCTGTCGCTCCAGGTCCACGGCGCTGCTGAGATTCTCGATCGAACGTCGCAACTCTTTCATTGGGCTCACGGTAGGCTAACCTCCGCCATTCAAAATATCGATGTCAGATTACGCCTCGGTTACTCGCACACGGGTTTCCCAGGCAGTGGTCCACTCCCAGATGGAGTTCCGGACATCACGTGTTAAAGTGAGCGGTCGGAAATCCAACAATTGAGCGAGCGGTCCGGGGTGGCGTGGGCCCGGTGTGATGTCGACCGTTCGTCTGGGAGCGCACATGGTTCGTCGTGTCCTTTCGTTCGCAGCCATCCTCATCGTTGCCGCAAGTCTGCAAGCCGCGGCCTTCACTCCGGGCAACATCGTCGTCTACCGAGTCGGCGACGGCGCGATCGCGCTCAGCGCGAATGCCGCCCCGGTCTTCCTCGATGAGTACACCCCCGCGGGCGCGCTCGTGCAGTCGGTGGCCATGCCCACCGCCGTGGCCGGCGCGAACCTCCGGCTCACCGCGAGCGGCTCGGCCACGACCGAAGGCTTCCTGAGCCGGTCGCAGGACGGCACCATCCTGGCCGTGCCCGGATACGACGCCAGCGCCGGCACAGCCAGCATCACCACCAGCACCACCATTCCGCGCGTCATGGGAAGGGTCGACAGCGGAGGCGCGATCGACACCTCCAGCTCGTACATCGACGCGGCCAGCTCGGGCAACATCCGCTCGGTGGCCAGCCTCGACGGCACACGTTACTGGGCCAGCGGCTCGACCCAGGGTGTCCGCACGGTCGCTCACGGCGGCAGCGGCGCCGCGACGATCGTCAGCAGCACCGCCACGAACCTTCGACAGATCGGCATCTTCGGCAGCCAGCTTTACATCGGCAGCGGCGCGGGCACGATCCGGATGGGCACGGTCGGCAGCGGCACGCCGATCACGTCCGGCAACGTGATGACCTCGCTCCCCGGCTTCCCGACAGCGGCACCGACCACCGTGAACGGCTACCTTTTCGCCGATCTCGACGCGGGCGTGGCCGGCGTCGATACACTTTACGTCGCCGATGAAGGCAGCAGCGTCATCTCGAAATGGTGCCTCGTCGGCGGCACCTGGACCGCTCGCGGCAGCGTGGCCCTGGGCACCGCGCGCGGGCTGACCGGATCCGTCTCCGGCACGAACGTCACACTCTTCGCCACTGGCGGCGGCGCAGGCACGCCCATCGTGACCATCACCGACGCGTCCGGCTACAACGCGAACCTCGCCGGCAGCGTCACCACGATCGTAGCCACCGCCGGAACCAACAAGGCCTTCCGCGCCGTGGCCATGGCCCCCGTCTCCACCACGCCCTCCCCCACCGTCACCTCCATCGTGCGCACCGGCGTCACGCCCACCAACGCCTCCACCCTCGGCTTCACCGTCACCTTCAGCCAGGCCGTCACCGGCGTCGACGTCACCGACTTCGCCCTGGCCGTGACCGGCTCGTTCAGCGTGTCGCCCAGCATCGTCAGCGTCACCGGCACCGGTCCCTACACCGTGACCGTCAACAGCGGGACCGGCACCGGCACGGTCGGTCTCAACCTCGTCGATGACGACTCCATCAACGCCGGCGGCACGCCCCTGGGCGGACCGGGCGCCGGCAACGGCAACTTCACCGGCGAGATCTACGCCGTCGATACGCAATCGCCCACCGTCACCAGCGCCGTGCGTGCCGACGCGAATCCGACCAACGCCGCGTCCGTGAACTTCACCGTCACCTTCAGCGAGAACGTCAGCGGCGTCGACCCGAGCGACTTCTCCGCCATTGCGGGGGGAAGCGTCAGCGGCGCGTCCGTCACCGGCGTCAGCGGCGGACCGCAGATCTACACGGTCTCGGTCAACACCGGCAGCGGCAGCGGCAGCGTGCAGCTCGACGTCCTGGCCGACAGCACCATCGTCGACAGCGTCGGCAACGCCATGACCACGCCGTTCTCCGGCCAGAGCTACACGCTCGACAAGACCGCCCCGTCCGTGCTGTCGAGCGTCCGCGCCAGCGCCGACCCGACCAGCGCGCAGAGCGTCGACTTCACCGTCACCTTCAGTGAGAACGTCAGCGGCGTCGGCAGCGGCGACTTCGCCTTCACCACCACCGGCACCGTGACCGGCGCGTCCGTGACCAGCGTCGCGGGCGGACCGTCCGTCTACACCGTCACCGTCGACACCGGCACCGGCAGCGGCACGCTCCGCCTCGACGTGGCCGACGACGACTCGATCACCGACGCGGTCGGCAATCCTCTCGGCGGCAGCGGCGCCGGCAACGGCACCTTCACCACCGGCGAGGCCTACACGGTCGACAAGTCGACGCCGACCGTCGTTTCCGTCACGCGTGCGGCGGCCGATCCGACCAACGCGCTGTCCCTCCCCTTCACCGTCACCTTCAACGGGGACGTCACCGGCGTCGACGCGACCGACTTTGCCGTCACCGTCACCGGCACGATCACCGGCCAGACCGTCAGCACCGTCACCGGTACCGGCGCCACGCGCACCGTCACCGTGACCTTCACTTCCGGCGACGGCACCGTGCGCCTCGACGTCGTGGATGACGACACGATCCTCAACAACACCAGCACGCCCCTGGGCGGACCGGGGGCCGGCAACGGCAACCACACCGGCGACGAGGTCTACACCGTCGACCGCACCGAGCCCAGCGTGGTGTCCGTCACCCGCAGCGGCCCCGCGTCGACGAACGCCGCCAGCGCCGGCTTCAACGTCGTCTTCAGCGAGAGCGTGAGCGGCGTCGACACCAGCGACTTCGCCGTCACCAGCACGGGCACGATCGCCGGCACGTCCGTCACCGGCGTCACCGGCGGACCGATGGCCTACGTGGTGACCGTCTCCACCGGCAGCGGCGACGGCACGCTCCGCCTCGACGTGAGCGACGACGACACGATCGTCGACACCGCCACGAACTCCCTCAGCGCGGCCTTCACCACCGGCGATGCGTACACCCTCGACCGGACCGCGCCCGCGGTGCAGTCGATCGTCCGCGCGGACGCGAATCCGACCAGCGCCGCGAGCGTGCACTACACCGTGACGTTCAGCGAGAACGTGACCGGCGCCGGCATCGCCGACTTTGCGCTCACCACCACCGGCGCCATCTCCGGCACCTCCGTCACCAACGTGGCCGGCGGCCCGCTGGTCTACACCGTCACCGTCAGCACCGGCAGCGACAGCGGCACGATCCGCCTCGACGTCACCGACGACGACTCGATCCTCGATTCCGTCACCAACCCCCTCGGCGGCACAGGCGCCGGCAACGGCAACTTCACCACCGGCGAGGTCTACACCGTCAACGCCGCGCCGGCCGCACCCACGGGCCTCGTGGCCGTGGCCCGCAACGGCGGCGTGGCCCTGAGCTGGAACGTCGTGGCCAGCGCCACCTCGTACAACGTCAAGCGCGCCACGGTGAGCGGCGGTCCGTACACGACCATCGCCTCGCCCGCGGGGACGTCGCACGACGACACGACGGTCACCAACGGCACGCGCTACTACTACGTGGTCAGCACCGTCGGCACGAGCGGCGAAAGCGCCAACTCCGCCGAAGTGCATGCCAAGCCCGATGTGGAAGCGGCGTGGGGACTGAGCATCAGCCAGGTGTACGGAGCGGGCGGCAACGCCGGGGCCACGTTCACCAACGACTACGTCGAAGTCTTCAACCGCGGCTCGTCCACCGTCGATCTCACCGGGTTCAGCGTGCAGTACACGTCCGCGGCCGGCACGACCTGGACGCCGACCGCGCTCTCCGGCACCCTCGCACCGGGACGCCATTACCTGATCCAGGAAGGTGCGGGCGCCGGCGGCACGACACCGCTCCCCGCTCCGAATGCGACCGGCGGCATCGCCATGAGCGGCACCGCCGGCAAGGTGGCGCTGGTCGCCTCCAGCGTGGCCCTCTCCGGCGGCTGCCCCACCGGCGCCACCATCCTCGACTTCGTCGGCTACGGCAGCACCGCGAGCTGTTTCGAAGGCACCGCTCCCACGGTCAATCCGAACAGCAACGCCAACGCGCAGCACCGCGGCGCGAACGGCTGCACCGACACCAACAACAACGGCGCCGACTTCACGAACGCCGTCGCCAATCCGCGCAATACCGCGTCGGCCGCCACCCCCTGCGCCTTCACCGCCATCGGCTCCGCGGCGCCGGTCTCGGTCGCCTCGGGCGGCACGGTCCTCCTGCGCGTCGAGCTCCCGCCGGCCACCGTCGGCGGCAGCGTCACCGGCAACCTCTCCTCCATCGGAGGCAGCGCCGCGCAGGCCTTCTTCGATGACGGCACCAACGGCGACCTCACCCTCGGCGACAACATCTTCTCCTACGCCGCCACGATCACCGGCAGCCCCGGCGGCCGCGTCATCCCGGTGAGCGCGTCGAACGTCTCCGCGCAGACCGCGTCCACTTCGATCAGCTTCTTCGTCACCGCGGCTCTGGAGACCATCGCCGCCGTCAAGGTCGACACCACTCCGGCCGACACCGTGCCCGATCGCAACGGCCAGTCCGTCCTGGTGCGTGGCGTGGTCACCTCCGTCGACTTCCGCGGCGGCACCGGCATCGAGTACTACATCCAGGATCCGACCGGCGGCATCGACATCTTCAGCACCAGCGACTTCGGCCCCTTCACCGTCGGCGCCAACGTCGAAGTCTCGGGCTCGATCACACAATTCAACGGTCTGACCGAGATCGGCCCCACCACCATCACCACACTTCCCGGCGGCACGCTGCCGGCCGTCTCGCCGCAGACCGTCACTCTCTCTCAGCTCTTCGACGGAGTGGGTGAGCCACTGGAAGGACGCCTGGTTCGCATCGACGACCTCACCGTCACCTCCGGCTCGTTCCCCGCCTCCGGGGCCTCGGGCAACGTGACCGTCAGCGACTCCACCGGCACCGGCACGCTTCGCGTCGACAGCGACACCGACATCGACGGCACCACCGCGCCGGGCGGCATCTTCTCGCTCATCGGCCTGGTCAGTCAGAGCGACTCCACCAATCCGTTCGACAGCAACTATCAGGTCCTGCCGCGCAGCACGGCCGACATCATCCCGCGCACGCCGCCCACCGGCTCGGGCGCCGCGAATCCACCCAGTGTTCCGCCGGGAGCGACCACGCTCCTCACCGTCACGGTGACTCTGGGACAGAACCCGCCCAGCACCGGCGTGTCCGTCGTCGCCAATCTGAGCACCATCGGCCTGAGCCCGTCGCAGATGTTCTTCGACGACGGCTCCAACGGTGATGTGGCGCCGGGCGACCTGATCTACTCCTACAGCGCCACCGTCGATTCCGGCACGTCCCTCGGGCCGAAGTCGCTGCCGGTCGGGATCTCCGACGCGCAGGGCCGCAGCAGTTCGTCCTCCATCGCGCTGAACATCCAGTCCGCCAGCGCGCCGCCGGTGCCTACCAACCTCGTGGCCACTCCGGGCAATGCGCAGGTCGCGCTCACCTGGGACGCCAGCCTCGGCTCCACCGGCTACAACGTGAAGCGCTCGCTCGTGAACGGTGGCCCGTACTCCACCATCGCGCCGAACATCGCCTCGACCAGCTACACCGACTTCGGCGTCACCAACAGCGTCCACTATTACTACGTCGTCTCCGCCCTCAGCGGCGCCAACGAGAGCGGCAATTCGTCGCAGGCCGACGCCACGCCGTCCGCGCCTCCTCCCTCAGGGCCGCTGGGCAAGATCTACGTCGTCGACATCGGCCAGGGCGCGGGGACACTCATCGTGTCGCCCACCGGCAAGACCCTGCTCATCGACGGCGGACCTCCGGGACAGGGCAACGCCAAGGTCATTCCGCTGCTCAACACTCTGGGTATCGCCACCATCGACTACACGATCGTCACGCACTACCACGTCGATCACGACGCAGGCATCACCGAAGTCATCAACGCCGGACGCGTTGCCGGCACGGCCTATGACGTCGGCGACGACCCGAATGTCGTGCCGCCCGTGCCGAGCAACACCACCGGCGCCGCCTACACCGCGTACAAAAACGCCATTGCCGCACACTCCGGCACCGTGACCCGCCAGACCATCACGCCGGGCCTGACCCTCAACCTCGGCGGCGGCATGCAGGCCACCTGTCTGGTGACCGCGGGCCACCTGGCCAGCGGCGGCAGCGTCTACATCTCGCAGTCCGATCTCAACTCCGAGTCCATCAGTACTCTCATCGAGTTCAACAACTTCGACTACCTCATCTCCGGCGACCTCACCGGCGGCGGACAGACCACCACGGCCAAGACGCCGGATGTGGAGACCTTCGTCGCGCAGATGGCCGGCGACGTCGATGCCGTGCAGCTCGATCACCACGGCTCCACCACCGCGAACAACCGCCGCTTCCTGGGCATGCTCAAGGCGGAAGTCTCGTTCGCCTCGGTCGGTGCCACCAATACGTTCGGACATCCGAACCGCGAGACCGCGAACCGCTACCTGAACATCCCGGTCACCAGCGGCAACACGTACGGCGGCGAAACGCTCCCCGCGCCGGGCAACGGGCCGGTCTTCTACCAGACCGATCCCAGCCCCGCCACCGACAACCGCTGCACCGTGCAGGGATACTCGGGCGCCGATCAGGCTCACGCGGGACAGGGCACGCTGCTGCTCGAGACCGACGGTCTGGTCAGCTTCACGCTCGAGAGCTTCGATGACGGCGGCGTGCGGATCAATCCCTCGGCGCACGTCTACGGCCTCGATGGACAGGGGCTCGGCCTCACCACCAACCTGCCTCCGACCGTGATCCCGTACGTCTTGCCCGCGGTGCCGCTGTCGAGTGACACCGTCACGGTGACGGCGCTGGTCAACGATCATGAGGATCCCATCACCAGCGTCACCCTCGACTACGCACTCAATGGCGCGGCGCAGCCTCCGGTGACGATGACGCTCTCCAGCGGCGAGTTCACCGCCACCATTCCGCCGCAGCCGAACGGCACGCGCGTCAGCTACACCGTCACCGCGGTCGCGGGAGCGCACTCCAGCACCTACACCAACGGCTACTTCGCGGGCACGACGCCCATCGCCAACCTGCGTGCGCTCACGCCGCTCGGCGAGCCCCTCTACCTCGACTACGCCGCGCGGGTCTCGGGTCTGGTCACCTCCGGCACCGGCAACTACTCGAGCTCGAACAACGACGACTACATCGAAGACGCCAGCGGCGCGCTGAACATCGCCCGCACCATCGAGCCCAGCTCCCCGGCCACGCAGCCGACGACCGCGGGCACGACGTACACGGTCACGGGCGTCATCGGCCAGCTCACCGGCCGGCTGCGTCTCGAAGTCACGCCGCCCTTCGACGGCATCACCAAGCCGTGGGACACGGTGGCCGGCTCGTTCAATCCGTTCCTCATCACCGCCACCGGCTCCGGCACCGTCACGCCGCTCACGCGCACCATCGCCCAGATCAACGCGGATGGCGAAGGCCACGAAGCGCACCTCGTGCAGATCGCGAACGTGACCGTCGTCAGCGGCAGCATCCCCTCCTCCGGCGGTACGGACGGCTTCCTGACCATCAACGACGGCACCGGCACGATGGAGATGAAGATCGACGGCGACGGCGACATCCCCGGCCTGGCCACGCCGTCCGGCCCGACCACGATCAAGGGCATCATCCATCAGGACGATTTCCTGCGGCCGTTCAACACGCGCTACACACTGGCCCCGCGCGACCGCACGGACCTTGGCGCGTCCGCCGGCGGACCGGCCCTCATCACCATCGCCGAGGCGCGGGAGGACGTCGATCCCTCCACCGGGACCTCGCCCGACAACTACGTTCCCGACCGTCTCGGACAGCAGGTGAAGATCCGCGGGGTGGTGACCTCGGTCGACTTCCGCGGCGCGTCCGGCACCGAGATCTACATCCAGGATCCGACGGGCGGCGTCGACATTTTCTCGACGAGCATCAACACCCTCTTCGCCATCGGCGACAACCTCGAGGTCACCGGCACGGTGGCGCAGTTCAACGGCCTGACCGAGATCACGCCGGGCGCCGCCTCCGACATCACCATCCTCCCTCCGGGCACGCTGCCTCCGGTCAGCCTCGAAGTGGTCACGCTCGCGCAGCTCGCCAATGGCGGCGTGGGCGAGGCCTATGAAGGGAAGCTGATCCGCGTCAACAACGTGACCCTGGCCAGTCCGCCGGCCACGTTCGCGCCGAACACCAACTACAACATCACCGACATCACCGGCACCGTGCAGATGCGCATCGACAGCGACACCGACATCGACGGCACGGCTCCGCCGTCGAGCCCCTTCTCGGTGATCGGCGTCCTGGGCCAGTTCGATAACGCCTCGCCGTTCGACAGCGGCTACCAGCTCTTCCCGCGCATCCGGGCCTCCGACTTCGTCGGTCCGGTGGCGACGCCTGCGTCCATCACCGCCACCGCCGGCTCGCCGCAGACCACCGCCACCGGGACCGCCTTCGCCACGCTGCTGCAGGCGACGGTCAAAGACGCCGGCAACGCCCCCATCGAAGGCATCGGCGTGACCTTCACCGCTCCGTCGGCCGGCGCTTCTGGGACCTTCGCCAACGGGACGAACGTCACCAGCAGCGCCACCAACGCCAGCGGCGTGGCCACGGCCACGGTCTTCACCGCCAACACGACGCCGGGCATGTACTCAGTCGTCGCCTCCACCGCCTCGCTCACGGCCGGCTTCACGCTGACCAACACCAGCGACGCCACCACGCATTACAGCGTCACCGCGCCGGGCAGCGTCACCGCGGGCGTGCCGTTCAACGTCACGGTCACGGCCCGCGACGGGTCCAACGCCGTCTCCACGACCTACGTGGGCAACGTGCACTTCACGAGCACCTCCTCGGGCACGCTGCCGGCCGACTACACCTTCACGTCGGGAGACAACGGCTCGCACATTTTCAGCGTGACTCTCAACGACAACGGCCCGCAGACGGTCACGGCCACCGACACGGGCAACGCGACGATTAACGGCTCCGCCAACGTCACGGTCGGCTGCGCGCCGCCTCCGCCGGTCGCGGCGATCATCAACGCGGCCGCCGAGGTCTGCGCGTTCTCCGCTGGCAACACCGCGTCCGCGTCGGCCGCGGGTGCGACGAACTATCAGTGGTCCATCGTCAACGGCAGCATCAATGCGGGCCAGGGCACCTCCAGCATTCAGTACACCGCGGGCGGTTCCGGCCAGGTGGATCTCACGGTCGTCGTCACCAACGCCGCCGGCTGCCCGGTGGCCTCGGATGGCCACGCCACTGTGAACATCCGCGCCCTCCCGACGGCCACGCTGCCGTCCACCATTCACGCCTGCACCGGCAGCAGCGCCACGGTCTCGGCCACGCTCACCGGCACCGGCCCCTTCACCATCACCTGGAGCGACGCCGTCGTGCAGACCGTGGCCGCGAGTCCCGCGTCGCGCACCATCGTCGTCAACGCGAGCCAGACGCTCTCCATCACCTCGATCAGCGACGCCTTCTGCACCAACAACAGTCCCGGCGCCTCGGTCAACGTGATCGCCGACACGCTCCCGGTCATCACCGACTACACGAAGAAAGCGAAGATCAACGATGGTCAGACCGCCACCCTGACCGTCACCACGTCAACCCCGAACGTGACCTATGCCTGGTACGAAGGCAACGCCGGCGATACGTCGATTCCGGTCGGCACGAACGCGTCGTCGTTCACCACGCCGGTGCTCCACCACACCAGCCACTACTGGGTGCGGATCAGCACCGCATGCGGCCACGACGATTCGAAGAAGATCACCGTGACGGTGAACTGAGCTCGAGCGCAGCGGGCAGGGGGCGGGGCGCAGGCCCTGCCCCCTTGTCCGTTGTTCAATGACGCGCTCGCGGGAGGGAGGGAGGCGTGCCTGTGGAGCGGTGGACTTTAGTCCCACCGGTGCCGCGGGCATCCTGCCCGCGGTGGAGTTTAGTCAGTGGAGCGGTGGACTTTAGTCCACCGACGCTCTCGCGACGATCGGCCCCTCTGCCCTTCGCGGCTCTCGAGCGCGAGTGTGGCGAGAAAGCTCACACGGCTCAAGGCTCACTCCTCGCGAGTGCCCGGTGGACTCAAGTCCACCGCTCCACAGAGGCCCCGCAACGCCCTCTCGTCCTTCTCAACGTTTGCGCGTTATGGGGCGCCGCCGGCCGTGCCGGCTACGCGTAGGCTTCGTCGAGGCGATTTTCGGCCAGGGTCGCGGCGACCTGCGCGGCGAAGGCGAGCGCGGTCTGCGCGTGCTCGCGCGTGTAGAAGTCGGGCTCGGCTTTGTCCAGGGCCAGCACACCCATGAGCTGATCCTCGTGGACCAGGGGCACCCCCAGCCAGGAGCGGATGCCGGCGCCGACGTGCAGGCCGCGGCGAAAGGCGCGGTACTGCTCGGTGTCGGAGACGATGAGCGGGCGCCGGCGATGGATCACCTCTCCGTTAGGGATGTCCATGTTGTCGATCGCGAACGATTCGCCGGTCACGACGTCCAGGTCCGCGAAGCCCACTCCTCCCACGATGACCAGACGGTTCTCCCTCAGCTCCTGGATCGAGCAACTGTCATAAGGCACGGCCTTGCGGAGGTCACTGAGGACGGGATGGAACATAAGTGAATTCGAGCGGGCGATTGTAACGTATCTCCATGCAGCCCGGAGTGATGAGCCGTACAGACGGATCGCCACCGCGATCGTCACTGCTGGTGGCCGGCACAAAAGTACGTGGTGCGCCCGAACACCACCGTGCGCTGAATCGTGCCGCCGCAGCGCGGACAGCGCTCTCCCTCCTCGCGGTGATGGAAGAGATACGTTCCGGGCAACTCCGTCCCGCGGGCGTGTCGCGCCACCGCCTCCCGCAGAATGCGCCGGATGGTCGTAAAGACGGCGCGCACTTCGGCAGCGGTCAAGCGGTCGACTGCCCTTCGGGGATGAATGCCGGTCTGGTAGAGCGTCTCGTCCACATAGAGATTGCCCAGCCCGGCGATGATCTCCTGCGTCATCAGCAACGACTTGACGGCGCCGCGCCGCCCTGCCAGCAGTGCCGCGAACCCCTTGGCCGTAAAGGAGCGATCGAGCGGATCCGGGCCCAGCCCCCGCTCCCGGACGAACACATCCGGATCGGTCACCAGATCCGCGACGCCGAACAGGCGCATGTCCTCGAACGCCAGTTGCGCGCCGCCGTCGAAGTGAAACACCACCCGGGCAAACCGCGGCGGCTCTTTCTCGCGCGTGTACGTCAGCTCTCCACTCATCCCGAAATGGAGGTGCAGCCACACCGCCCCGGCCTCGGCAAACAGGTGTTTCCCGTGCCGCCGCACCGTCGTGAACGCCTTGCCTTTCAACTTGCGGACAAACGTCTCCTTGCGGATCTCCCCAAGGATCCGCTCATCACGGACCTCCACCCGCGCGATGCGCTGCTGCAACGCATGCCGGGCGAAGTAACGGGCGAAGGTCTGGACCTCAGGAAGCTCAGGCATGGTGACAGGATCGTGCCGGGTGGTGGTGCGCCTCGCCTACCGGTTCTTCGCGATCCAAGCGTCCACCCTCTGCTCGAGCAGTCCCATGGGGAGCGCTCCGGCGCTGAGCACTTCGTCGTGGAAGGCGCGGATGTCGAATTTCGGGCCGAGCGCTTTCTGTGCGCGCTCGCGGAGCTCGAGGATCTTCAATTGTCCGATCTTGTAGGCCAGGGCCTGTCCGGGCCAGGCGATGTAGCGGTCGGTCTCGGATTGAATCTCCACCTCGTCGATGGCCGAGTGATCGCGGAAGTACTGCACCACCTGCTCGCGCGTCCAATGTTTCGAGTGCAGTCCCGTATCGACCACCAGACGGATGGCGCGCAGGATCTCGTCGTTGAGGCGGCCGTAGTCGCTATAGGGATCCTGATAGAACCCCACTTCCTTGCCCAGTCGCTCCGAGTAGAGAGCCCACCCTTCCACGAAGGCGGTCTCGCCGCCCTGCTGCCGAAACGGCGGCAGATCCGTCAGCTCCTGCTGGATGGAGAGCTGCATGTGATGACCGGGGATGCCCTCGTGATAGGAGGTGGACTCCTGCGAGAGCGTCTTCCGCTTCGTGGCCTCGAACGTATTCACGGACACGCGTCCCGGGCGGACGCCATCGGGCGAGCCGGTGTTGTACTCGGCGGCAGCGGCACTCGCTTCGCGGAACGGCTCGGTCGGAACGACCTCCAGTTTCGCCTTCGGCAGGCGGCCGAACAATTCCGGCAGCTTCGTGTACATCTGGGCGATGTAATGCCGGTAGGTCTCGAGAATCTGTTCGCCGGACGCCACCTGCACCTTGGGATTGGTCTCCAGCGAGGCATTGAAAGACTTCAGATCCTGGAACCCGAGAGACCTGGCGATGGCCAACATCTCCGCTTCGATGCGGGTCACTTCCCTCACGCCGATCTGATGGATCTGGTCCGGAGTGAGATCGGTCGTGGTCTGGCTGCGGGCCATGAAGGCGTAGCGCGCCCTGCCATCCGGAAGTGCCCAGACGCCGACGTCCGTGCGTCCCTTCGGCGCGTATTCATCGCGGACGAAGGCCGCGAACTTCGCGTAGGCCGGAAGCACGGCCGTGCGCACGACACCCAGGAGAGCGGTGCGGATGCGCTCCTTGTCCGCGTCCGGAAAGCCGGCCGGAAACCGTTCCAGGGGCGACGTGAAGGGTGACGTCTCGACCGGCGTTTTGGCGATGCCGGCCGCCTGGTCCGCCACCTTTTCCAGCAGGAAACGGGGCGGCATGAGATGCGCGGCCATCCCCTTGCGCATGTTGGCGGTCGTGTCGTCGAGGATCTTCGGGAACTTGCCGAGCCGGACCACGTAGTCGTCATAGTCCTTGACGGTGGCGAATGGGAGCAGCGCAGGGAGCTGCGCGGCGAGCAGATGGATTCCGGTCATCTGATTGACGGGCATCTGCCAGTTCCTGAATTTCGCCCCATTGAGGTTGTCCTGAAGGCCCTTCACCATGAGGTCGCGGTTGAGAGTCTCCTGCACGGAGAAGGCGCGGGTGTCGATGGCCTGGAACCGGCGCCGGAAGCGTTTCGATGTCTCCAGGTCCGCGGTCACGGCCCGCTCGGAGGCGTCACTGACCTGGTCGTTGTAGCGGCGATCGCCGAGGATGGAGGCGAACTCGGGAGAGGTGCGAAGGGTGTACTCCCACTGCTCGCCGAGAAGATCGCGGAGGGCCACGCGCCGCCGGTCGAGATCCGAAGCTGAGAGCTCCTGCGCCGTAAGGCTCGTCCACGTGAGAAGCAGCGTACAGAGCGCGATCGCAACCTTTTTCATGGGCGGAGTTTACGCGAGGAAAGGAGTGGGTTTCACATTTGCACTACAGCGGTCTCGACAGGATGCGATGACCACCTCAATCCGAGAGCGCTACCGCGCGTTGGTCGTGGAAGATGACCCGGCCATCCGGCGTCTGGTGGAGAAACTGCTCACCCGCCGTGACGTCGACATCGACACGGCCCACGACGGCCTGGAAGCGGTCCGCAAGCTCCGCGCAAACCGCTACTCCGTGATCATCCTCGACTTGATGGTGCCCGAGATCAACGGCTTCGAGCTGATCGAGTTCCTGAAACGCGAGAACGTCAAGGTGCCGGTGGCGGTCGTCTCCGCCGTCTCGCAGCAGGCCCTCACCCGTCTCGACCTCGACATCGTCAAGCTCGTCATCTCCAAGCCCTTCGACGTGGACGAGTTCACCAAAGGGGTGCTGGCGTTGTGTGCGGAAGGAGTCGACGGTTGACGCTTGTCGGCCTTCGTCAGGCCAACATCTTGCAGAACGGAAAGGCGGGAGACGCCGACATGACCCCGCCCCTGGATCTCGTGGAGTGCGCCAACTGCGATGCATGGTTTACCCCCGCTGCCTCGGACGAAGTCTTCCACCACGCCACCGGACGCTGCCGCCGGGAGCTGAGCGAGAGCCGGCCGTTCACCGATCCATCACCGCCCCGAAACCCCCTCATGCGCTCCTGACCGCCGGCTTGTGCGATCATCCCGCTCGTCCTCCGGGACGAAAAAGGAGATCACATGCGCAACGCCGCCATCCTCGCCCTCTGTATTCTGTCCGCCACCGCCCTTCTGGCGGAGGAAGCCAAGAAGCCGCTCAGCCCGCCCGCCAAGGCCGAGGCCACCCTCAATGGCAAGAAGGTCACCATCGATTACAGCGCTCCTTCGAAGCGCAATCGCGTGATCATGGGTGAGCTCGTCCCCTACGGAAAAGTGTGGCGCACCGGCGCCAACGCCGCCACCACCCTGACCACCGAGACCACGCTCATGCTGGGCACCCTCCACGTCCCCCCCGGCACCTACACCCTCTACACCATTCCCGGCGAGAAAGAATGGACGCTGATCGTGAACAAGCAAACCGGCCAGTGGGGCACCAACTACGACGAGAAACAGGACCTCGGCCGCACCAAGATGACGGTCTCCAAGGTCAAACAGCCGGTGGAGACCTTCGTCATCGGCGTCGACAAGAGCACCCTCAACTTCACCTGGGAGAACAC